>CALMFJ010000073.1 GCA_937862865.1 uncultured Pseudomonadota bacterium | reverse complement strand
CCCCCTCCAGCAATGAACAACACCGCCACATCGAAATAATTGACAGTATATCTATAGCATACTTACGGGCAAGAGAGTTGATATAATTCATTAAAATGCGGAAGTCAGTATGAAATCAAAGACCCTCGCCACGTTTGTTTCAAGAAGGAAGCCGGCATAGTTTCTTATAATATAGATGAGGAGTAATCCGCACAGACTGAATTTCAGGGGTGTAGTGGGGATGCCTGGGAAAAAGAATCCTTTCTCTTGCCTTCTTATGTCCGTTTTATAACCGAGACTATCGGGTTGTGGCCGATTCTTACCGACTCTTGCCGACACAAGGAAAACCGGAAAGCCCTTGATAGTACCTGATTTGTGAATGATTACAGCTTGCAACAGACAATGCGACATTTGCCGATTTATGCCCTTAGGATCCAGCGGGTTACACCATAGGGGTTCAAGTCCCCTCTCTCGCATTGTGTTAGAACTCTTCCCCGGAATCGCCCCGATATCGAGATGAAGGACGAACAGCATCCCGGCTGGCCCGTTTACCCGCTTGACACGTTACGTTCGGCCCTGTATAAATTTTGTTAACGCATGAGGTAAATGGTTTCTATGGAAATTTCTCTGCGCAGGTCCGGGTTGAATCGCCAGTCGGTGTTCGGGTATTCGTGCGGGCGCTGCCTGGTGTGCTGCCGTTTTAAGACCATACATCTCAATCCTTACGAGATAGCTCGTTTGTCCAAAAATCAAGGCGTTTCGACGACCGGGTTCATCGACCGGTTCACGACGAACGGAGGGACCGTACTGCGGTCGAAAGAGGATGGGGCGTGTGTCTTTCTCGGTGCCGAAGGCTGCGGGGTCCATGCAGACCGGCCGCTGGTCTGCCGTCTGTACCCGCTCGGGCGTCACGTCGATTTTTTGGGCGTCGAGAACTTTTCGCTCATGGAATGCGAAGAAGGGTGCCGGGGGACTTTTCACGAGAGGGGTACGGTCGAAGGCTACCTGGAGGAGCAGGGCGCCGCCGACTTCCTGCGCGCCGCCGACCTTTATTTGAACCTTCTGTGGAGCCTGCTCGAGGTGATCAAGGAGCAGGAGCTTGAGCCTTCCCGGTATGAAACCGTTCTCGACACGGTGCGTGCCGTTGCCGAAAGGCCTGAGGGTGGCCATGACCTGTCGTGGATCGACATGGACCGGGCGCTTGCCGACTATTCCACCCGGTCGGGCGCAACCATTCCCGAAAGCCTGGAAGAGAGAATGAGGATGCACATCAAAGCCGTCCAAACGTGGGCGGAATAACCTTACGGAGGAGATGATCATGAAGCCGGAATTGCAGAAACAGTCATCGGATGAAAAAAGCGGAGGTCGTCGTTCCATCACGAAATACCTGGCTGTTGCCACCATGGCGGCCTCTCTGGGCGTATCGCTGGGCGTCCCCGTGGTCGACGCCCTTGCCGCCGACGGCCCCGGGAGCCCGCCTGCCTACAGCAAGCAGGGCAAGTTTAAAAGTCAAACGGACCAGGAAAAAGTGAGGGGCTCGAAACAATACAAGGAGAGCAACCAGCTCAAGCTGCAGCAAAAACAAAGCAACCAGCTCAAGCTGAAACAAGATGTCGGGACCACGGCCGGTCAGGGCCAGGTGAACAAGTAAAAGGCCCCGCATCATCAATATTGGGACAGACAAACAGAAAACCCTGGGTCCCGGGTCAAGCGCGGGATGACGGTTCGGGAGGGGTTTGTGCACCCGGAGGGCCGGGCTTGCCCTCTGCGTAAAACGCGAAATCTTTTCCAAGCAATTCTTTGATCTCGCGAAAGGGTATGCGAGACCAGCAATTGTCATCGGTCCTTTTCACGCTCGCATTGCCCGGATGCACGAGCGCCGCACTGAACAGGTTGTCGGGAAGGACCGTGATCTTCGAGGTCAAGGCAAAACGTTTCAAGGACCTCAGGAAGGGGCACTGAGCGGAACGGCAATGAGCACACACAGCGATATAAGAGAGACGGATGCAAAGATCGGGGCCCTCGGGCAGACGGCCCGGGAGCTTCTCGACGCGGCCGGCGGGGTCGAGGCGGTAAGGCGCAACACCAAGAGGGTCCTTGCGAGCGTCAGGATGCTTGAGCTCAACATATGCGACCTGTACGAACTTGAGCACAATCAATGAGATAAAGAAAGGCGCCTCGTCGGCAACGAGGCGCCTGTTTTCAGGACTACAAGGAGGTTGTAATGCTGCTGCTGCCGAAATTTGATTACGAGGAACCAAAGAGCCTGCAGGAGGCCCTCCGGATACTTTCGGAACTCAAAGGCACCGCGAAGGTCATCGCCGGGGGCACTGATCTCATTGTGAACATGAAAAAGGGCGTCCTCGCTCCCCGCTGCCTTGTGAGCCTCAGGCGGATAGGTCCGCTCAGAGCGGTGGGAATGAAAAAGACCGCCGTCGAGATAGGGTCCCATGCGACCGTATCGGAGCTCGTCTCCTCCGGCGTTATAGCCTCAGCGGCGCCCGTCCTCGCCAGGGCGGCGGCATCGCTCGGCTCTCCGCTCATCAGGAACCGCGCGACCATAGGGGGCAACATCGTCACCGCCCGGCCGGCCGCCGACCTGCCGCCGGCCCTCATGGTGCTCGAGGCGAAGGTTGAACTCAAAGGCAGAGGCAAGAAAAGGACGGTCCCGCTCGATGGGTTTTTTAAGGGCCCCGGGAGCACGGTAATGAACGAGGACGAGGTCCTGACAAAGATCGTCATACCCGGCGTACCCGCTTTTACGGGCGCCGATTACGTAAAGCTCGGGCACAGGGCGGCCCTCGAGATAGCCATCGTGGCCGTCGCCTCGAGGATCACCCTCGATAAGCCCGGCGGGTCGATAAAGGATGTCCGCATTGTCCTGAGCTCGGTCGCGCCGAAGGCCGTCCATGCGGTTTCCGCGGAGAGCTTCCTCCTAGGCCAGCGCCCGTCGGACGAGCTTTTCGCCGGGGCGGCACAGCGGGCCATGGCTGACGCATCCCCCATCGACGATATCCGCGGCGGGGCCGCATACCGCCGGGAGATGGTGGGGGTATTGACGAAGAGAACGCTCCGCAGGGCATTTGAAGAAGCGCGCGGGCGCGAAGCGGGAGGTGCCTTATGAAAAGGCTGATAACCCTGAACGTGAATGGAAAGGAATACGAACTGGCAGTTGCGCCGAACAGGACGCTGACACAGACCTTGCGTGACGACCTCGGCCTTCTCGGTACAAAAGAAGGCTGCGGCGTGGGCGATTGCGGAGCATGCACGGTCATCATGGACGGCAAACCTGTCAATTCCTGCCTCATCCTCGCCGTGCAGGCGGCGGGCAGCGAGTTGACGACCATCGAAGGCGTCGCCGGGGCGCAGGGGCTGCATCCCATCCAGAAGGCTTTCGTGGAGCTCGGGGCCATCCAGTGCGGTTTCTGCACCCCCGGCATGGTGCTTTCCGCAAAGAGCCTTCTCGATGGCAACCCCGAACCGACGGAGCGCGAGATACGGCAGGCGCTGTCCGGCAATCTCTGCCGGTGCACGGGTTACCAGAAGATCGTCGAGGCAGTTGAGCAGGCCGCGAAGGCCATGAAGAAGGGATAAAGGGGAGGCGACCATGAAGACGTATAACGTTATCAATACACGGATCCCCCGGGTTGATGCCGCGGCCAAGGCGACGGGCGAGGCCCGTTATGCGGCAGACCTTTCCCTGCCCAACATGCTCTATGGGGCCGTCCTCCAGAGTCCCCTGGCACATGCCAGAATAGTGAATATCGACGCCTCGCGCGCAAGGAAGCTCCCCGGTGTTAGGGATGTGGTGACGGCAAAAGAAGCTCCCCCGATAAAATACGGGGTGAGCCCGGCACGCTATGACGAGACGATGTTCTGCATCGGCAGGGCGCGGTATGTCGGGGACGAGATCGCCGCGGTTGCCGCGGAGGACCTCGAGACGGCGATAGAGGCGATATCGCTTATCAAGGTCGACTACGAGCCCCTTCCCGCGTACCTCGACATCGAGTCGGCGATGCGCGACGGGGCGATCGCCATACACGAAGACTATCCGGGCAACATCAGCGCCGAGGTCCACCAGGAGTTCGGCAATTTTGACGAGGCGATCAACGAATGCGACATCGTGCGGACGGACCGTTTCGTCAACAAGAGGCAGGACGGCGGTTTTCTCGAGCCCCAGGCGTGCCTTGCCCACTTCGACCTTAACGGGAACCTGACGCTGCGTTCGTCGACCCAGTCGGTCCACTATGTCCAGCGCAGCCTCTCCATGGTGCTCGGCATACCCATCGGGAAGGTGCGGGTCATCAAACCGTACGTCGGCGGCGGCTTCGGCCCGAAAGCGGCGGTCAACACAATCGAGCTCGCGTCATCGCTTATGTCCATGCGCACGGGCAGGCCGGTGAAAATGGTCTTCTCCCGCGAGCAGGTCTTCCTCCATTCCCGGGCGCGCCACCAGTTCTTCCATGAATTGACGACCGGGGTGAAAAAAGACGGGACGATCGTCGCCCTGAAAAATACGTGCTACCTCGACGGAGGGGCCTATTCGAGCTTCGGCATCGCGACGATATATTATGCGGGCTCCCTTCTCGGGGCACCATACAAGCTCGCCCACATGAAGTACGACGGGTACCGCATCTACACGAACAAGCCCACATGCGGCGCCCAGAGGGGGCACGGAGGGGTCGCCGCCCGGGCGGCCTGGGAGCAGCAGCTCGATATCATCGCCGGGGAGCTCGGCATGGACCCCGTCGACTTCCGGCTCAAGAACATCATGAAAACGGGCGACGTGACCTGCAACGACTTCAACATGTCGAGCCTCGGAATGAAGGAGTGCCTCGAAGCGGTGCGCGACGGCTCCGGCTGGAACGGGAAGAAAGGGAAACTCCCCGGAGGCAAGGGGATCGGGGTCGCCTGCGGGTTCTTCGTATCCGGCGCCGGGTACCCGATCTACCGTTCGGAAACGTTTCATTCGACCGCAACCATCCGGCTCTCGGAAGACGGAGGAACGGCGAGCCTTTACACGGCGGCGGCGGAGATCGGTCAGGGATCCGACACGATCCTTTCCCAAATAGCCGCTGAAGCCCTGGGCGTTTCATTCGACGATGTGAAGGTGCACTCCGGCGACACGGATTTCGGGGTCGATCTCGGCGCATACTCGTCGCGGCAGACCCTTATGTCCGGCCATGCCGTCAAGGCCGCGGCAGAGGACGTCAAGCGGCAGGTGCTGGAAGCGCTCTCCGACGAGCTCAAAGTGCCCCGGGAGGATATGGACATAGAGAACGGAGTTGTGGTCTTCAAGAAAGGTGCGCCTGATTTCTCCGCAGTGCGGTCCGCCTACGCAAAGGAGCATCGCGGCTGGGAAAAGCCGTCGCTGCCTGCAGAGCTGACATTCAAGGAAGCGGCCCGTCTCGCATTTTTGCGGCACGGTGTCATAGTCGGGAACGGGGCGTACAAACCCGGCGAACTGGGCGGGAAATACAAAGGTGCCGCGGTCGGCACCTCCCCGGCCTACGGTTGTTCCGCGCAGGTCGTCGAGGTCACAGTCGATAGGGAGACGGGAAAGATCACCGTCGACTCCATGACGGACGCCCATGACTGCGGCTTTGCGATCAACAGGACGAACGTCGAGGGGCAGATGCAGGGCTCGCTCTCCATGGGCTTAGGCGAGGCCCTTTTCGAAGAGGTCAAATTCGACAAAGACGGCCGGGTGGCCAATGCGTCACTCGGAGAGTACCGCATCCCCACCATGCTCGACATGCCGAACGTGAAGACCATTATAATTGAGAGCGATGAGCCGAACGGGCCCTTCGGGGCGAAGGAGGTCGGGGAAGGCGCGATCATGCCCACCATACCCGCCATCCTCAACGCGATCTACGACGCGACGGGCGTCAGGATCAACGAACTGCCGGTAACGGCCGAGCGGCTCCATGCCGCAATGAGGGACAGGGCGAAATAGCAGGTCCTGCGCAATGCCGGAAGCCGACGAAGGCCTTTCGGCTCAGGGACGATCCGCCGCCTGTGTTTTTTCCCAGTCATTCTTTATGAAGTCAAGGAGCCTTGCGGCCCGGTCCGTATACAGATCGATCCCTTCCCAGTTCGGCCGCACCAACGCCTTCTGCATAAGAAAACCGTCCTCCCCGAACCAGCGGGGCAGGATGCCGCCGACAAAAAATCCCCTGGCCCTGAGAATGTCCGCGACCACACCTATCCACGGCCACGACAGCTTAAGCCACACCTGGATGAGTGTGCACTGCGCGGCACGCATGCGCTTTTCCTCCGCATCGAACACCTCCTCGAAGTCTGCGCCGGCCCCGGAAACGGTCACCCGCGCCAGTTGGGCGAAGTCAAACACCCGGCTGGACAGTCCTGTCTGTACACCGGACGGGAGGTGGTCTGCCGACACGCTCACCGTGCGGCTGTCGTCAAAACCGGCAAGCACATAGCGGCAATAGTCCTCGTACACGCCCGGGACATGGACGACGTGCGGTTTCCGGACAAAGGTCCTGAACATATTGAGGACGGATACCCGACCGGAGGCGGCCTGCTCCGCTTCATACGCCCCGGCAGGCATCAGGTCGATCTCGATCGCTGTTTCAATATGCTTGAACGTGACCGCCGCCCTTTGCGTGAACGTATGGTTGCAGACCGCTTCGCAAAAGAGCGCATCCAGGCCGGGGACCGTCGGCGCTATCTTTGCGCAGCGCCGGAACATCAGGCCGGCAATCGGTGTTCTTCGGTACTCCTGCAGAACGAGCGACAGGCCAACCTCGTAAAGCCCTCCGTGCGGCGCCGAACGGTAGAGTGATGTGTATCCCACGATCCTGCCCTCCGGCGTCCGGGCCACGACAGGGATGTAATCGCCGTTCTTGAAAGCGGACACGAGCTGCTCCGCATCGTAGACCATCTTGACCGGATACCCGTCCCCGTAGACATCCCTGAACAGCTGCGTCACCCCGGCAGCGTCGCCCGGCTTGAACATGTCTACCGTGTAATCACGTTTCGGGCCGTTCGTCTTCACCCGGCACGTCCTTTCATGGTCTGTTATCGAAGCTGCCAAAAAGTGCGCCCCGTGTACCGGGCACATCGTTCTCGAGCGTGATGCTGAGTACGCAACACAAGCCGGAGACGGCGCCCGATGAACCTGCTGTCGACGGCTGCTGAAACGCATTCGCCAACTATTGCCCGAACAGGTAACGCAAAGCCTGCCCGGCCTACCTGAATTCCGGCTCCGTATCGATCACGGATATAATCGACCGATAGCCGTCGTCGAAATACACGAGATGCTTCTCCTTGAGAAGATCGAGGGCGGCAAGCACGTGGCCTTCATCGATCCCGGCCTTCCCTTTGAGGCACGACCGTACAAGGTCTTCAGGGCCCGTCACCTTTGAATTCGTTTCCTTGAGGATATGATACCCGAGCGCTCCTATTTCAAGGCGGACAACGGGTTGGGAATCGAAGGATTCCGTGTAGATCACGCGTCCGTCTTCCCGGGAGATGGAGTAGCTGTACGCATGGTCGTAGTAAAAATCGTTGATCTTTGAAAAAACCTCCCAGAGGTCGTTTTGCGGCGCACAAAAATCAAAGAGAGCGAACCGGTCAACACCCTGTTTCACAGCCTCAGGGAGGAGGTGGAAAATCTCGTTCCGGTCAAACCTGGCCAGTTCTTCCCGCGGAAGCATCTGATAAAAGCCTGAATTGTTCGCGATCCTCAACGGGATGATGTTGTGCCGGAAAAGGCCCCTGTCATAATAGAAGCGGAGAAAATGGAGGTTGTCGATGCACTCGAGGATATCGACGTCCTCCTCGCCCACGGCGCCGCAGATTATGTTCGCCGACGGAAGCTGTATGCCGAACTTGCAGGCAAATTTAACGAAAAATATATTGTCCGAGAAATTCGTCTTCTTTCGCATTTTTTTCAGTAGACGTTCGGAAAGCGACTCGTAACCGAAATGGAGCCTGCCAAAACCTGCCCGGGGGAATTTTTCCATGAGCGTCACCGTGAGGTCCTTATGGATCACCTCGGCAATGAACTCAGCATCGTGGTCCTGTTTGAATGATATCAAGCCGTCGAGGACCTCCTCGAGCCGCCGGGTGTCGTTCGCGACAATATCGTTGTCCATGAAGGCAAAGTATGGCGTACCGTATTTTCTTGCGAGATGACCGATCTCTTTCAGCAGCACGTCCGCGTCTTTTGTCCGCGTTCCGTAGCCGGCGGAATACACGCAGAATTTGCAGGCATTCCACGTACACCCCCTGCTCGATTCAACGGGGAGCACTGCCGGGGCATCTGTCCTTCCCGATGCCTCACGGCAGGCAAAGTAATCGTCATAATCGGGGAATATCCCGCTGTTCATATCGAAAAACTCCCCGGTCTCGCTGTCGGACGACCGGACCGTGCCTCCCTCACGAAAGACGAGCCGGGGCACGCTTGAAAGGTCCGTCGCGTGCGCGTCGAGTGCCCGGCACAGCTCAAGGAGGGGGTATTCGCCTTCTCCCCGGATGGCGAAGTCAAAGTCACCGCACATTTTCAGCACCGACTCCGCCTTCTGGCTATCCCGAAAACCGCCGAGGACGATCCGGGAATCGGGAAAATACCGTTTTATGTGCCCCGCCAGCACGATGCCCGGTATCCATTGCTCGTATTTGCACGATATCCCGAAAAGGAGCCGTTCATCGCGGGAATACCGCGCAAACTCCCCTGCCACGGCCTCGTCGACGGCCTTCCCGGTCTCTGCCAGGTAGTCGCTCGCATCATTGAGGATATCATGAAGGGGAATTTGCGCTTTCATGTACGCATTCGCCTTCGCACAGGCGATGGCATCGTCGTGCCTCCCGGCGACAAGGTACAGGTACGGCAAAAGGTCGAGGTGAGTTACGTCTGTATTTCTTTCAAAGGCCGGCGGAAGCCCGTCAAGAAGCAGGTTCCAATAGATGATCTCGGTCTTCACGTCATGGTGGACCAGGAACGCCTTAAGAATGGAAAGAGGGGCCGACGGTGTGTCGATCCGGGCCGGTGGAAGAGCATTGAGAACAACCCTCATCTATATCACCTTCTTTCATCGCCCCGGATGAACCCGGGGTGGCGACGAAAATATACCGGATCGTCCGGGCCAATGGTACACAAATGTGAATAATTCCGGAAAAAGGAACGCATGCGGGCATCCCCTGAAGCAAAAGGCCCTTAAACCCGTATCAATCCTACCCGTAAAAGCCTGCAATTGTGTCACGAGAATACCGATAAGAAAAGGGGTGGAACGTCGGTTCCACCCCCACTTCGGTCTGATCTCAAGCGATCTTAAGCCTTACGGCTGCGGGGTACACTTTTCGGTCTGCGGGACGAGCTTAAGTGTTACAGTACCGTCCTTCTGGTTAGCCCCAAAGTTGATCTGGCACAACGGGTTCGGACCCGCCGCATGGCACTGGCCCACCGGATACGGCCCGCACTGTCTTACGTCGACCATTCTCCAGCAATCGCTGCACCCGTGCGGGAAAACGCCGAGCACTTTTTGATTGCCCGTCGGGCCGCAGGGCGGTCCGATCTTGAAAGAGGCGGTCTTGTTGGATGGATTGTCATACTGGACAACGATCTTTTCGTTGAAACCGTCGACGACACTGATGTTCGTTGCATCAGCCCCGGCCCCCGGCCTGTTGGCGTTGATCTCTGCAAGGGTCACTCCGCAACCGGGCGCCTTGTTGAAGGAAACGGTCATGTTGAGGATCTTGCCTGTCTGGGATATCTGTTTCTGCTGCCTGGCGGGCAGGTCGAAACCGCAGTTCAGGCCCCTCGGTTCCTGGTTGAAGAACGTGCACGTGAAGCCTATATTCTTCATGTTGATCTGGGAATCTGCGCCAAAGGATATGTACACTTTGGCCGTTGTATTTGTGTCGTTCTTGATAAACACCGTCTTTTCGGCCGATGCCGGCAACGCGACCAGCATGAACAACACCAGCGCGAACAGTGCTGCAATAAATCCCCTTCTCATTCCAGCCTCCTTAATAGACTTTAGTAATTGCAGAACAAATCTAACAGATGGAGATTGTTTCTACAAGCGGTTTCTTACAATGGATTACTTTATATTTACAAAAGGTAAGGAAGACCACGGAAGGGCCGATCGTTTTTTCGAAAGCCTTCCTGTGCATTCCCGCACGAAGGCCAATGCGTTTCAGGATGCTGTCGTGAAAGACCATCTTTAACGGGATATTTCTTTCCTTTCGGCTGCGCTCAGGTTCTCTTCGATCTCCTTCGTCAGATCGACCATCAGCGTCTGGCTTTCGGGGGTATATTCCGCGGTCCGGATCTCGCTGACTTTCTTCAGGGCCTCGATGATGCCTTCCGTTTTCGCTGTCTGCTCCCTGATCGCGTCGAGGGCCGCCTTCCTGTCGTCCTCGGAGCGCGCCCTTACGCTGCGCCGTGCCATGCCGCCGATCACCGTGTTCGCATTGAGGAGGTAGTGGGATAGTGTGACCATGAGCTGGCGCAGTGTCGTGAGCGCAATAGTCTTTCTCTCGTTTTCGAGCTCCACGAGCCTGAGCCTGTGTTTCTCCAGTTCCATCCTTTCCGTGATATCCCTGCAGATCCCGGCTATGGCTGCCGCGCCCTCGTACACGATCGATTTTACCCTATTCTCGGAATAAAGTTTGGCTCCGTCCCTGCAGAGCCTCATATAAACATACTGTTCCGGCGCGTGCCCCGTGGTGGTGCGTTCCTCATAGATCTTCGTGAGATCATTTCTTGATTCCGGGGCAACGAAATCCATGTAAGGACGACCGATGACCTCTTCGAGGGTATAGCCGTGCATATCGCAGAACGCCTTATTCGCGAAGGCCACCCTTCCTTTCCGGCTTACGAAGTACCCGTCGTTGATGTCCTCGATGAACATGCGGTATTTTGCCTCGGATTCCGCAAGTTCGCATGTCCTTTGCTTGACGGTCATCTCAAGTTGCTCCGCATGATCGCTGATCATTTTGTGGTGAAGAGACTCAAAGTGCTCGCTGAACCTGTGGATCGTGTACGACATGCAATTGTTCAGCTTTTCGAGCCCGTCCAGGACCTCAGAAGGGTCAAGCTCTTCCAGAAAGATGGGCGCAGTCACTGTCCTGTAAAGCTCGAAAGCCGCCTGTACCTCCGACAGGGCAAAGATCCCAAGACGCATCGCTGTCAGCCTTTCGATAAAAATGTCCATTTTGGACCGGTCATTTCTTATGAGAAAGGCAAAGTTTGCGTCGGTCGCCTCCGTTACGGTGCCTTGAAGCTCTTCAACGGGAACATGGGAATATCTTTCACTCAGTCCGGGGATCCTCATCACCCATTTTTCTATTATCTCATCCCGGTACGTTGCCAGCAAATGTTCGAGGTCCATTATAAAAAGCCTATCTTTGAAACGCTCATACGTCAAGAAAATGCCCGCAGGATGTCGAAACCCTTTAAAAGTGTGCTAAGATACTCTACGCGGCTTTAAGTGTCGCGTTTTTCACGTCCCGGACGTTCTGTGCAAAGCATCGGGGGTAATTGTATGAACATACGCGTATGGGCACGCGTGGTGTCCCTTGCGGCGCTTGTATTGTCCGGCCTTCTTTGGGGCGCGGCGGTCAATGCGGCCGGCGAGGCCGAGAACCTTCGTCAAAAATTCACGGCGCTCAGGCCGCATCTCGAGAACAACCAGTTCCAGCGGCCCCTCTATCTCAATTCGGCAGAACTCGATTACTCCATACGGGGGGACATATACGCGGTCGTCGATTACCCGTATCCTGACATCGGCAGGGCCTTTAATGACCCCGACAGGGGGCCCGCCGGCCTTTGCCAGATAATGATGCTTCACCCGAACACAAAATACTGCCGGGTCGTGAGCGGCAAACCCGGGAAAATGCTGAGCGCCAGGATTGGGAGAAAACATGAGCAGCCTGTAGAGGACGCATACGATATGGAGTTCAGCTACAGAAACAACAGCGTGCCCGGGGCCGGGTATACGCGCATTGAACTTAAGGCAGATACCGGGCCTTTCAGCACAAGGGATTACCTCATCGCGGTCAGCGTTGTGGGAATTGATGCGAACCGCAGTTTTCTTCACCTTTCCTACTCACTCGGATACGGCTTTGCTGCCCGGACGGCAATGAAGGTGTATCTGGGGACGTTAGGCAGGAGCAAAGTGGGCTTCACCCGGCTTGACAACCCTCCGGAACCCGAGCCGCGCTACATACGGGGCCTGAGAGGTGTTATCGAACGTAACACAATGCGGTATTACCTGGCGATAGAAGCTTTCCTCAATGCAACATACCTGCCCGCCGACAAGCAGCTGACGCGCAGGCTTACCCGGTGGTACGATGCCACGGAAAAATACGCGCGCCAGCTTCACGAGGTGGACCGGCAGGAATACCTCGACATGAAATATGACGAGCACCGACGCCTTCAAAACACAGGCGAACAGGCCGTCTTACAGGGCGATGTGAAAAGATAACGGTAAAATAGCGGCAATTATTGAACACCGGACGTTCGTTATGATATATAAAAGCAATGGATTAAAAAAAATCACGAGGGGAGAGACGGCTCATGGACGAACGAGAGATAACTGAACGCATTTGCAAGCTTTTCGAGGACACTGTACCGATCCTGCACAATATATATAAAGGGTTTATGGGCCAGAAGATCAACCTCCTCAAGGAGAGCAGGACAAAGTTCCGGGAGAATCTCGTCGCCACACTTCCCGGCGTCGAAAAGATCATCGAGGACCCGAACAAGAACGAGGCCGAACAGATGTTCCTCAAAGCCCTGCCCCATCTGCAGAGAATCGCCCTGGCCCTTGACAATCTTGTCGATAAAATGGAAGCCAAGGTCGAAAACAACCTGCTCTTTACCGACAAAGCCCTGGACGAGATCAAACAGCTGATGATCGCCGTCGCCGCGGAATTCGTAGACGTAAAAGATTATTGCTCCACGAGGAACCCCGTTCTCAAAAAACAGATCCAGGACAATCTGCACAAGGTCATAAACCTGATAAACGAATTTGACTCCGTCCACCAGAACCGGCTCATCACAGGTGTATGTATGCCGCAGGCATCGTACCTCTATATCGATATGACCGACTCTCTCAAGAGGATGTCCCGGGAACTCTCAGCTTTCGCGGAGCTGCTTCCGCCCCGCGCGTAAATGCAAATAGCGAAAAAAATGGCCCTGTTCCGGGGCCATTTTTTTTGTTTGAAGGTTTTCCTGATTTAGAGGACAATTCAAAAATATACCCGCTGTCCGGGGAGGCGACGTGAAGGTTTGCGACATCTTGCGAAAACAAGGCTGTATAGAAGAGGAGCATATTGAGAAGGCACTGAAGATCCAGGCGGGCAGTGCGAAACCTATCGGCGAGATCCTTGTCGAGATGGGAGCGGTAAAGAACGACGAGCTCAAAGGGGCGCTCACCCTTCAATCCGACCTCGAATCGGAACGTTTCTCGGATAAGGCTGCCTTCCTGGGATCCATCGACCCGTTTTGCGGACTCGACGCGACGGCCCTCGCAGCGATATGCGATACCATGGAGTGGAAACGGTTCGATCCGGGCGAGAGCCTTCAGAAAGAAGGGTCCCCGGGACAGTTGTTTTATATCGTCAAGGACGGGCTGGCCAGAATCTTTATGGAAAAAGACCACGAAGAGAAGGTCATCGGCTTTTTGGGCGAGGGCGATTTCTGCGGGGCTACGGCCCTCCTGTCCGACGGGATCAACCCGTCGACGGTCGTTGCGATCGAGCAGACCCTCTGCCTTGCTCAGGGCAAGGATGACTTTGCCGGGATGGTGCGGTCGCAGCCCCGTTTCGCCGCCTATTTCAACGAGCTCATCATCCGCCAGTCGAAGAGGGTATTCACGAAGCTTCTCGCAACGGGCACCGGGGCGGTGGCCCAGACCGAACCCTTTCTCTACACAAAGCGCGTGAAGGACCTTGTTTCACCGGTCCAGTTGTTCCTGTCGCCTGCGAGCACCCTGGAAGAGGCAGCCGGGAAACTGATCGGGAGCGGCGTTCGAACGGCGGTGGTCCTCGACGAAGGCGGGCACCTTCTTGGGACGGTAGGGCTCAAAGAACTTGTCGAGGCCTCGCTCATCAGGGGCAAAGACCGCCGGGAGGCCGTCGGGCCTATCGTCAGGCAGGACACCTCCGTTATCGACGGGGAAAAATATTTCTTCGACGCCCTGCACCAGATGATGAAACAGGGCAGGGAGACCCTTGTCGCCGTCGATGCCGGACGGGTGTCGGGCATTCTGACCAGCCTTGACCTTCTGAAATTCCGGGGGCGCGAGGTCCTCTCCCTCATACGGAACATAGAAGATGCGCGATCCCCCGCCGAGCTCAACGTGCTGCGCCAGGACGTGGAGAATGTCCTGCGCGTCCTCATGGCGGACGGGGCCCTTCCGTCGCACGCCTGCAAGATCATCAGCGAACTCAACGACAGGATAGTACGAAGGGCCATCCGGTTGTCGGAGGAAAAACGGGGCATCCCTCCCGTGCCGTTTGCCTGGCTCGGGCTCGGCAGTGAGGGGAGAAAGGAACAGACCCTGCTTACTGACCAGGACAATGCCATCGTCTTTGACCCGGGAGGGGCGGGCAGGGGCCCCTCTGAGATAGAGGGGTATTTCAAGGCCCTTGCGGAAACGGTCGTCGACAATCTCAACCGGTGCGGCTTCCCGCTCTGCAAAGGGAACATCATGGCAACGAACCCCCGTTATTTCGGGGACCTTGCATCATGGAAAGAGAAAACGAAGCAATGGATAAACGTGAGCGCGGAAAGGGGCGAGGACCTCGTTGATATATATACATTCCTCGATTTCAGGGCAGTTTACGGCAGCGAACCGCTCGACGAAGCCTTGAGGGCCCACATCGTCAGTGCGTTCGAACGCAACCCTGCGGCATTAAGGTCCCTCGCCCACCCGATCGTCGAGATCCCGGCCCCGCTCGGTTTCTTCAAGAACTTCGTCGTCGAAAAGAGCGGCAGGTATAAGAACACTGTCAACATAAAGGTAAACGGACTGCTCCCGCTCACGACATGCGTCAAGCTGCTTGCCTTCTATGCCGGGGTTGCCGAGGCAAACACCCTTGAGAGGATCAGAAGGCTTGTTGAAAGAGGAATACTACCTGTCGATCGTGCCGAATTTGTCGAACAGGCCTTCGAGACATTCCTTGGTCTCAAGATCCGCAACAACCTCAGCAACCTCGACGAGGGCCGGGACTTCAGCAATAATGTCAACCCGGGAAGCCTGACCACCCGGCAGAAACAACTGTTAAAAGATTCCTTTCTCGCCGTATCGGAGATACAAAAAATAACGAAGGATGTTTTCAAGGTGCCGTAGGGACCGCGTCCGGCAGGGAGAAGAGAATGGGGCCGGACAGAGGTAAACACCGGCATCTCCTCAGACGAGGGAGCCGTCTCAATTTTCAGGCCAAAGAGTGAATAAAAGGTGATGGTCTTTGCCTGAAACCTGACATGTTTTTTCTGCTTGGTCAGGTTGCTTCGATGAGGGCGATGTACAGGTCCATTACGTTGGTCCCCGTCGGCCCGGTGATCACAAGGCCGCCGGCCTGTTTAAAGAAGCTGTACGAATCGTTGCGCTCGAGATGGCCCCCCGGGTCGATGCCCATCGTGCGGGCACCCGGTATCGTGTCCGCGTCGACGATCGCGCCGGCCGCGTCGGTCGGCCCGTCCGTTCCGTCCGTACCGCCTGAAAGGAACGTTATCCCGTCAACCCCCGAAATCTTAAGAGCGAATGCGAGCGCCATCTCCGTATTCCTGCCCCCGGTACCGCCGCCCTTGACGGTGACCGTTGTCTCGCCCCCGTAGATAAAGCACATGCCCTGCCTGCCGGGGACCTCGAGCCTCTTTTTCGTCGAGATCGCGGCGTGCGCGATGCGTTCGGCTATTATCCGGGCCTCGCCCTCGATGTTATTCGCCGGGGCAACAGCGTAGTAACCGTGCTCAAACGCCCTTTGCTGCGCGGCAGCTGTTGCCTTCTGGTTGTTTGCGATAATAATGTTCCGGACATTTCCGAAAACAGGGTCGTCTTTTTTCGGCGTGTCCGGCATCTCCGACGAAGCCCCGGCATGTAAATGCCGGGCCACAGCTGGCGGTACCCTGTCAGGAAGGCCGTACTTTTGCAGGATGCCGAGCGCGTCACCGTACGTTGTCGGGTCGGGCGCGGTCGGCCCCGACGCTATGACGTCGAGGCGGTCTCCGATAACGTCCGAAAGGATGAGAGACATGACGTGCGCCGGGTACGCGGCCTTCGCCAGCTGCCCGCCTTTTACACGCGAGATGTGCTTGCGCACGGTGTTGAGCTCCCCGATGGTCGCCCCCGCCTTGAGAAGGAGGTCCGTTACGGCCTGCTTGTCCGCCAGCGATATGCCTTCTGCCGGCGATGCCAGAAGGGCGGACCCGCCGCCGGATATGAGGCACAGGACGAGAGCGTTCTCGTCCGCGGCGGCAAGAAGCTTGAGCATGGCGTCCGCAGCCGCATGTCCGGCCTCGTCGGGTATCGGGTGACCGGCTTCGTGAACCGCGACGGACGACGGGAACGAAGCTCCCATAACGTGGCCGTATTTCGTGAGGACCACACCTTTCACGGGGATACCGGCCGGTATCCCGTCTACGGCCGCCTTTGCCATGGGGACCGCCGCCTTGCCGAAACTGATGAGAACGATCTCTTTCAGGCCCTTCCCGGAAAAGGCTTCGAGGACATCCGGCATGAACTCGCGCACAGACGTTCCCGGCTCGACCGCACGGACCCCGGCATCAAAAATATCGCGTATCGCTTCTTTTCGTCCGGATGGGATCATGGATTACATTATACAACAGAACGGGCTACGGGCGATAGGCTACGGGCGATAGGGGCCTTTTCTTTTCCCATTGCCCCTGGCTGGCCTATCGCCTATTGTCTATTGCCGTACAGTTCGGTATCTTCTGTTCCTGTTCCGGCAGTTTTATCACGTCTGACGGGCAGGTGGATGCGCACAGGCCGCAGGCCACGCAGGAGTCTTCATTTATGTGCGCTTTCGGGATGCCGGTATTGCTTATCGGGCCAAAGACCGAAACCTCTGTATCGGCGACTTTTATTTCTATGGCCTTCTGGGGGCAGGCATCCATGCACGAACCGCAGCCGCTGCATCGCTCTTCCTCTATCGTCGGGTAAAGGCGCTCTTCTTCCCTGTCGAGAATGATCTCACCCACAGCGCCTAAGATCTCGCGCGGCTTCCAGCGTTTATCGCGCGGATGGCGC
The DNA here is from genome assembly GCA_937862865.1 of uncultured Pseudomonadota bacterium. Lineage (GTDB taxonomy): Bacteria > Desulfobacterota > Syntrophorhabdia > Syntrophorhabdales > Syntrophorhabdaceae > Delta-02. The sequence continues at coordinate 31,484 of CALMFJ010000073.1, read as the reverse complement.
AGAAACCCGACGTGATATTTTTTGCGGCTCCAGCGCGTCGGGTTCCAGCGAAGCTGGGGCTCCGAACGATGGACGGAAAGAAATTCGCGTCCCGCGAAACTGCCGGCATAATCCTTGAAATAAATGATGTGGTCAGCGTCGAAAGCAAGGTCCTTTCCCCCGCCCGTGACCGCGAAACCGCCGTTTTGGGGAACAAAGGACTGGTTTTCCTCGAGGTTGATGATGACGACCCCTTCCCGGCGGGCCTTTTCAAAGGTCACCTCGTCGTACGACGGCATCACGATGTTCTTCGTTACGACATACACGGTCTTTCCGGCCTCGTTCAATGTCCGTGCCGCCTCGATGAAGCGCGCGGACATGTATTCGTAGAACATTGCTTCACCGGGGTCGTCGGTGCCGAGATAAAAGGCGCAGGACGAAAAAGTGCCCTGCGGCATCGTTATCCCCGGGGGGTCTTCATCCCGCAAGAGGCCCTGATCCCGGCCCTCGGCGATGAGGGCCTCGGCGTCACGGACGGCCAGCACGCCGGCGCCGAAGCCTGTCAGGATGGAATCCTTGATATTCATGGGCTCAAGGGCCCCGCCGCACGCGAACACACCGTCGGCATCGGTTGCGAGCGGGGACCTTTCCGCGGCGAACCCGTACTCGTTGACGGAGAAACCGAACAGGGCGCCCAGGTCCTTCATGCCCGGGTTCGGGCGCAGGCCTATGGCGAGGACGACATAGTTGAACCGCTCTTCCTTCAATTCCCCGTCGACGAAGTAGCGGACCGTGACGCCGGTCTCATCTTCCTCAAAGTAGCGGGAATTCGCCCGGACAAAACGGACGCCGGCGTCACGGTAGATCTTCTCGAGGTAAAATTCCTGCCCGAAGAGGCGCAGGTCGTTGTAAAATACGGCTATCTCCGGCTTCGCGCGCTGGAGCGTCCACTTGACCTCGCGTATCGTGTATGAACAGCACACAGACGAACACAGCGGGTATTCCTTCGACCGCGAGCCGACGCAGAGGAAAAACCCTATCTTTTCGAAATCCTCCGGCAGTTCACCGTTGCGCTGGTCGATCTTCGCGTCATATTCGAGGCTCGTCAGGACCCGTTTCCCCTTGTATTCCACGGGGTCATAGGGCGAAAGGCCGGCGGCCACGATGACCCTGTCGAAGCCTGAGGCTTCACCATTCGTGAGCGTCACGGAAAACCCGTCCCCGGCCTTTTTCACATCCGCGATAGAGGCGCCCCTGACAACGCGAAGGCGAGGGTCGTCCTTTATCTCGTCATAGAATGTCTTGAACCCGATGCGGCAATTGGCGATGCGCGCCATCGTCCCGCCGAGTTCGGGGGTGCTCTCGAGTATGACCGCGCTGTGCCCCTCCTTCAGGACGACCTTGGCCGCCGATACCCCGCTTATGCCTCCGCCAATTATCAGAACGTTCATAATGCGCCCTTCTCTCCCATAATATAAAGGAGGAGGTCCGTGAAATAGATGACCTTCCGTTCCCCCGAAAAGGTTTTCAGCGCCATGTGGCACAGGGGACAGAACACGACGAGCGTCCCCCTCGACTTCTCCAGGATGATGCGGGAAAGCTTCTCGGTAACGGATTTATCGATGAATATCTGGTTCCCGCCGCAGCAGCGGTCCTTTGCCGCCTCTCCGGCGACCTCGCCGCCAAACCGGACGATCGTTTCTTCCATGATGGTCTTGTTGCGTATCGCGGTCTCCTTCGGGCGCAGCAGGATGCACCCGTAATAGGGGGTGAAGACCTGCCCTGCAAGGTCCCGCGCCTGCTTCGTCCATTGGAAAAATGACTCGTCGAAGACATCGAGCGGGTGAATGACGCCGAACTCGTACGCCTCGTCCGCCTCTTTGAGGTTCTTATAGCACGCCGGGCACGGTGTAACGATATCATGAAAATGCCCCCGTGCCTTTTCGAGGTTCTTCTTCGAGAAATTGACCAGTTCCTTCCGGTCGCCGTACTCGAATGCGCCGCAGCAGTTCCAATCCGGGATCTCTTTCATCGTGTGCCCTGCCCTGGCAAATATCTGCCGTATGCCCTTATCAAGCTTGCGTGCCGACCCGGTAAGCGAACAGCCGGGATAATAACCGTATTCCATCTTATGTCCTTTTGACCCTGTGCGGCAGGTGAAATCCCATGTATTCCATCCATCGCGTTACATGCTGCATGTATCCGCCCCTGATGAGAAAAGGCACCGCTTTCATCAGGACATACGGCTCATAAACCCTGCCGAAGAGCGAGACCGATCCCTTGAATGCCTTTTCGAACGGTGATTCGACATTTAGCTCATGACGCAGCGCCCGGATGACATCCGGTATCCGTATCTCCCACGGGCAGGCCCCGGTACACCGGTAACACCCCGTACAGGACCTGACGAGCGGCTCATCGGCCGATATATCTTTGCCGAGGAATATCCTCTGGAGCATGTCCTGGGGATTTGTGTTCCCCGTAATGTCATTGACCGTGCACACGGACGCACAGATCTTGCATCCGAGGCACACGGAAAAATCCTGCCTCCTGTAATCAGTCAATTCTATGGCGTGATCAATCTGCGGCATCTTTCAATTCATCCTCAAGAAATGTGACGAACGGCAGAGGTTCTTCGGGGCTTCGCCCGGACATGTATGCAAACATTCCCTGAAGCCTCTCCGATACGCCTTTGAAGTATTTCGTAAGGGGTATGCCCTGGGGGCAGGCCTCCTCGCAGGCGCCGCACCCGACGCACGTCTGCGACACGTGGTACATCCTGATGAGGTGGAACAGGTCCCTGCCGCGCGGCATCTCGGTCGAGCCGGTCCGGAAGATCTTGTTGAAAAGCGCATCACCCTTCGGCAGATAATCGTCCCCGTTAAAAACACAATCGACGCAGTAACAGACCGGGCACATGTCCCTGCAGTTCATGCACATGATGCACCTGGAGAAGTCCTTTGCAAATTCGGCCATATCGACCTGGAAAACGGCCCCTTTCCCGGCCGCCGGGACCGCCATGTGCGCGCTCACTTCCTCTTCGGGGCCTTCGATAAGCGCAAGGAACGTGCCGCCCTTTTCCGTGTAGGGCAGCACCCAGTATTGGCCGTTCACATCCCGCCGTATCCCCGCATCGCCGACGACGCCCCTTCTCTCGCGGCAGTTGGCGCACGCAAAGCGCGCCCTGCCCGGGTCCTGTGACAGGACATCATATCCCCCGTCCACCGGGACATCGTCCGCTTTTGACGATATCGTCCCGGAACAGTCGACCGACACTGCGATGATGTTCTCCGCCTCGATCTGGGAGAGTTTTACCAGTTCCACGTACGACCGTATCTCGCATGGCCGAAGCAGAAGGATTATCTTCGCGCCCTTCGAAAAAAGGCGCCGCAGGTAAATTCCCCCGTTCAGGGCAAAGATATGGTTGGTAACCGACATGTTCTCGAGTGTGTTCTTGAAAACCCGGTGGCGCATTGCCGTGCCGTCTTTCTCGAAACCCAGGACAAGGCAATCGCCGGCGGCGAGAAACGTGTTGAGCGCACTTTCGATCTGACCGTTCGTGACCTTCTTACCCACCATTTTTCTTTTCCTTTATCTCGTTGTACATTCCCGTGACCTTTTCGATGAAACGCCGCGCCTCGGCGGCGCTTACCCAGAATAAACGGAGCCTGTCCTTCATTCCGAAGGCGTCGAGCATCTCCTTGAGGGCCGCGATTTTCCTGCGCGTGAAAAAATTGCCTTTTATGAAATGGCAGTCGCCCGGGTGGCACCCCGCGACAAAAACCCCGTCGGCGCCCTCCAGAATTGCCTTTATGACGAACGCCGGGTCGACCCTGCTCGAGCAGGGGACCTGGATGAGTTTGACCCCCTCGGGATACTTCATCCTCAGGCTTCCCGCCATCTCCGATGCCTTGAACGTGCAGTACGAACAGGCGAACCCGACGATCTCAGGGTTTTTTTCGATCTTTTCTTCCATCATAATACCTCTGCCGCTAAAGTCACATTGCCTCCAGAAGGCCGCTTATTTCATCCGCGATGACCGTATCCACATATCCCCTCAGGCTGATCGCGGATGACGGGCACGTAGCGTTGCACAATCCGCATCCCATGCAGGCCGCCTCTTCGACGTGCGCGATATGCTTTTCCTCGTCGAACTTGATCGCCCTGGCCACGCACGCCTGCTCGCACACCCGGCATCCGCTGCACCGCTTCGGGTCGACGACCGAGATGAACGGATCGACGAACGCATACCCGAGATTGAGAAAACCGTAAAGCTTGAGGGCCGACGCCCTGCCGTGGTTTATCGATTCCTCGACATCCTTGGGGCCCGAACAGGAGCCCGCTATGAAGATGCCTTTCACGGCCGTATCGAAAGGGCGCAGCTTGATATGCGCCTCGAGGAAGAAGTTGTCCTTGTCGAGGCTGATCTTGAGAAGGTTGGCCACCTCTTTGCCCGTGGCCGGCGCCGACATCCCAATGGACAGGACCACGAGGTCAAACTCGCGTTCAAAGACCTCCCCGAACAGGGTATCCTCGCCGCGAACCACGATGCCCTGCGGCTCGGGCACGATCTCCGCGATATTGCCGCGCGTGAAGAGAACGCCCTTTTCCTGCGTATCCTCGAAAAATTCCTCACCTCCCCGCGGGTGGGCGCGCATGTCCATATAAAAAGATTCCACGTAGGAACCGTCGAACCTCTCCTTGACGGCTTCCGCGGCCCGAAGGGCATTGATGCAGCATATGCGCGAGCAGTACGGCCTGCCGATCTGCTCGTCCCTCGACCCCACGCAATGGAGGACCGCTACCCGGGGGTTGTCGGGAAGCTTGAGGCCGTCACCCGACCGCTCGAGATCGAGGGTCGTCACGATACGCGGGTCCCTGCCGTAGAAGAGTTCCGGCTTTATCTGCGGGTCGAACGGTTCGAAGCCTATAGCGACGACCACCCCTCCCACCGCGAACCTTTCTTCGCCGTCCGGGGTAGCGACGGTCGCCTGGTAGTTCCCGAAAAAACCTTCGAAATTCGAAAGCTTCGACGAGGTGAAGACCGCGGCATTATCGCGGCCCCTGAGCTCATTTTCCATCCCGGCGATTATATCGGCCCCCGCCTTGCGTGAAGGCCATACGCTTTTGAGTTCCCGGACGCGACCGCCAAGTTCGGCCGCCTGTTCGACGAGATAGACCTGCATTCCCATATTGGAGAGAAAAAGCGCGGCACTGAGGCCCGAAACGCCGCCGCCGAGGATAAGGGCGGATTTGTTGACCTCGACCTGCTTCTCTTCCAGGGGAACGTAATGCGCGGAGCCGTAGAGCCCCGACAGAATAAGGCGTTTCGCCTTCTCCGTGTTCTCTTCGACGTCGTCGCCGACCCAGCTGCAATGTTCCCGGATGCTGACACGGCGCAGGAGGAAGGGGTTCACTCCCTTTTTCCTTAAAAGGTCCTTGAAAAGTTCGCCATGCAGGGAAGGGGCGCACGAGGCGACGATCACCCGGTCGAGGCCATGCTGCTCGATGCTGTCCGTTATCATATTCTGCCCCGGCTCGGAACACAGGAACGGGTAATCATCGGACACGGCAACATGCGGGTATTTCCTGAAATATTCGGCCAACGTCTCGACGTCGACCGTATGCTTGATATTGTGCCCGCAATGGCAGATAAATACTCCTATTTTCATGAACCGGCACCCTTCGCTATATATTCCATGCAGCGCGACGCGGCTTCTCCTCCCGAGGCGACGGTGTCGGGAACGTCCTTCGGGCCCGAACCCATGCCGCACACAAAGATGCCGTCAGCATTCGTCAGCGACGGCGTGACCGCATCCACCTTGATGAAGCCGTATTCATCGCGATCGATAGATAAAATGTCGCATAACACGCCGGTCGTTTTGCGCGGCCGTACACCCGTCGCAAGGACGACCATGTCCGCCTCTATCTCCCGCATCTCCCCCGACAGCATGTCTTCAACCCGAACAATGAGACATCCGTCACCTTCCACAACCTCTCCGGGAATGCCCCTGATGTACAGGGCCCCGTTCTCCTGCGTCGTCTTGTAGAACTCGTCGTACCCCTTACCGTACGCCCTGACGTCGATATAGGATATGTAGATCTCGGCGTCTTTTATCCGTTCCCGGACGATGCACGCATGCTTCGCCGTGTACATGCAGCAGACGCGCGAGCAGTACCGCGCGCCGCTCTGACGGTCCCGCGAGCCGACGCACTGGATAAAGTAAAAGCGTTTCGGTTCTTTCCCGTCGAGAAGTATGTCCCCGGCCGTCGGTCCGGTGACCGAGCAGATCCTTTCGAATTCGAGGCCCGTCACGACCCCGGGCAGGGTCCCGTAGCCCAGCTCCTGCTTCTCGGTCGGGTCATAGACGTCGAAGCCGGGAGCGAGAACGATGCTGTCGAAATACATTTCGAACTCTTCGCCCGTGTCATCGAAATTGATCGCGCCCGTTTCGCACGCGTCCATGCAGGCCTTCTTGCACTTGCCCCGGGAAACGAAGAGGCACCTTTCCGGATCGACGAGGTATTTCTGGGGTATGGCCTGGGGAAAGGGTATATAGATCGCCGCCCTCTTCCCGAGCAGCATGTTGAATTCGTGCGGCACCCTGCCTTTCATCACACAGGCCTCGGCGCAGGACCCGCAGGCGGTGCACTTATCCTGATCGACGTAGCGGGGATTCTTCTTTATCCCGACCAAAAACCCCGGGCCTTTGCGTGTCATGTGCGTTATCTGCGACACGCTCATGAGGTCGATGTTGTGGTTGAGGGCAACCTCCACCATTTTCGGTGACAGCGTGCATGTCGAGCAGTCGAGCGTCGGGAATGTCTTGTCAAGCTGGATCATCCTGCCGCCGATAGACGGGCCGGACTCGAGCATTGTTACTTTAATGCCGCACGAGGCGAGCTCGAGGGCGGCGGTTATCCCGCCGATCCCTCCGCCCACGACAAGCACATTTTTATCGCTATGGTCCATTACCCCACGATCTCTTTCAGTTTGTCCCGTACCTTATGGATATCGGCTATGATCCCGAAATGCGCGTACTGGAAGATCGGGGCCTCCGTGTCCTTGTTGACCGCTATGATGCACTCGGAATCCTTCATGCCGGCTATGTGCTGAAACGCCCCGGATATACCCATGGCGAGGTATACCTTCGGCCTGACGGTCTTTCCCGACGTGCCGACCTGGCGCGGCTTCGGAAGCCACATCTTGTCGATGACCGGGCGCGACCCGGAGAGCACCGCCTTGAGCCTGCCGGCGAGGTCTTCGTATGCCGGTATCTCTTCCTTGCTGCCGATGCCCCTGCCGACGGAAAGGAGAAAATCCGCCTTCGTGATGTCGACGTCCGCCTTCTCTTCCTCGACGTACTCGACGAACGTCCGCGTCTCGACGGGGGCAGCGCCCTCCATCTCCTCGGCCTTTGCCGCCTTGTCCACGGCAAACTCCTTGAAACTTCCGCTGCGGACGCTTATGACAACAGGCCCGCCGCTCGCCTTGAACTCGCCGAAGATCTTGTCGGAGTAATAGCTTTTGAGGAAAACGCCCTTTTCCTTATCGTACCCGCTGACATCGGTCACGACCGGGAACCCGAAGGCGCCCGCCGTGTATGCCGCGGATTCCATCCCGAAGGAGGAGTGGGTGAACACGATGAGGTCCGGGTTGCCGCGCGCGGCAAAGACCTGGCCCAGTATATTTTTCAGGTTGAGCGGGTTCAGGAAAACCTCTTCGGCGACCTTGACCTTCACGACGGTCTCGGCGATGTTCCCGGCCTCGTACGCCCCGTCGGGGATGAGCATGACCGCCTCCTTCCCGAGAAGGGCCGCAATGCCGGCCGAATCGAGGTTTCTCTCTTCGAACACGCCGCGCCGCACTTCAGCTATTATCAATGCGTAACTCATTGGAACACCCCCTTCTCCTTGAGTATGCCGAGAAGCTGGCCGCACACGGTGTCGAGTTCGCCGGTGAGCATCGTCGCGCCTCCCTTCTTCTCCGGGTACGTCCACCGCACGACCTCGATCCCGGCGGATGCGGGTGCCGCGTAGTCCGCAGCCTGGAACACCTTCCTCTCGACCTTGCTCGCCTTGCGGATGCCCATGATCGAGACATACCGCGGTTCGTTGATGCCGCTCTGTATCGACAGAACGCACGGGACCGCAATCTTCACCCTCTCCTGCAGGCCGCCCTCGAGCTCCCGCCGGATGATCATGTGGTCCTTCTCCACGGCGTCTATGCCGATGACCATCGAGGAATACGGCAGCCCGAGGCAGGCGCCCAGGATGCCGCCGACGCAGCCGAACTGGTCGTCTTCAGACTGGACACCGGTGAAGATGACGTCAAAGGGTATATTCTCTTTCCGGATAAAATTCTGAATGAGGCGGCTGCGCACGCCGGGATCGTGGAATATCTCCCCGGAGCTGACAAGGAAGCCGTCCCTGGCGCCCATGGCAATGGCGCGCCTTAAGACCTCGTCGGATTCGGCGTCACCGATTGATATCGCGGTGACCGTCCCGCCCGTCTTCTCGACGATCCTCACGGCCTCTTCGACCGAGTAATTGTCCCAGTCGTTGATCTTGAACGGCACCTTGGAGAGATCGACCGCGGCGCCCTCGTCGCGGATCCTCAGCTCCTCTTCCTGGGTTGCAGCAACCCTCTTCGCAAACACAAGGATATTCATTTTATAAGACCTCCATCAAGATTTCTGACAGCTCTTTGACAACGAGCCCTTTCTCGGTCGCCGGGTCCTCGAGCGTCATGACGCAGAAGGGGCACGCGGCGGCTATGATCTCCGCCCCCCGTTTCCCGGCGTCGATAACCCGGACCTCGGCGTTGCGCTGGTAGACGCTTTCGACCTCGAAGAACATCCTGCCGCCCCCGCCTTCGCAGCACAGCGACGTCTCGCGCGAGCGGGAGAACTCGAGGAGCTCGAGGCCCGGCACGGCCTTCAGGATGGCCCTCGGCTCATCGAAGATACCGTTCTGTTTGCCGAGAAAGCACGGATCGTGATAGATCACCTTTTTCTCGAACGATCCGGGAAACGACAGGCTGCCCTCCGCGATCATCTTCGCGAGCACCTCGGTGTAGTGGACAACCTTTATGCCCGTATCGCCGTATTCTTTCTTCAGGGCATTCATGCAATGGGGAGACAGGGCAATTATTTCCTGAACGCCATACTCAGTGAATGACCCGAGGTTCTCTTCCTGGAGTTCCTCGAAAAGCCCCGACTCGCCGATCCTCCGTATCTCGTTGCCGCAGCAGGCTTCCTCTTCCCCCAGCACGCCGAATTCCATCCCGCCGGCCTTGAGAAGGCGCGCCACATTGACCGGTATCACCATGCACCGGGGGTCATACGCCTGAATGCAGCAGACGAAAAGGAGCCTCTTGCTTTCCGTCCCGGAGACATGCGGGACCTCGAAATCGAGCTTCTCGAGCCAGTCGGCGCGCTTGTTGCGCGAGCGGCCCCACGGGTTCTTCTGAACAAATGTGTTCTCGAGCGCCTTCTGCAACGCCAGTGGTATATCGCCGTCCTCAACCAGTTTCGCCCTGAGCTCTATAACGACCTCGGACGGCTTAACATCCCGCGGGCACCTGATCGTACATGCCCCGCACGATGTACAGTACCAGGGGAGCGACTCTTCGATGTCCGATTTGAACTGGGTTTTTCTCATGAGCATCCTGACATTGAAGGGTGTCTTCCCGGATTCGGGGCATCCTCCCGTGCATTTGCCGCACTGGATGCACGTCAGGACCCGCGTTGCAGTCTGTTCAGGCATTATTTCCGACCCCCGCTTGTTTTGCGATCTTTTGCTGGATTCATGGCTTCAATGTGACATGCAATGGGGATACCAAAGCGGTGCTTCGATAAATACCAAGTCATTATCACACGTTACCATGTCCGTCCGGAAATTATAACTCTTTATTATATGTCTTTTTTGGTGACAAGTGTATCCTTTTGATACGATGTGGTGGTATACTCTCATGCAATGCCATCGAAACGTGCTGCCCCTCGACCGAAAACCGGCAAAAGCCATGGGAATGAGCGCCTGTTCAGGGACCTGGCTGAAAAATCACTTGTCGGCATCTACCTGATCCAGGACAAGCTCTTCCGGTACACAAACGAAAGGATGGGCCAGATCTTCGGATATTCCATCGATGAGATCATCGACAGGATGGGCCCCGAGAGTCTGGTCTACCCGGAAGATTGGCCGATCGTGGATGGAAATATCAACCGCAGGATAGCGGGCAAGCTCCCATCCATCCATTATGAGTTCAGAGGCGTCAAGAAGGACGGGGGCATCATCGACATAGAGGCCTACGGATACGCCACCACGTACAACGGCAGGTCGGCGGTCATCGGGACGCTTCTCGACATAACGAAGAAGAAGCAGTCCGATCTCATGATTAAGCAGGCGGAACAGCTCTATCGCGGCATCTTCGAGAATGCGATAGAGGGTATCTTCCAGACGACCGTCGACGGGAGGATGGTCGCCTCGAACCCGGCCCTTGCGACAATGCTTGGCTACAGCTCCCCCGAGGAGTACATCGCGTCCGTCTCCGACCTCAAAAACCAGCACTATGTAAACCCGGAGCATCGCCAGGTCTTCATCAATACCATTGAGCGCGAAGGTATTGCGCGGAGCTTTGAATGCCAGCTGTACAAAAAGAACGGCGACATACTCTGGGTCGTCATGAACGCCCGCGCGGTCCGGAACCCCGACGGCTCGACCAAGTATTACGAAGGGACGATAGAGGACATAACGGAGCAAAAAAGGGCGGCCGACAGGTTGAGGAGCCTCAACGAGTTCAACGAGGCGATCATCGAAAATGCCCCCGTCGCCATCTTCACTCTCGATAAAAAAGGCCGGTTCACGAGCGTCAACCCCGCGTTGGCGGAACTGTCCGGCCTCGGCGACCGGGCGGCGGAAAAACTCCTCGGCTTCAACTGGCTTACCAACGCTTACACCGTTAAGTCGGGGCTCGCAAAGTATATCAAGAAAGGGCTCAAGGGGGAGCCGTTCCAGCTCTGGGACTTTCCCTTTATGACATACAAGGGCGACCGGAGCATCTATATGGACTTCAAGGGCGTGCCGCTTCGCAGCCGGACGGGCGCCATAGACGGCCTCTTGTGCATCATTGAAGAGACGACGGACCGGGTGAAAACGCGCGCCAAGCTCATGCAGGACACAAAGATATCCGCGATCGGGAGGCTCGCCGCGGGGGCGGCCCACGAGCTCAACAACCCCCTTGCCACGCTCGTTGCGTTTGCCGAGATAGCGACGGACATGGTGCAGTCCTACAGGCAGAAAAGTGATGCACCCCTTGACGCGGGGCAGCTTGCCTACTGCCTCGATATCATCCAGCAACAGGCGTTCCGCTGCAAGAATGTCATCAACGACCTCTTGAGCCTGTCGCGCAAGGACGGCCTCGAGATCGTGAACGTCGATGCCAACAACCTGGTCGAGATCATTGTGGAGTCCGTCAATTTCGATTCACGCGGGATAGTTGTCCAGTGCGAACTGCTGCCTTCCCTGCCGACGGCCCGGGCCGACTTGAGCGCCTTGCGCCAGGTCCTCGTCAACCTGATACACAATGCGATGGATGCCGTGGAGGGGAGGATGGACGCAACGATCTGGGTGCGGACATATTTCGACGGCGGGATGATCACTATCGAGGTCGCCGACAACGGCATCGGGATACCTCCGACCATCCTTGAAAAGATATTCGAGCCCTTTTTCACGACAAAGGAGACCGAGAAAGGGATCGGGCTCGGACTGTCCCTGTCGTTCGAATTCTTAAAGAGCATGAACGGGACGATAAGCGTAAAAAGCGAACCGGGAAGCGGCACAACATTCACCGTGACGCTGCCGGCAGGCGATGACGGGGGATAACGTATGATCAAAGTGCTGGTCGTCGATGATGAATCGAAGCTTGTCGAGGCGTTCATCATGCAGCTCACGAAGGAAGGCATGAAGGTGTCGGGCGTGTACACCGCCGCGGACGCCATGGCAGCACTCAGGAAGCAATCGTTCGACGTGGCGGTCGTCGACATCAGGCTCCCCGACCTCGACGGCGTGAACCTTCTCCTCAAAATGAAACAGGTGGAGCCTGTCCTCGAGGTCATCATGCTGACCGGCTTTGCCTCGGTCGACACGGCCATCCGGTCGATGAAGCTCGGGGCATACGACTATCTGACCAAACCCTGCAAGATATCCGAGCTTGCGGCGATCATAACGAAGGCGGCGGAGAAGAAATCCCTTGCCGAAGACAACCTCGTCCTCAAAGAACACCTCATGCGGGTCGCGGCCCATGACAATTTCATCGGCGAAAGCAAGGCCATGAAGAAGGTCAAGGGATTGATATCGATCGTCGCCCCCTCGAGCACCCCGGTCCTGATCCAGGGGGAGACCGGAACGGGAAAGGAGGTCGCCGCACGCGCTATACACGATCAGAGCCCGCGTGCCGGACACCCTTTTGTCGCTATCAATTCGAGCGCCCTGCAGGAGACGATCCTTGAAAGCGAGCTCTTCGGGTACAAAAAGGGGGCATTCACCGGCGCACAGACAGACAAGCTCGGCCTTCTCGATATCGCCAACAACGGGACCCTGTTCATCGATGAGATAGGGGACATGGGGCTCACGATACAGGCGAAGCTCCTGAGGGTGCTCGAAACCGGGACATTCATGAAGCTCGGGGACACGAAGGAAACAAAGGTGGATGTCCGTTTCATCTTCGCGACGAACAAAGACCTCAAGGAAGAGATCGAAGAGAAGAATTTCAGGAACGACCTCTTTTTCAGGATAAACACGTTTGTTGTAACGATGCCGCCCCTGCGCGACAAAAAAGAGGACATAGCGCCCCTCGTTGACTATTTCCTCGAAAAATTCAGCGGCGGGGCAAAAAAACGTCTCTCGCGCCGGGCCTTCCAGACCTTCATGACATACGATTGGCCGGGAAATGTGCGTGAGCTCGTGAACATGATCGAACGCTCCGTTTTGATCAGCGGGAAACGGGCCGAGATAATCTCGGAGGATTTTGCCGACAGCCTGTTCAGGGAGATCCGACCCGAGGCCCTCACTGTCAGCCAGGCCCCACCCTCGGGCGCGGTGGACCTCTCCAGCATGGAGGACGAACACATCCGCAGCGTACTCGCCTCGGTTGACGGGAATAAATCCGAAGCCGCCCGGCTCCTCGGGATCAGCAGGAAAAAACTGTACAGCAGGATAAAAAAGGACAGCTAGGCCTGCCGGCTTTTTGGGGGCGGGCCCCCATCATATCCTTCTGCCCTTCATTCGCCGCATCGCATGAGCCGGGCTTAAGGCTATCGCCAGAGACAGGTGCAGGCGCCCCTCCCGGTACATGAGCCTCTCCGAAACAAGCCATTCCAGGATCTCGGCCAACGGCGGCGCCGTCTCCGGGAAGCGGCCGGCGATCTGTTTTTCCGTGCATATCTCCGTGCAGAAGAGGTAAACCAGGCGCCAGTCTCCGGGAAGCGTTACAGTCCTGCACCCGCTGCGCCTGTCGACTATCTCGAGAAAATCCCCGCCATCATGATAATAGAGGGGATACGGCACGGGGAAGCGATCATCTTTCCTTAAAGCCTCGTGAAGGTCGCGCCAGTCGGCACATGCCTTTTCGACAGGTCCCCAATCCACCGGTGCGGGCGCGTCAAAGGTGCGTTCCGCCAGGATAAGGGCATCCCCCGTCCCGGGCGGCAGGCCGCACACGTAATCAACGATATTGCGGACATTTTCGATCCCGTACCTCTCCCGGAACACGTCCACGGCACACCCCGGCGTAAGCTGGAAAGGGATCGTCGCTGCCGGCGGGTGGTACGCCGACGCGTACTCACGGATCACGGCCGCCGTTTCCTCCACCTCCGCATCGGTTGCCCCGGGAAAGTTGACGATCAGGTTCGTGTTGTTCCAGATCCCCAGTTCGTGGCAGGCCCTCAAGACCTGCAAGTTGCGTATTACCGTGGTACCCTTGTTGAGCCGGGAAAGGTATGCGTTCGAGAAGCCCTCGATGCCGCATTCGCAGCGCATCATCCCGGCTTCAAAGAGGCCCAGGATCTCCCGCGCCTTCGTGTTGGCCCGGAGGCTCATGAATATCGAGAACTCTCCCCTGCGCCTCTTAAGGGCCCGCGCCAGCTCCGGGATGCCCCGCGGGCGCACGGCATTCTCGCAGAATGCAACACGGACATTCCGATAGCGCCGGGTAAGCACGGCAACCTCGCGGGCGACGCGGGCGGGAGATTTGTCCCGGGGTTTCAGGCCCCCGTAGTTGCAGAAATAACACCGGTCGAGCGGATTGCCCGTCCGCGCCGTCCGGTCCCACCAGCATCCTCGCGACCCTTCCACGGGTATATTCCAGATGATGCTCAGGTCGTCGGCCTTTTGCGCATATTCATCGTAATCAGGGATGGGCAGAGAATCGAGGTCAGGCACGTCCCGGCGAACCTTCACCGGCCCGGGCCCCGGGCCGCTCAGCCGGGTCACGACGCCGGGTATCCCTGAAGCAGCATCATGGCCCTTTTCAAGGGCGGCCAACAGCCTTTCGAAGGGAATTTCACCTTCACCCTCTATGACGTAATCGACGAACGGGAATTCGGTCAGCACCGCGCGGGCCCGCATACCGTCGACCGCCGCCCCGCCGAGGACGATGCGCACGTCGGGTGATATCTCCCGTATGCGGCGGGCAAGTGAAAGGCTCGAAAACGTCTGGGCAAGACTTGTCGTGAGCCCCACGACATCGGCACCGTCCGCGAGGGCCTGCGCCGCCGCGTCCCGGTGCTCCAGGAGGCGGTCGCGAACGCTTTCAAAAACCTCCTCCCAGCACCGGCCGAATTCAACTGTCCCGGGTGTTTCGCCTTCCCCGGCAACGGCCCGTTCGACAAAGGCGCCTTTGACGGCTGCGCGGTATTCGGGAAAGAGGGTCGAGAGATAGAGGTCCTCACCAAGGACCCGGTTATTGCGGAAAATAAGGTACGCGTCAGCCCCGAGACGCCTGTATATCTCGAGATGCTCCGAGTGGCAGGCAAGGCCTATATGGGGCATCCGGGTGCGGATATAGGCGGACAAAGCCCCCAATGCGGCCGAGGGCATGCCAAAATCGCACCACGGCATTGAAACGAGCGCAACCTTCATTTTCGTTTCGTATGAGCTTTATCTCTTGATGAGGTACTGTGCGACCTCGCCTCCGGACGCGGCACCCGGCTTTACCGTGGGATTCGTTCCCTTCGCCGCGTTCCCTGCCTGGGCCGCGCCCACTTTTCCGCCGGGCGTCGAACCCTGCTTCACTGTCGGGTTGACCTGGCTGCCGAGTTCCGACTTTGTCGGTGTGGACGGGGTAGCTCCTCCCTTTATCTTCACATCGGTTGCCGTCGAACCGGAAACCGCGCCGCCCGGTGTGGCGTTCACCCTCACGCTTGTCGCTGCAGGCCCCTGTTTCACCTTCGGCTGCACCGTTGCGTCCGCGGTCCGGACGTTCTTCCCCGCTTTCGCCTGGCTGCCGGCTGCAGTGGCCGGCACCGCACCGGCCGTACCGACGGTGAGAGCGACCCCCGTCACAGCCAGAATGACACCGTTTATCTTCTTGCCCATGATCCCTCCTGTTCCGTGAACTTCTGTTGCATTTTCCGACAAATTCCGGGAATCAGTCAAGGTTAAATTCGAAAAAACGTGCCGGCCCCGGCCTGCCCGGCGGCATATATTACCTGCTTTTTCACGACACCCCGTCTGTTACCTGCTAACTGAACGAAAAAGCCCTCATCCCGGATGTGAGGTCCGGGATGAGGGTTATGTATGATCGGTCAGATCAACGGGATAAGAAAGACCTGACCTGCCTGTTAGGCGCGCTTCAGAAGTTCCGAGCCGATTATCGCCTTTTCCACCTCTTTTGACCCTTCGTATATCTCGACGATCTTGGCGTCCCTGTAAAACCGCTGGATGTCGTATTCGGCGATGTACCCGTAGCCCCCGTGGAGCTGAAGGGCCTTGTTGACCACCTCGACCGCGGTATCGCCCGCGTTCCACTTCGCCATCGAGATCAGCGCCGGGTCCGGGGCCCCCTTGTCGACCGTGTAGGCGGCGCGCCAGTAGAGCCCGCGTGCCGCTTCGATCCGTGTCGCCATTTCGGCTATGATAAACTGAATGCCCTGCAGACGGGACAATGTCCCGCCGAAGGCCTTCCGTTTTCTTACATACGCTATCGCGAGTTCCATCGCTCCCTGGGCGACACCAACTCCCTGCGCCGCGACATGGTTTCGAGTTTTGTTGAAAAAATCCATCAACTGGTAAAACCCGTTGCCCGGCTTTCCCACCAGATTTTCCAGCGGGGCCTCGACGTCGACGAGGCTTATCTCTGCCGTGTTCGACGCTCGTATGCCCAGCTTCCCGTGAATCTTGGTTGCCTGGAAGCCCGGCTGTTTCGCATCGACGAGTATCGCACTGTGCCTCTTATGGACGCTCGGGTTGTCCGGGTCCGTCACGCACAGCACGAGAAGGTAGTCGGCGAGGCACCCGTTCGTGATGAACATCTTAGACCCGTTGATGATCCATTTGCCGTCCTTCTGCTCCGCCCGGGTCTTTATGCCGGCCGCATCGCTCCCCGCGTCAGGCTCCGTAATGCCGAAGCCCATGATCGCATCTCCGCTCACGAGCGGGGGCAGGTATTTCCCCTTCAGCTCCTGGGAGCCGAAGGCCTGGACCATCTCGGAACCGAAGGTCGTTGAAAGGACAGCCTGGCCGCAGCCCGGGTCGACGCGCCAGAACTCCTCCGCGATGAGGGAATGGTCAAGAAAGCCCAGACCGTGCCCGCCGTACTCCTCCTTGATGAAGGTCCCGACGAACCCGTTCTCGCACGCCTTCTTCCATATCGAAAGGTCGAACTCTTCCTTTTCGTCGAATTCCTTCGCCCTTTCCTTGAATTCCCCTTCAGCAAATTCGCGCGCAGCCTGCTTGATGTCCTTTTGTTCCGAGGTGAGTTCCATTGCGATCTCCTCCGTATATTTTTTGAATCTGTGAACCTGGCACGGGCCCTTCCGAGAAAGGCAAGGGTTCAGGGGGTACGAAAGGGCCCGTTGCCGGTCACCATCTTTATTCCGTTGCCGAGGGTACCGGGCTTACCATCGGTTCCCCTCTCTCGGCTGCTGCCTCGGCTCTCTCTCTCGCGGTATGCTCGAGAAGGAAGTCTTCGATCTCGTCGAAGAATTTACTCTGCACCTCTTTCGAGACGGGGGCCGTCACGAGGCTGATACCTACATAGAGTATCGCATCGATCGCGAGAGGTACAATGATCGGGTGCATACCCATCAGCAGAGGCTTATAGAAAAATGATCCGACAATAAGCCACAGCACGCCTGTGAGGAGTCCCCAAATTGCACCGTGTCGGGTGCCCCGCTTCCACATTATACCGCCGATGAGGGGCGGAAGCCACAGGGCAAAACCGGGTGATGCGACATTGGAAAGCAAAAGCCCCAGTTCGGCGGGCCTTGCCATGGCAAGAGCATAGCTTCCAACGGCCGCTATGATCATACCGATCCTCGACCAGAGGATCAATTTCTTGTCGCTCACATTCGGGGATGCCGCAAAGATTATATCCCGCGATACGAAGATCCCGGCCACCATAAGCTGGGTTGCAACGGTCGAGATAGCAGCCGCGAGGACGGCAAGCAATGTCGCTGCGGATGCCCATTGCGGGAGGTACTGCGTGATCGCTATCTGCACGATGGCGTCGGCAGCCTTGCCTTTGAGGCCCGGCACCAGGATGGGGGCGATGAGGTATCCCCAGATTGCCGCGATGTTGCAGAAGACAACGGAGAAAAGGAGCATGTATATAATGGTCTTCCGCACGACCACAAGGCTTTTCGCCTGCATTGTCCCTATGACGACATGCGGCCATGCCAGTACTGTCATGCCCGCCATGGCGAGTCCCACCAGATTCCCCGGAGTCCAGGCATTAGCCGATCCCGGAACGCTCAGGAAGCCCGGCCGGGCCTGCTGAACATGCGCCGCCATATCCGAGAGGCTCGTGTTCCCTGTCTTGAACATGATCCAGAAGAGAAAACCGAAGAATGTTATCGTAAAGATAAGTCCCAGCAACACATTGAGCCACGCAACGGCCCGAGTCCCGCCGATGAGGCAGATGAATATCATGATCACGCACATGTACAGGGCGCCGAACCAGAACGGCAGGCCCGCTGCGGCCTTCATTCCGGCGCCGATCCCGACTGCCTGGAGCCCAAGGTACGGGAAAAGGAAGAGAACGAGGGACACGCCGAGCAGAACGCGCAAACCTGTCGACTGGTATCTCTCGCCAAGGTATTGCAGCGGGGACAGGTACCCGTATTTCCTTCCGCCAGCCCAGAGCTTCGGGCCGAGGAAGATGTAGAGAAAAGCGAATGACACGAAGGTAAAGAAGAGCATGAACCCGGGCCCGGTGTTATAGATGGTCCCCGGAAAACCATAGAATGTCCATGCACTGGATATTGCAAAATAAACGTAGAAAAACATTACGAAAGTGCCTATCTTCCGGCCGGCCAAAAGATAATCGGCTGCCGTCTTGCTCGACAGTTTGTATCCGTAGGCGCTTATAAGCACCAGAAGGAACCCCAGTATAACGACTAACCAGATCATATTGTTCTCCTCCTTTTCTTGCGGGATTGCCGCAGGTTATCTCATCTGTACGGCCAGTGTTTGCTCGTATAGATCCAGAACGCAATGGCCCACAGGAGCGTCTGGATGTTCCAGAATGCGACCGCCAGCGGCATCCAGCCGAAAAGGAGTATCTCTCTGCCCTGCAAGATAAAGGGAATGACAAAGACGTAGCATACCGCGCTTATCGCCAGTATGCCGATCAATATCTTTCCCGGCCTGTGACTCGTTATTTCCCTCATAACCAACCCCCTTTTTTTTGGTGTGGCCTTACCCCGCCTCAGGGTAAGGCCTCCAGCCTATGCAGACACCGACGCGAATTGCTCGCGCAGCTCCCTCTTCAAGATCTTCCCCGCCGCGTTCCTCGGCAGTTCGGGCACGAAATGGACCACCTTGGGGACCTTGTACCCGGCGATCTTCCCCTTGCAGTACTTCGTAATATCGGCCGGTTCGATCTCGGCCCCGTTGTTGAGAACGACTATGGCGGCTACGGCTTCCCCCCAGGTCGGGTGCGGGACGCCGATGACGCAGGATTCCTTCACGTTGTCGTTCGTATGAAGGACCTTTTCCACCTCGGCCGGGTAGACGTTCTCGCCGCCCGTTATGATCATGTCTTTCAGGCGGTCGATGACCCGTATGTAGCCCCTTTCGTCGATCGAACAGACGTCCTCCGTGTGGAACCATTCGCCCTTGAAGGCCTTTTCCGTCGCCTCTTTCTTGCGCCAGTAGCCGAGCGACATGCCGGGCCCGCGGATGATCATCTCGCCGATACCGTTGGGGCCGACCGGCCTGCCCGTGTCGTCGACAACGAGGATCTCCATGTCGTAGCTTGCACGGCCGCACGACTCGAGGATATTCCTGTCGCCCCTCCCATAGGCCTCCCTGATGTCGCGGACGGACAGGTTCGTCGTGACACCGGTCGATTCGGTCGTCCCGTGGTGCTCGCCGAGGATATTTCCGAACTTTTCGATGAATTTCCCGTACACGGCCGGGATGATGCCCGCTCCGGCAAACCACAGGGTCCTCCAGCTCGATACGTCATATTTGTCGATACCCGGTGAATCGAGCATCATCATGACCATCGGGGTCGCAAACATGCCCGCCGTGAGCTTGTGTTTTTCGGTCATGGAGAGGAACAGGTCGACGTCCCAGCGTGCAAAGATGTACGCCGGGCATGCCGTGTATATGCTGCCGAAGAACGTGTAATGCGCGGTGATGTGGTACATGGGGCAGACGATAAAAACCCTGTCATCCATGGTCAGGTCATTGTTCTTCGAACATACCCGGCCCGCATGATAAAAGTTGCCGTGGGTCTGCATGACCCCTTTCGGGAGCCCCGTCGTGCCGCTTGTGTACATGAGCATGGCAACGTCGTCCTCAAAAACATCGACCCCGATATCCGCCGATGAAGAATGCTCGATAAGCTCCTCATAATCGAACCACCCTTCCGGCCTGTTCGCGGGCGTACCGAAGTAGATCACCTTCTGGACGGACGGGATACCGGGCAGGATGTCCTGCGCGATCTTCGCAAACCCCTCCTGGACGATCAGGATCGAGGGTTCCGCATCGGACAGCACGGCTGCGATCTCGGGCGGTGCGAGCCTGAAATTGCAGACGACATATATCAGTCCTGCGTTCGGGACGCTCAACGCCGATTCGATGTATTCGAAACTGTTCTGGCTCAGGATGCCCACCCGGTCGCCCTTACGCGCGCCGAGAGCATACAGGGCATTGCCCATGCGGTTGACGCGTTCCTTCAAGTTTTTGTACGTGTATTCGCCGTGGCCCTCGACCTCTTTCATGGCGACCCTGTCCGGCCAGAGCATGGCATTCCTGTCGATCAGGGTCCGTATCGTTGAAAATCTCCTTTCTCCTCCCATGTGCGCCCTCCTTCAAGTGAATTGCCCCAAGATAAGGGCAATTTCGATGCCATCTTCCATTCATCCATGATTTCGTGATGTTGGAACTATGCCGCCCCTGGGTGGGACAACTGTGCATTTCCCTGGAACAGCGTGCCGGATGACGTGTTTCTAGCGCGGAATAGCGTATTTACTGGTTTCGGGTGTGATTTAACGGAAACCGATAAAAGTGTATCCCCAGGAAACACTGTTTCCTGGGGATACGGCGGGAGTATTCCCGGATGTCCGGGATATTGCGTGTTTTTTAATATATTCTTCGCAAGAGTTCGCTCGCGATGACAGCCTTCTCCACCTCTTTCGACCCTTCGTAGATCTCGATGATCTTGGCGTCGCGGTAGAATCTCTGGATATCGTATTCGGCTATGTACCCGTAGCCGCCGTGGAGCTGGAGCGATTCGTTTGCAACATAGACCGCGGTCTCCCCGGCGAACCATTTCGCCATCGAGACAAGGGCCGGGTCGAGCCTGCCGTTGTCGAGCAGGTATGCCGCCCGCCAGTACAGGGCCCTCGCGGCCTCGATGCGGGTCGCCATCTCCGCTATCTTGAACTGCACCCCCTGGAGCTTCGACAGGGTCCCGCCGAACGCCTTCCTTTTCTTCACGTGTGATATCGCCATCTCGAGCGCGCCCTGCGCGACGCCGACCCCCTGAGCGGCCACATGATTGCGCGTCATATTGAAAAAATCCATGAGCTGGTAAAAGCCGCGGCCTTCCTGCCCGATAAGGTTCTCCGCCGGGACCTCGACATCGCTGAAGGCTATCTCGGCGGTGTTTGACGCCCTGATGCCCATCTTGCCGTGTATCCTGGTCGCCGCGAACCCGGCCGTTGCCGTGTCGAGAAGGACAATGCTGCACCGTTTATGGACATCCTTCACGTCCGGGTCCGTCACGGCATAGACGAGCAGGTACTTCGCGGTGCACCCGTTCGTGATGAACATTTTGGAACCGTTGATGACGTAGCGGTCCCCTCTTTTCTCGGCCCGGGTCTTCACGAGCGTCACATCGCTTCCCGCGTCAGGCTCGGTTATCGCTGTCCCGATGATGACCTCGCCGGAGATTATCTTTGGCAGGTAAAACTGCTTTTGCCCTTCGGTGCCGAATGCCTGTATCATCTCGGCGCCGAAACTGGCCGAGCAGATGTTCTGCCCGCAGCCGGGATCGACCCTCCACATTTGCTCCGTAATGAGCGAGTGCTCGAGGAAACCGAGGCCCGCCCCGCCGTACTCCTCCTTGATGAATACGCCGACGAAGCCGTTCTCTGCCGCCCTCCTTACAATGGAAAGGTCGAACTCCTCTTTCTCGTCAAACTCCTTCGCCCTGTCCCTGAACTCTTTTTCTGCAAATTCGCGAGCGGCACTTACAATGTCCTTCTGTTCCGTTGTCAATTCCATGAGGTCCTCCGTACGCTATTCGGAACGCTGCCCCCTTCCGTCACGATGACGCGAATTGCTTCCTGAGCTCCGGTTTCGATATCTTGCCGGCCGGGTTCCGGGGCATCTCCTGGATAAAATGGACGATCTTCGGCACCTTGTACCCGGCTATCTTGCCTTTGCAGTACTTGATCAGTCCTTCGGCATCCACCACAGCGCCTTCGTTGAGAACGACGATCGCGACTATCGCCTCCCCCCACACCGGGTGCGGGACGCCGATGGCCGATGACTCGCGCACGGCCGGGTGCTCGTTGACGACCTTCTCGATCTCCGCGGGGTAGACGTTCTCCCCGCCCGTGATGATCATGTCCTTCTTGCGGTCAATGATGTAGATGTACCCCTTCCTGTCGATGTGGCAGATGTCTTCCGTGTAGAACCAACCGTTCCGGAAGGCCTTTTTTGTCTGCTCCTCCTTGCGCCAGTACCCGGCGGACGTGCCGAGGCCCCGGACCTTCATCTCGCCTTCCCCCGGGGCGGCCACGGGGTTGTCGTTGTCGTCGACGATGCACACCTCGCAGTCGTACGCATCCCTGCCGCACGATTCGAGTATCCTGAGGTCATCGGTCAGTTCCCTTGCGATGTCCGCCGCCGAGAGATTGGCGGTCACGCCTGTCGTTTCCGTCGTGCCGTGATGCTCGCCAAGGATGCATCCGAACGTGTCGATGAACTGCTTGTAAACGGCCGGGATGATCCCCGCCCCCGCGAACCAGAGCTTGTTCATGCTCGACACGTCGTACCGGTCTTTCACGGACGGCCACACATCGAGCAGCATCCGCACCATGGGCGTCGCAAGCATCCCCGCTACGAGCTTTTCCTCGTGGGCGGCCCTGAACAGGCCGTCGGGGTCGAATCTCTGGAACAGCACGCTCGAGGCCCCCCGGTAGAAAGGACCGAAAAACGACGTCGACGACGTGACGTGGTACATCGGGCATATCGTGAAACCGATGTCATCTGTTTCGACACGGTTGTTGAAGGCGCAGGTGCGGCCGCAGTGGTACATGTTGAGATGCGTCTGCATAACGCCCTTCGGCGCCCCTGTTGTCCCGCTTGTATACATGAGCTGGGCAAGGTCGTCGTCGAAGACCGGCTCTTTCCAGCCGTCCGGCCCGGCCCCCCGTACCACGTCCTCATAGCCGTGCCAGCCTTCCGGCCTATTCGCCCCGGGCCCTATGTGGACCCATTCCCGCACGGAAGGGATCTCGCTTTTTATCTCCTGTGCGGTGGCTGCATACTGGTCATCGACGAACAGGACGCAGGGTTCCGCATCGGACAGGACGCCTGCCATCTCCCGGCCCGCCAGCCGGAAATTCACGGGAACGAATATAAACCCCGCAGCGCTCACGGCCAGCGTCAGCTCCATGTACTCAAAGCTGTTCTGGCCCATGATGCCCACCCTGTCGCCCTTTTTCGCCCCGAGCGCAAAAAGGGCGCTGCCGATCTTCACGGCACGTTCCTTGAGCCCGGCGAACGTGCAGCTCCTGCCCGTCTCAAATTCCTTCATAGCCATCTTCGCCGGATACAGCGCCGCATTGCGGTCGATGAGCGTCCTTACGGTCTGGAAATCATTATTGTGGCCCATTCAAGAGTCCTCCTGAAGTTAATGGTGATAAAAACAAGATTTGAATCGCGGGCTACAGGCGATGGGCTACAGGCGATGGGGGAAAGGCCCTCCTCTTGCCCATTGCCCCGTTTACTTCATAAATACCCCCGGCAGATAGAGCGTCAGCTCGGGGAAGATAAAGAGGAGAATAACGCACAGGATCAGTGAGATCAGGAAAGGGTAGACCCCCTGGTAGATGATGTTCATCGGGACTTTCGTGATGTTCTTTACCACGAAGACGCACATCGCGACCGGCGGGATAACGGAGCCCACGCACACTGTGAGCGCTATCATGATGCACGCCCAGATCGGGTCGTATCCCATGCCGACGATGGCCGGGTAGAAGATCGGGGTCGCGAGGATCATAAAGGCAAGGTCGTCAATGAAAGACCCGCCGATCAGGTAGATGATAAATATAAGGGACATTATCAGGTGGCGGTTCAGCGGCAGGTTTATGACCCACGCCGCAACCTCGTTCGGAATGTTCGTGACCGCTATGAAATGGCCGAGAACGGTAGATGAGGCCACGATCACGAGGACCATGCAGGAGGTCCTCAGCGCCTCCCTGATCGACTGGCAAATCCCGCGGAACCCGATGTCGCGTTTCACGAGGCACAGCACGAGCACGGCAAAGGTGCCGATCGACCCTGCCTCGGTCGGCGTGAAGAACCCGTTCATCAAGCCGCCTATGATGATGAGAAAGATCACCAGGGGCCACATCACCTCGGGAAGGGTCCTCACGCGCACGGGCCAGGAGTATTTCTCACTCTTGGGCCCGATCGCCGGGTTTATACGCGCCCAGCCGAATATGACAAGGGCGAAGAAGAATGAGATCATGAGGCCCGGGATGAGGCCTGCCATGAAGAGCTTCCCGATCGACTGCTGCGTGATGAGCCCGAGAAGGATCAGGGTGACGCTCGGCGGGATAAGGACCCCGAGCGTACCGACCGTTGCCACGATGCCGGTTGACAGCTTCTTGCTGTAATTGTACCTGTCCATCTCCGGGACGGCAACGCTTGCGAATGTCGCGCTCGTCGCGACGATAGACCCGCACAACGCCTTGAACACCGTGGCGCCGGCCACGGTCGCCATGGCAAGGCCCCCGGGGATATGGCCCAGGAACTTGTGCGCGCTGTCGTAGAGGCGCTTTGCGATGCCTGCGTTGAACGCGATCTGCCCCATGAGGACAAAGAGCGGCACGACGGTGAGGCCGTACGATTCGAGTGAATCGTAAAAGTCGTTCGCGAGCATGGCAAGCGCCTGTCCGGGCCCGACCACGTAAGCATAGCCTGCCACACCCATAAGGGCCATGGCAAAGGCAAGCTCGAGCCCGGTGAGGAAAAGCCCCATAAGAATGATGACCGCTACGATCCCAACCGTTATTTCATCCATTGTTTTCACCACTCTTGAACAGGATAGCCATATGGAGCATAAGCACGAGCGCCTGCACAAACGCACAGAATGCCAATCCATACGCTACGGGGTAATAGGGGATCTGGAGCGTGAGCGACACGTCCCCGCTTCTGAAAAGGTGGTTCGCCTTCATGAGAAGGTACGAACCGAGCAAAACGAACAGGATTATCCCCATGAGCCGGTTGAAACACCCGAAGGCTATCTTGACTGCCCGTGACCTGTTCTCGAGCAGAAAATCGACAAATATGTGGGCGTTGTCCCACGACGTCTGAGGAATGGCGAACCCGATCACCACGGCCCCGGCCATTGCCACAAGTTCATATGTCCCGGTAATGGGTTTCCAGAATATGCGAAGGGCGACATCAACCACGGTGAGCATCATCATAAGAAATAATACGATGCCGGCCAGCCCGTTCATCCACCCTGAGAATTTCCTGATCGCCCCGACCATGCCGTCCATGTGATCCTCCTTTTGGAGCCGCTGCCGGGGCTCTAAAGACGACCCCCCGGCAGCGTATTATATGGGGGCTATTTCGTATTCTTTTTGATGTACTCCCGGACAAATTTGAGCGCCTTGTCTCCGGGAAGGTTTTTCTCTCTGGTCTTCTTGACGTATTCGTTGAAGAGGGGCTCGATCTTCGCCACCCATTTCGCGTTCTCCTGCGCGGAGAGCTTGATCACCTGGTTTCCCCTCCTGGTGGAGAACTCCTTGCCGTCCTGATCCATCTTGTCCCAGAGCTGGCCCTGTTTTTCGATAAATTCCTGGTTGATCTGTTCGATAATCTTTTGCGCATCGGGAGGGATGCTTTTCCATTTCGCCTTGTTCATGGCAATGACGAACGTGGCCGTATAGGCCGTGCCATAATTCTCCGTCGTCGACTTGACGACCTCGCCCAGTTTCCAGCCCTTCAATGCCTCGTACCCGCACAGAAGGCCGTCCGCCACACCTTTCGACAGGGCGTCGTACGCGTCCCCCATCGGCATCGCAACGGGAGCGGCGCCGAGTATCGACATCATTTTCGCATTCGAACCGAATGTCCGTATCTTCATCCCCTTAAGGTCTTCCAGGGACTTCACCGGCTTTCTCGTGTGGAGGATGCCCGGGCCCTGCGCATGGAAGAACATCACCTTGACGTCGTCGAATTCTTTTGCCTTGAACTGTTTGTAGAATTCGTTCGCGAGCCTCGTCGCCACGACCCCGCTCGGGTAACCGAGAGGATAATCCAGTATCTCCGAGAGCGGGAACTTGCCCATCGTGTACCCGAGGACACAGTTGCCAAGGTCGACGACGCCGGAAAGGATGCTGTCGTACGTCTGCTGCGGCGACGTCAGCGTTGCGCCCGGGAAGTGCTGCACCTTTACCTTGCCCTGGGTCCTTTTCTCGACTTCCTTGCACCAGTCTGCCGTGAGCTGCGCGTTGGGATGGCTCACCGGGAAAAATGTCGAAAAGCGAAGTTTTACCTGGGCGTTTGCGGGAACCGATACAAGGCAAAAAGTCGCCGCCAGAAAGACCACGACAAAAACACCGACCACAGACCGTTTCATAAACAACCCCCTTGAATATTATTTATCGAACCAAAACGAGCAATTTTGATGCCATCTCCGTTCAACTCTATAACGCCCTGTAATCCAAGGTGCTATACGACAATGAACCACCGCAATGTGCATAATTGATACATGTGTGTGTAAAAAAAGACCAATAAAGCGGTGAACGGTAAGCAGTGAACGGTAAAAAATACTTATTCGCACAGATGTTTACTGTTTGCTGTTTACTCTTTGCTGTTTGCTGTTGTCTTGAGGTAGAGCTTGCGCCGTGAGATCCCGAGCATCCTCGCCGCCTTGCTCTTATTGCCCTTCGCAAGATTGAGGACCCGCTCGATATGTTCCCTCTCTATGCGGTGCAGGGTGAGTTCGTCGGGAGAGAGGCCCGGGCGGTCAAGGTCCCGCTCCGTCGCCTTTCCGTCCGTCATGCTCTGGGGCATGTCCTCGGACAGGATCGTATCGCGGGCCGCGCTGAGCAGGACCGCCCGCTCCATGACATTCGCCAGCTCGCGCACGTTGCCGGGCCAGCGATAGTTTCTCAGGATGTCCATAGCTTCCCGGGACAGGAGCTTCTTCGGCGCTCCGCGCGCGAATTTGCCGAGAAAATAGTCAGCCAGGAGAGGGATGTCGTCCCTGCGTTCGCGAAGCGGGGGCAGGGTTATGATAAAGGTGTTGAGGCGAAAGAACAGGTCTTTGCGAAACCTCTTTTCCTTGACTTCGTTTTCCAGCGCCTTGTTCGTTGCGAATATGAACCTGACGTCGACCTTTGATTCGCGGGTATCGCCGAGCCGCCGGAAAATGCCTGTCTCGAGCGTCCTCAAAAACTTTGCCTGTATCGCCATGCCCATATCGCCGATCTCGTCGATGAAAAATGTGCCTTTGTCGGCCAGCTCGAGAAGACCGATCTTGTCGGACTGCGCCCCGGTAAACGCCCCTTTCTTGTAGCCGAAGAGCTCGCTTTCGAGGAGAGATTCCTGGAGGGCGCTCGAGTTGACGGCAACAAACTGGTTCGCCGAGCGGGGGCTCAAGGCATGGATGGCCCGGGCGACGAGCTCTTTGCCCGTTCCCGTCTCTCCCAGCACAAGGACCGGCACGTCCGATGGGGCAACGAGCCGTATGAGCCTTTTGACCTCGTTCATCGGCTCACTGGAACCGATAAAGGAATCGTGCGCCTCCACCCTCTGGAGCTGCTGTTCGAGAACGATGGTACGCTCCCTGAGGGATTTCTTTTCATAGGCCTTTTGAATGACATTGGAAAGCTCGGTCAACTTGCACGGCTTGCTCAGGTAATCGTAGGCCCCGAGCTTCATCGACTGGATCGCCGTATCGACGGAGGCATGCCCCGTGAGCATGATGATCTCGAGGTTGGGCTCATTCTTCTTTATGGATTTCAGGAGATCGACACCGTCCATATCGGGAAGCCTGATATCGAGGACGCATACGTCGAACGTATGCTTCCTCATCAGGGTGAGTGCCTCCCGGGCCGTGTATGCGGAGCTTACCGAGAACCCGTCACGCGAGAGCTTTTTCCTGAAAGCCTCGACGAGCTGCTCCTCGTCGTCGATGATCAATATGCGGATCAGGACTGCCTCCCTCCTTTCTTTGTTGTATTACCTCGCGTACCGGGGCAACACGACTTTGAAGACGCTCCCCCCGCCAAAGCGCGGGCTGACCTCGATCGAGCCCCCCATCCTCTGCAAGAAATCATAACACAGAGTCAGGCCCAGGCCGGTCCCTTTTTTTATGCCTTTTGTCGTGAAAAAGGGCTCGAAGATCAGGCTGCGGATCTTTTCGGGTATCCCGGGGCCGTTGTCCTCGATCAGGACCTCCAGGGTATTGCCCGAGACCTCGCCGGCCTTGAGCCAGATCGAGGCGTCCTCCACCCCTTCGACCGCATCCACGGCGTTGACGATGATATTCATGAAGACCTGCCGCGTCGCATCGAAATCGCCCTTGACCTTCGGCAGGCGCACCGGCACCTCTTCTATAAAGCGTACGGGAAGCTTCTGGAAGTTTATATGATCGAGTATGTCGTCCAGGAGCTCGTTCACATCGATGCTCGTCTTCCCGAGCTCCTTCTTTCGCGTGACATCGAGCAGGGTCTTTATCGTCCTCGTGCACCGAAAGGCCTGTTCCTCTATGACCTTAAGGCTCTCTTTGAACTCCTCAAGGTCGCGTTCTGTCAGTTCCCGGCCCCTGATGTTTTCGAGGGAATCGAGGGCAAGTTCAGCATTGGCCGTTATCGTCGCCAACGGGTTGTTGAGCTCGTGTGCTATCCCCGTCGTCAGCCGCCCGACAATGGACATTTTCGCTTCCTGCATCAGCTGGTCATTGGCCTTGACACGGTCCGTCGTCTCTTCGATGATGCACAGGAGCCTCTCGACCTTGCCGTCCTTGTCCTTGATGGGCACACCCTTGAAATAGATGTGCTGCGGGACGCCCCAATAATTGATGAACGGAAAATCCCAGAGCTGGAAGGGCTTGCCCTTCAGACCGTCCTTTATGTGCTCTGCCATGCCGCATTTTTTCGTATACGGGTTCTTTATCCAGTTGAAGCCGATGAGCTTCTCTTTCGCCTTCGCCACCGTTTCGAAGCCGGCGAGCGTCGCCAGCGCCGGATTGACGCTTGAGAACTCGCCTTGTCTATTAATGGTAAAGATGGCGACGGGGGCGTTCTCGATGATCTCGTAATTGAACTCGGCGAGTTCTTTGAGCTCCTCCTCCGCCCTGCGGAATGCGGTCACGTCCCGTATGACCTCGATCACCCCTTCAAGGCTGCGCCCGCCGCGGTCGGACACAGGGGCCGCCGTGAGCACATAGTACTGCGCATTGAACCGGTCTTTACCCACCCTGACCTCGAGCTGCTCTGTCTTGTGCGTCGCATATGCACGCAGAACGGGGCAGTTCGCGCACGGCTTGCGCCTGTTCATGATGGCCGCGTAGCAATGCCTCCCTTTCAGCGCGTCGGTGTCCCTTCCCCCCGACCAGCGGCGGCTCACGGAACCGACCCATTGGATCATGAGGTCGCGGCTTATCATGAAGGAGCCCCCGCATAAAAGCCGCATCACCGACTGCAGCGTGAGGGAGTTCTTCTCCGGGTCCATGTTCATGACTAAATAAGGATAGCAAATACGATGCCACAAAAAAAGTGGCGATGGCACGAGTACGGTTCGGAGTACGATACGGAAGTTTGGCCGCTGCCTGCCATAGACTGTCTTTCCTCTTGACTTTATATGAACATCCAAATATTATCTAAACAAAAATGTCTGTTTTGTTTCATATGTTGCTGTAAACAGGAAGCTGATTGGGTTTCATCAGTAAATTATCGGGTGTGTTTATGGGGTATGGGCACCGGATGAATGCTCAGGACATTCCGGATGCGAACAGCGCTTGTATCGGGCAGGGGAAGGCCGTCGTCCTGAGGCCTGCCTTCATCGCGCTTTCCGTGGTCCTTTTTGCATTCACCATTTCCTCTGTGTCCTGCTCTTCCGGCAGCAAGGCCCAGGGGGGCGGGCAGGATGGACCGTCCCAGGCTGCTCCCCAGCCTGCGCCGATAGCGAAGAGCGGGCCCAAGCCCGAGCAGAACCAGAAGCTGGCCGACCTTGGCCTCAACCCTGCCCGGCCTTACGCGGCGAAGGCCATCCAGATCCAGTACCGCGCGGACGAGAACCTCAACCGGTACGAGGACAAGCCCCACACGCTGACGCTCGTCGTATACCAGTTGGCCGATATCAAGTGGTTCAATAATAATATAAAGGATGCGGCGGGCCTCACGACCCTGCTTGGCGCCGAAAAGCCCGACCAGAGCGTACTCGCGGTCGACCGGTTCTTCATCGAACCGGGAGAGGTAAACGAAGTCGAGCTTGACCGCTACGAGAATGCAAAATGGGTAGGGATAGTCGCCGGGTACTATGACCTGACGCCCGGTCAGGTGACGCGGAGCTACGAACTGCCCGTTCTCATCGAAACGAAAGGGACTTTTTTCAAGACAAACCAGGCCAGGATGGGAGCCCTGGGCATGAACCTTTACTTTGGCCCGGGCAGCATACAGGAGGTGCCAAGCCCATGAGTCAGCCGACAAAACCCGTATTCTGGTACCAGGGGCTATTCCTTCAGTCTCAGCACTTCCAGCAGACGGACCTGTACCATCAATCGTCCCTCGCTCCTTTCCGGGATTATCTCCAGCCTTTCTTCTACGGGTCCTGCGGGCACACCGTCGATGAAGGGGCCTTGAGGGAGATGGTCTTTACGATCTCGGACGGGGAATTCGTGTTTCAGGACGGCACCTGGGCCAGGACTGCCGGGAACGCCGTCGTCAAAGCGCGTTCATTCAAGGACGCCTGGACCAACATGGAAAAACCCTTTAAGGTATACATAGGCCTGCGCCGCTGGGACCGGGGAGGGAAAAACGTTCTGGAGGAGGGCGCGCCGGACGGGCGGGCCCGCTACGGCATCGACGGGGAGACCATGAAAGACCTGTACCAGGGCGAGGCGACGGCAGACGTCAAGGTCCTCCATTATCTCCTCAGGCTGTTCTGGGAGAACGAGGTCCCCGATGCTGCCGATTACCATCTGATGCCGCTCGCGGTCCTCACGTTCAACGGGCAGGACGTGGTCCTGTCGCGCGATTTCGTCGCCCCGTCGCTGACCGTTTCCGCAGCCGAGCCCCTGCTCAAGGTCATGCGCAACGTCAAGGAACTCATCCTGTCGCGGTGCCGCATCCTTGAGGAGTACAAGAACCCCCGCGGCTTCCAGAAGGCGGAACAGCCGTCGCTCTCAAGCTCGCTCTTCGCCCTGGGCGAGGGGCCCCGGGGAACGCTGGCCACCGCCATCGCTCCGCTGGAGCTCTCCCGCTTCCT
This sequence comes from uncultured Pseudomonadota bacterium, assembly GCA_937862865.1. Taxonomy (GTDB): domain Bacteria; phylum Desulfobacterota; class Syntrophorhabdia; order Syntrophorhabdales; family Syntrophorhabdaceae; genus Delta-02. The sequence continues at coordinate 101 of CALMFJ010000073.1, read as the reverse complement.
GGACGAATACGGCGAGGTGGTGTCCCTGGGACAGTTCGTCACCACGCTCGAGGAGATGACCGGCAAGCAGGTATCCGCCGTCAACGTGGTGGTTCAAAGCA
>CALMFJ010000072.1 GCA_937862865.1 uncultured Pseudomonadota bacterium | reverse complement strand
TATCGCACACAAAAATGACCCGCCGGGAAAGTTATTTCACGGTTGCCATGGGCAGGAACAAGACGGATGGCCTGCTGATCGTCTCGATGAAGCCATGGTGCCGATAGAATGCAGCCGCTTTGTCGTCTTTGGCATCAACGATCATCGCGAAGGCGGCGATTTCAGATTGTGTTACGCGTCGGAGTGCGTCGGCAAGGAGGGCGCCGCCGAGGCCGATACTCTGAAATTCATGATGGACCGCCAGGCGTCCCATCCTGACTGCGGGGACCGAAGGATAACGCGGCAGTCGCCTGATGATCTCCGGGGGCAGTTCGCCAAGGAGGATGCCTGCCGAAGCCAGCGTGTAGTAACCCGCAATGCTTCCGTCTGTCGATATTGCTGTAAAGCAGGCTGTCACTTTTCGGCGGATGTCCTGCCGGACCTGTTCGTGAAGATATCGGTCCAATGGTTCTGAGCCGCTGCAGAATGTGCTGCGGTCAAGGCCGTATTCGAGCGGAACGATCCGGAACCTTTCGCGGGTCATTCAACGATCAGTTTGCGATGGCGGGCAAAAGCGCGTTTCAAGGCCGGCGCAGGCTTAGGCGGTGACAATAGAGCTTCGACGAAACGTTCCTGGTCGGCTACAGAGAGCCTGAGAACTTCGTTCTGCTCGATGGCGTCGCGTGCTGCCTCCCGAACTGCGTTGACGACGAAATCGGTCATCGTAACGTTCTGGAGAGCGGCAGCCCGCTTCAAGGCCGCGTGAAGTTCTTTGCTGATGCGCGCTTCAAGGCGCGCGGTGGATACATTCTGAGAGCCCATGATCATCTCCTCTCGTATTGTACGGCAATATGCCGTACATGTCAACGTGTCTCTTTTTCTTGGCCAGGCCCGAAAGGTTTCGCCTTTTGAAAATAGGATTGATATATCGAAACAGGCTTCGGTGTCGTATTGATATGTTGCTCTTCTCTTCCCGTCGTTTCTGCTGTATGCAGCCTTTGCGCAACTCATGCGGACCTCCTCCCCGGCGTGTGATGTTCGTGCATAGTCTGGTATTACTTTTTTGCGATGAAAATTGTTCCCCAGAAAGGTGACAGGGATTGGAGGAGGATACGGGTAGTGGTGGGGGCGGGGGTCAAGTCTTGCAATGCCACGTTTTCAAATCTTCTGCCGGACACTCCAAAAAAGTGTATTGTTTTTGAAGTGGGAGGCCGAGTCTTCCGGTGACCCTCAAGAAAGTGTCATCTTGCACGACCTGACCCCGGTGGCCCGCGGTATTAACGAAAAGCGTCTTCAAATGTTTTGGCGGGTTGCTGTCGCTTACTTTGAAGGGATAATTGTGATTGTGATTGATGCAGCGCCGCCGGCGCCGAAACCGATAAATTCTCCGGCCGCGTTGAAACTCAGTGTCAGTTCAACCTTGCCGATAGTGTATCGGCCGGTCATAAGGGCAGATATTTCATCACACATACCTGCTATCTCATCTTTTGCCCTCTCGAAACCTCTTTTCAAAGCAGCCGGTGAGACTGTTTTTTGCTGTTCCTGCGGCAACGGCCTTTTATCGCCGGACGTAAACCCAAACTCTCTTTTTGGCCGGTCAAAGGAGGGGAAAGATTTTCCTTCCCTGTGTCCCCGTACGTCGCCGCGGCTTCGATCTGCCTTCTCGGCCAGGTTTCTTGTCCTTCCTTGCGGAGCGAAATCTTCAGATGATCTGTCTTTGCGCCCGCGGGGAGCGTCAGCGCTTCGGTCCATCTTCTCGGGCAGGCCCTTGCGCGGCCTTCTCGGTGTATCGAAGGGTCCTGATTTAGGTTGGTGTCTATCTTTTCCCGATCGTTTCGGCATGGCTGCATAGTATCGTCTATTAACGGCCGGTTTGCAAGGGAATAAAGAGAATGTCTCACTTTCTTTTCGTAAAACACAGGGTCGTGCGAACAAGGGGGCCGCCCGGGCGAGAGAGGCACGGTCTAACTTTGGTGTTCCTTCAACAGCCTGTCCATTTCCTGACGGTAAAGGGCCTGAAACTCCGGGGACTCGTATGTAAGTCCCGGGTTATTACGGAGGATCCCGGCGGCGACCTTGTCCCTGAAATCGGACTGGCGCTCCGCGTCACCGGGATACATCACTTCCGCGACATCGCGCCGCCTGTTCTTGTTTTTGATAATGTACGCTATGGGAATGGCCAGGTAAACAACAAGAACGACGACGGCCAATCCCGTCAAAGTGCATATGAATAGTGCCATTGCGTCTCCTCACCGGCATTCTATCTTCCGAAAAACTATATGATAGATCATACCACACCCGGAGCATCGGGTTGAGATTGGTTGAGCATGACGACAGGAACCCCGCCCCGTCTCCCCCAATTTTCCCGTAAGAACCTCGATGGGACGTTCCGGTTTAACTAAAGTCAGCAATAATTGAAGACCGGCAGGCCCATAAGGGATGAGGGTCAAGTCTTGCAATGCCACATTTTGAGATGTTCTGCCGGACACTCCAAAAAAGCGCATTTCTTTAAGAAGAAAGAAGTCGTGCCTTCCAGGGACCCTCCAGAAATTGCGGTTTTGCAAGACCCGATCCCATTATCCCCCCTCTGAACAGATCACTGGCAGTGTTACCGACCCGTGAATGCGGCAGACCAGGTGCCGGTCCTTATGACGGTCACCTTGCGGGTCTTGAAATCTTTTTCGGAATCGGTCCACTTACCGCGCGTGAGGGTCTTGCCGTCGGGCGAGAGAATGGCGGTGTACGATGCTGTGTCGGTCGTTTTAAAGGAGACTTCCCTTGTTTTGGGGTCCCAGGCGCAGGGTGTTTCTATGCCTTTTCCTGCGGTTGCGGATTTCATGTCCAGGTTGCACATCGAGTGAAATCTGGCCGCGTCGAAACGGTTTGTGTCGAGTTTTTCAATGACGAGAGTGCCGGTCCAGGAGACGCCCTTGTCGTCCTTGCCGGTGAATGCCCACTTGCCGAACGAAGGTCCGGCGGTGTCGGCGGCAGGGGCGGCGCTTACGAGGCAATAGACGGTACAGAGGATGATCATTGTCAGGATACTGAGTGCGGTGCGTTTCATACGTCGGTCTCTCCTTTTTATTTTTTTGTCGGAGCCTTATGTGTTGGATCTGCTCATGCCTGCTGCACCGATAAGACTGGAAGCGTCGCTGCGGGTTCGCGGCTCGATCTTCACTTTGCTCCGACCCGTGGTCACTGTAATTTGATCAGTTGTGCTTTGGATATCCGGGCCCGTGGTACTTTGCCCCCGGGCGGGGTGTAGTATTCGAGCGTCGCCCGGACCTTGTCCCCGACGTGATATTGACTGAGGTTAATGCCGCTTTCGGGCGGCACCGAGATGTCCCACAGTTTGCCGGACTGGTCTTTTATAACGACAGTGCGGGTCGTTGCATCGATCTTGACTATCGTTCCGGTTACGGTTGTCGAAGCTGAAGCGTCCATCGCCGGTGACATCAAAAAAAGAGCTGCAAGAAAGATTACTGTTAAACTGATTCCACGTGCGCATTTTACGGTCATGCTATCCTCCCTGTCCCCTGCTATAGATTTTTGCGTCCGGTTCCGGGCCCATCCCGAGTCGCTCCCGTGGTGCTTACTTTCAGAAGTAAGGCCTTGAGGAGTAAACAGAAATATCCCTGCAAGAATACGCCCTTTATTCATGATGCCCTCGCCGGTATTTTTTTTCAAGGTTATTGGAACAATCTTCCGGACCTCATTTCCGCCGCGGCTGACCTTGTGTGCCTGGCAATGCACCATTCTTTGTGGGATAAGCGGGGTGTCCTTACGACTGTCAATTGACATTCCGATGCCCGGCTTGGTACGATTTCGCCATGCTCCGGCGATTTTGTCTTGATGCAGCAGGCATTCCCCGCCATGTCATGATCCGTGGCAGGAAGAAACGGGGCATATTGAGGAGTGCCGGAGACACGAAAGACCTCAGGGCCGGGGCATCGGGGTTTCGGGACTGATGGCCGAAAAGCGCGTGCCGGTGAAACACCTTCCCTATAAATGGAAAGCCCTCATCACGGTGGCCCTCGGGGCCATCCTGGCCACCCTCGACGCCAGCATTATCAATATTGCGTTTCCCCGGCTGACCCGGGTGTTCGGCGTCGATCTCACAACCGTTATGTGGGTGACCCTCGCGTACATCATCGTGAGCAGCGGCTCCATGCTCTTCTTCGGGAAACTGAGCGACTCCATCGGCAGGAAAAAGATCTATGCCGCGGGCCTCGTGATATTCACCGTCGGCATGGCCCTGTGCAGTGTGGCCCGGAACGTGCCGGAGATCGTTGCATTCAGGATCATCCAGGCGATCGGGGCAGCCATGTCTATCGGGTGCAGCACGGCGATCGTAGCAGAGGCGTTTCCCTCCGGGGAAATGGGGAGGGGCCTTGGAATGCTCGGCATAGCCGTCTCGATGGGTTTTATTATCGGACCGGTCGCGGGCGGGTTTCTCCTTGATTGGCTGGGGTGGCGCGCCATCTTCTACATGCGCATACCGTTCGGCATCCTTGCCTTCACGCTGGCATTCGGGCTTCTCAAAAGGGACAAGGTCCGGCAGAAAAAGCTCCGGCTTGACATACCCGGCACCGTTACGAGTTTTGCCGGCGTCCTGTGCCTTCTGCTCGGCATGGGACAGGTCAAGACGCACGGCCTGACATCCGGCATCACGCTTGCCCTCATATGCGCCGGCGCCCTGTTCCTGGGCTTCTTCCTGGTATGGGAAGGCCGCGCAGCGGAGCCCATCGTCGATCTCGAGCTATTCAGAAAACGGACCTTTTCCTGTGCGATGACCGCGTTTTTTGTTTTTTTCCTGACCGTACCGCTCTATGCCGTCATCCTGCCGTTCTTTCTCGTGGATGCGATCAGGCTCAGTGCGTCGAAGGCGGGCCTTGTTCTTGCGGCGATCCCCGTCGCCACCATGATAGCAAGCCCGTTGAGCGGTTTCTTTTCGGACCGGCTCGGCCCGAGATGGCCTTCCGTGGCGGGGGCAGGCATGATCGCGGCAGGCTTTCTCCTGATGTTGCGGTTTGGCTTGCACACGGGTTTGCTTGAGATCGTCGCCGTCCTTGCCCTTCTCGGGTTCGGCGTCGGCGTATTTCAACCGCCCAACAACAGCACCGTCATGGGCGCCGTCGAACCTGGACATCTCGGGTCCGTCTCGGCGCTGATAGGCACCGCGCGCCAGGTCTCCATATCGATCGGCATGGCCATGATCGGGTCCGTCTTTTCGGTCAGGCAGGGGACCTACAATGATATCCTGCGGTCAAAAGAAGTCGATGCGGCTGAGCTGTTCGGGCACTCGACTGTCCTGGCGCTCCGGGACGCGGTCCTGGTCGTGCTCTGCCTCAGCGTGGCAGTCATAATCCTCTCGATGGCGACGAAAAGGGAATAAGGAAGACGCCCTCAGCTATGCCAATGTCCCGATCATCTGACGCCCGGGGTAAGACAGTCGGACGAAGACGGGGAATGACCGGTTACCAGAGGTTCGCCGCGGCGGGGACGGTGCGGCGTTCTGTGAGGCTGATGGCGCCCCCGGTGCACACGGAGCGGCAAACGCCGCAGCCGTAGCACGATCTCTGGTCGATGACCGCCGATCGGGTGGAGGGGTCGTACGCTATCGCGCCAAACTGGCAGACGGACAGGCAGGCGCGGCAGCCGGTGCATGTGCCGGGGGATACCCGGGCTATATACTCGGCCCGGAACATGAGGGGGATGCCGTGTGCCACGGTACGCATGGCGAGGCATTCGGTCCGGCCGCAGTTGCATATGGCGGCAATAAAAGGTGTCTTGAAGGTCCAGACGCTGTGGCAGAGGCCTTCCTGCTCATGTCCGCGGAGGGCGGCGACGGCTTCATCCTTTGTCAGCAGTTCATTGTCGGAGGCATCGGGGCCGCCGATAAAGCTGTCGTCGATGCCGCGCAGGATTTCGGCCATCTTTCCGCCGCCGGGGCCGAGGCTGACCGCATAGCAGTACCGTTTATCCTTTCCCAGTGTGACGTGGCGGCATATGCAGGAGACCCGTACTATGGAGGTGACGAAGCCGAAGATCTTCTCGATATCTTCGATCGGGACAACCTGGCCGAAATGGTTCTTTTTCATCTTCCGCGTAACGATGCGGCCCACAATGTCTTTCACGAGCCGCGGCGCCTTTCCGAGAATTTCGAGGTATTTGCCCGCGCGGGCAAGCCCGTCCGTATCCGACATAAATTCCTCGATAAGCCTTCGGCGGCGGATATCACTTAAAAGGTCTTCCGAGTAATTCGCCGCATTGAGGTACCACTTCTCGCCCTCGCCGTGTTGTACACAAAACTCACACATTTTCGCACCATGGTGACTGCATGAATATATCCGATCCTTGCAATAGTATTATTTGAGATGAAGCTTTTGTCAATGCACGGGATCCCCGCCCTCGCATCGTTGCGGTCACGGGACCTCATTTTTCCCCCGTTGATCGTTCATCCGCGGGATATCGAACGCGGATTTGCGGAATTCAAAGTTTCTTGTCCTTGCGGGAACATCCCCGCCTTCTCTTCAAGAGTTTTTAAACGGTATGCTAACCTTTCGGGCCATTATGGGATAGACTTGAAATAAGGAGGGATCCTGTCATGTTCGTCGCTATTATTAGTTTTCCACCGATCAAGGAAGGCAAGGATGATGAGTTCAGGGAATGGTTCTCCTGGTCCAACCGTGAGTTCTCGAAAGAGAGGGGTTTTATAAGCCGCAAACTTCTCAAGCCGGTGCAGGGGGGCAATTATACCGCTATCCTCGAGCACGAGAGCCGGGAAACCTTCACGGCAATGCATGACAGTCCCGTCCACGATGAAGCGGGTAAACGCGTGCAGAATTTATTTGAGGGTAATCCCGCTCCGACCTTATATGAAATGATCATTGCGTAACGGGATCAAATGAACAACCTTCGACGTTCCGGACATCCGTGTCGTCGAAATTAAAAACGATCGGCCAACAGATTTTGCGCGTTCACGATTTACTTCCGCTTCGTTGAGAGGGCGCCGCATCGACCGTATTGCGTCTCTTAGTGTTTCTTTTTCCGGGCGATGCCGGCGGAACACGGCGCGTACGCCGTTGGCCCCACTGTTTCGCCTATCCCATTCGGAAATAATTCTTGTTCCGGGTATCAAAAATGTGAGCCGAGCACGCTTTCTGGTCATCGAGATCCTGCAGAAGAATGGCTAGCCAATTACCCGCCGTATCAACAGCCATTTCGACAATGCTCTGTGATTTCCCAATATTAAATTTGACCTCGCTAAGCTCGGTAACTTCTCCAGTCGGACGTTGGCGATAATGGTGTATACCCCGCATCGTGCCTTCGAACCAAATGGAGCCATCACGCGTAACTATTGGGTATTCGGATCCTGTGCCGTGAACAAACAGGGGTTCGGGGAGACGATTCACACCCGATCCGTCAACGGTGTACTGGATTATCCTGTTGCCCTTGTACTGCTCCTCGTAGGTTTTATTAAATTTCGTGCTAGCGTCCGGATCTTCCGTATCAGGCAGTCGCATCGGGTACCCGTTATTAAAAACGACATTTTTTCCGTCGGGTGTGAAATACGGCGTGCTTATCTCGTAGAACGTCAGGTTGGTCAGTCGGGTTTCCTCGCCTGTGGCGAGGTCGCGGACGTAGAGATCGAAATGGGAGGCCCGTGTCCTGCCCGATGTCCGCTCCTTTCCCCGGCCATACACGAGGGTTTTCCCGTCGGGGCTGAGCATGTATGCAGTCTTGACATCCTTCCCCTCCGTGAGTTGCCGGAAACCTGTTCCATCGGGATTCATAACGGCGACCTGCATACCGTCCAGGGTTTTTTCCTGTAGCTTGCTCCGGGAAGGGTAAAGAACAGGAACTGGTCAGAATCAGACCAGTATTGAGGGTTCATGACATGAATGCCGTGGTTCCCATCAACGTACCGGTAAAGGGCCTCTTCTTTCCGGTCGTACCTGTAAATGGTGCAGTCCGGGTAATTTCTATGGCCGCAGCCGGTGAATACCAGGTGATGTCCCCCGCTTGACAGAGATATATGGTTGACGCTCGAAAAATAGTTGAGATGGTTTCGCCTCGGCCCTTCCTCTGCGCACGATTGGGTCAGCATGGCGAATGCGAGAAATGCGGCAACGGAAAACAGGCCCGCGCATACGGTTTTCTTAGTCCTCATACAGCCTCCCCTTAACGATAGAATTTAGCCGGATGCCGCAACCCCGGCGCGGCAGTCGGGTCCTAACGAAGAGATATCACGCCCTGCTGTGCCGCATCGCCGACCTTTATCCCCAGTTCCTTCTCGAGCGCCTCTGCCCTCGCCCCCGGTGTGGGGTGGCTTGCGAAGACGCTGCCCTGGTTGCCGTATAAAGCTTCCAGTTTCCGCAGCGCGGTGACGCAGTACCGGGGATCTATATTGTTCTCCCTGACGACCTTGACCGCGTACATGTCCGCCTCGAATTCGTTTGCCTGAGAATATTGGGAATGGGTCAATTTCTCGACGATGTCTGTCAGGTTATGCCGGGAGATTGCCGCCGCCATGTTGTTGCCGCTCGCCGCCGCGGCTTTGCGCAAGGCCGATGTGGTATAAATGGCGCGCGTCGCGGATTTCGTGTGCCCCAGTGCGACATGCCCGATCTCATGGCCGAGGATGTACAGGACCTCGCTGTCGTTCATGACGTCAAACAGACCGGAGTACAGACGGACGCTCCCGTCAGGGAACGCAAACGCGTTCACCACACCGGGGGCATGGTAGGTCTTGATATTGATGCGCAATCCCCTGTCAATTTTTAGATCTTTCGTCAGTTTTGCCAGGCGGGCGGTATATGCGGAATTCTTTTCAACGACCGAGTTTTCTTTATCGCTTTTTTGAATCGATGCAGCGCACAAAGCGTTTATCTCTTCGTCCGATACGGTGGCTGCCCGGAAAAGCCCGAAACCGGCATCGACCAGACCTTCGAGGTCCAGGGCCATGGCGGGTGGCCCAGACATAGCCAACGCGGTTACGCATGTGATACATACAGAGATTGCCTTTTTCATTATTGTCCCCCCTTGTAGTGATTCAGATGCCCGAATGTTTTATTTCAGGAATTGATGAATGGCAATGTAGGAAGAGTGAAACGAGAATGCGTGGTGAAAGCACGTACGCATGGGAATACTACAGGATGTCCCTCCCGATCCCACTAGATCCGTTTCCAGCAGATTTGCGCTGGTGACGTCTTTCGGAGGGGGGATAGGTTTAGGTTATCACATCCGCTCGTTTTCGTCGATTGTAGGGCATTCTAGAGGGTCGTTTTTTCGCCTGAAGGTAAGGAACCTTTCATTTGCAGCAAATTCACGGGCATTCTCGATTTTTCACTTCTTTTGCTTCAGGGAGTCGATCATTGCCTCGATGTACGCTTTAATTTCATCTCTAATGCGACGGTAGTGGCTCATTGCTTCTTCCTCGTTCGTTGCATTAACAGCCAACCTGGGCGGGTCCTCAAAACTATGATGAACAATCGCCGTTTTCGCAGGGAAGAAGGGACATGCCTGTTGAGCATCA
>CALMFJ010000071.1 GCA_937862865.1 uncultured Pseudomonadota bacterium | reverse complement strand
GGGTACTTAAATGCTTGAATCCTTAGAACATCCTTCGCTGTCATCCAGTGGCCGTTCTTCATCGTGTGATCCTCCTATCGAGTGTGAAATAGAGTAGTAGATGTACGGTTGTCCTAGGGATATCGTTCAATTATTCCACCAGCTCAAGAAAATGATGCACCTTCTGTGGCATTTTGTTTAACAAAACGTTATCAAGCAGGTTGATCATACAGCCCGGGCAGGCGGTAACAACGATATCCGCGCCAGTCGCTTTAATTCCATCCATCTTCTTCAATGCAATCTTTTTCGTCAGGTCGTAATGGTAGACGCTGAACGAACCGCCCATACCGCAGCACATATCCGCGTTGGGCATTTCAACATATTTCAGGCCTTTCAGGCCTTTCAGGATCGCTCTCGGCTGGTCCTTTATGTTCTGGTACCTGACAAGGTGGCAGGGATCGTGCCATGTGGCCGTCTTGCCTTCGAATTCTTTTTTCAGTTTGAAATCTTCCGGCTTCACCTTCAGGATATCAATGATAAATTCGGTGCTGTCCTTGATCTTCTTCTCGAATTCCGAGTACCGTGCCTGCTGGTCCTCGTTATCGGGAAGGTACTTTGCATAATCCTTCAGCGTCGAACTGCACGTCGCGCAGCCGGTCACGATATAATCGACATTGAGGTCCTTGTACGCCTTTATGTTGAGGTCGGCAAGCATGCGGCCGGTCTCGAGGTCACCGCTGAAATAGATCGCTGCGCCGCAGCAGTTCTGGTCCTCGGGAACGATAACCTCGCATCCGTTCTTCGTCAGAAAATCAATTATTTTAAGCCCCAGTTCCGGGTATACGAAATCCATGGCGCAGCCCGTGAAAAAACCGACCCTGAACTTCGGCTCCTGCCCGTTCTGCGGTTTATACACCGGCTTTACCTGGTCGCGCAGAAATGTCTTCGCGAGCGCCGGGAAATTCCTCTTTCCGAGACCTTTTACGAAATCGGGAAGGTGCTTGATCTTGCCTTCGGTCGTCGGCATCATCCACTGAAATTTCTGAAGCAGCCGGGCATATTTCCCGAACGCCTTCCTGTCAGCCATGACCTTGCGGAAGGCAAAGTTCTTTATGGCGCCGAGGCCCTTTTCCTTGACCATCTGGGCGCGGGCCGCGACGACAACGCGGTCGATCTGCGTCTTCGCGGGACAGTTCGCCGCGCAGCGCTTGCACAGGAGGCATTTGCCGACGATATCGGCCATCTCGTGGGTCCATTCCTGCTTGCCCGCAAGCACCTGTTTGACCAGGTAGTTCTTCCCCCGTGCTACGGACGTCTCCATTTTCTCTTCCTGGTATACCGGGCAGAAGAAGCTGCAGAACCCGCACTTCATGCATTGATCTGCGTACTGCTCTATTTTCTTAAGTTCTTTCAGGTCTTTCACTCTTAAACCCCCTTGTATAGGCTACTCCCAGATCTTGCCCGGGTTCATGATGTTGTTCGGGTCGATGAGCGCCTTGATCCCTTTCATCATGTTTATGACGGCCGGCTCGGTGACCTTTCTCATGAATTTCTGTTTCTCGAGGCCGATGCCGTGCTCCCCGGAAAGCACGCCGCCAAACTCAACGGCGGCACTTTCGATGATCTCGTCCACCGCCTTCAGGGCGCGTTCATAATGATCTTTGTTGGCAGGGTCCGTCAGAGCGGCCGGATGGAGGTTCCCGTCACCGGCATGGCCGAGGACGACGATCTCGACATCGTACTTCTTCGCGATCTCCCTGATCTTCTTGACGAATGCGGGGATATTTCCGCGCGGTACCGTGACATCTTCCGCGAATACCTGCTTGGCCTTTCCGAAGACGGCGGCGAAACCGGCACGGCGGGCCAGCCAGTATTTGTTGGCCTCGTCCATGTTCGGTGCGATGCGGGCTTCCTTCGCGCCGTATTTCTTTGTGATCTCCGCGATCTTCTCGGCTTCTTTATCGACAACCTCGGCCATGCCGTCCACTTCGAACAAGAGGCATGCATCGGCATCTTTCGGAAGGCCGATCGGCATCATCTCTTCGATCCTGTTGATGACCCAGTTGTCGATCATTTCGATCTTGCAGGGGATAACACCGTTCTCGAGCACCCGGAAAACGCCTTCGCCGGCGACCGCGACATCGTCATAGACAACGCAGAGCGTCTTTCTCGCCTGGGGGACGGGGTTCAATTTCAATTCGGCCTTGGTGATGACACCGAGCGTTCCCTCGCCGCTGATGAAGATATGAAGCAGGTCGTAGCCGACAACATTCTTCAGCGTCCTGCCGCCGAGGTGAATGACCTCGCCGTTCGGAAGGACCACCTCGACACCCAGAATATACTGTTTTGTGACGCCGTATTTCACACCTGCGGGGCCACCGGCATTCTCGGATATGATACCGCCCATCGTCGCGCCAAGGAAACTCTGGGGGTCGGGCGGGAAGAAAAGACCGTCTTTGGCGAGCCTCATGGTGAGGTCCTGGAGGACAACGCCGGGCTCGACCGTGGCGGTGAGATTTTCTTTGTCGACCTTGATTATCTTGTTGAACTTCGTCATGGCCAGAACAATGCCGCCGTGCCAGGGAACAGAACCTCCGCTGACGTTTGTGCCGCCGCCCCTCGGGGTGACCGGGATCTTCTCAGTATTGGCCAGTTTCATAATCCGGGATACTTCATCGGTCGTCGTAGGGAAAACAACGACATCGGGTTCATGGATCCAGCTTGTCGTTCCATCGTAGGAATAGGCTTTAAGAGCTTCAGGTGCTGTCAATACGTTGTCTTTACCGACAATCTTCTGTAATTCGCTGATCACTGACTCTTTTAACATCCCTGGTACCCCCTGATTTTTGATATTGTTACTAATTTCACGTTCTTTATATATCGTGTTCAATTGCCCTTTGTCAATAAAAATAAGAAGCCCAAAACCCCCTGATATCAAGTATTTCGCCCCAATCACCCGCTTGCGGCGGACGCGAGAAAATGGTATGTAATCGCATGTTTTGCATAATGAACAGAATGGCCGGGGGTGCGGGGCCCACATTTCGGACACAGGGTGTTTTATGAGCATTCTGGCGACCATCGCACCCATATTTATCATTATCGCATTCGGCTTTTTCCTGACACACAAACGCGTGCTTTCCGAGAGATTCATATCCGAGGCGAACCGTTTTGTCTTTCAGTTCCCCCTGCCTTTTCTCATTTTCATCGGGATCGTAAAGAGCGGCCTGAAGAGCACGGGGTGCCTGCCCATCGCTGCCGTGACCGTTCCGTCGCTTGTCGTCATGGGCATCGCACTCGTGGTCGCCAAAATTGCCCGGTATAAGGGGGATAAGCTCGGAAGTTTCGTTCAATCGACATTTCATGGAAATGTAACGTATGTCGGTTTTGCGGTACTGTTTTATATGTTCGGCGAAGAAGGGCTTGAAAAAGGGAGCCTGCTCGCCGGAACCCTCATCATTTTCAATAACGCCCTGGCCATTATCATTCTCTCCCTCACTTCAGCCGGACATCGGAGCCCTTTGAAGATCGCGGGCTCCATCATCAGGACACCGATCATCATGGCTACGTTTGCGGCGGTCATCTTCGTCCTTCTGCGCCTGAGCATGCCCTCCGTCCTCATGAAAAGCCTCGAGATCGTGGCGAACATATCCCTCCCGCTGGCCCTCATCATAATCGGGGGCTCCATATCGCCCGCCATGCTCCGCAAGACATTCCGCCCGGCCATTATCACCACCGTCCTCAAAATGCTCATCCTTCCCGGCATCGCGTTCCTGTTCTACAGGATGTGCTCTCCGGACATCAGCCGTGCCGTGCCCGCCATGGTCCTGCTCGCGACCCCGACAGCCATAACCACTTACATAATGGCCCGCGAACTGGGCGGGGATGCCGAGCTCGCTTCCGGGTGTATCACCCTGTCGACCTTCGCTTCACCCCTGGTATACTGGTTCTGGATGACAATCCTTATATAGAAACGGTCCTAGGTCCTAGGTTCCATGCCAGAACCACCGTCATTCCGGCTTTCGAGAATGTGTCACGATCACCTTCTCCCCTTAAGGGAGCGCCCAAAACACGTGCACAAACAACCCCCCTCCGTCATACCCGCTCGCC
>CALMFJ010000070.1 GCA_937862865.1 uncultured Pseudomonadota bacterium | reverse complement strand
CCCGGAGGGATGGCTGAGCGGCCGAAAGCGGCGGTCTTGAAAACCGTTGGGCATGCAAGTGCCCCGTGGGTTCGAATCCTACTCCCTCCGCCATATTTATCATAATAACATCGAGTACTTAGCTCTCTGAAACCTCACTTCACTTTTGTTCATGGACCTTTTTTGGCTTGTTCGGTGGGGGAGGTGAGCGTAGAGGCCGTCGCTAACTTTAGTACAAAACTATGCCGGGTCGCTTCATAAGGTGCGCGGATGCCCAAAGACCTGAAACGCTATATGCACCACAGCGCGGAGTTGTTCAGGACCGCGGAGCACAGCCTCAATCAAAAGCATTGCGTGTTGCAAGCGCGGACCGGGGGCGGACCGGGGGACGTTCTTAAGAAATTAAGAAACGCCTCAGATGAGCTTCAATTGTTTTCTGGAGGCGATGTCTTTGCCCCTCTTCACGGCCAGGCTGATGGCTGGTTCGGAGACTGCAAAGCGCCTAGCGAGGTCTTTCAGTGGAGTCTTCAGTTCCGTTACGGCGAAGAAGCAGAAGACACTTCTCGCCTCAACGAGGTTCCTGTATCTGCCCCGCGCATACAGTTCCTGTGGTGCCATTGAGTATATTTCACAAATCCTTCTTTCTATCCCCGCGATGTCGATGCCGGAGGACTTCATTTCGTAACGACGGGTAACCTTTTGTCCTGCCCGTGCGAGCAGGTCCGTGACAAACGATGTATCCCCCAAGATGCGTTCGTCACCCTTCATGAGGCCTTCGCTGACTGGTCTCTTGACCACTTCCCATCCTTCGGGGGTTCGCGCCAGACCCCCTCCCATAAACTCGGGCCGCCGCCCGTGGCTTATCCCTTCGGCCACGAACTCGCGGTAAATGGGCCGGGCCGTTTGTTCATTCAGACCGAATAATGCGAGGATGTACCGTGTGTCCTGCCAGGGGACAACCCTCTTACCGAGCAGGACTGCGTGGCCTGACCAGGGGTAGGAGGAGAGTGATTCATAATCGGGGACGATACCCGCCCTGAGGGGATTGAGATGGATGTACCGGATGAGTTCCTGCAGGTAGGGCTCCTCCTGACAGATGATAGACTTGTAGCGGTTCTGAAAAAGGTGGCCGTTGCGCCCGTGCCTTTTGTTGAAACCCACGGCATAGCCGGTGAGGAGCCTTGCCATGAAAGTGGATAAGGGAACATCGCCGGTACGGAACAACATGTGTGCATGGCTGGACAACAGCGCCCAGGCATAGCAGGCCGTTGTCGTCTCCGGCAGAAGAAGAGACAGTCGTTCGACAAAGTCGGTTCTGTCGTCATCTCCGAGGAAGATATCCGTCCTGGCTATACCTCGTATGATCACATGATGGATGGCGCCGGCCGCATCAAGGCGGGCGTGTCGTGGCATGAGCACCTCTGTGCGTGTATTCGAAAGGGACCGGAGTTCCCCCGGTTTCTCTGGGACGTCTCCGGTTTCCTTCCCCTGTATATTACTTTTCTTGATGAAAGATAGACCGATAAAAGGTGGTGTGACATGGGTGGGCAGGGAATATTCTCTGGGAATGAAGAAGCCAGGGTTGTTCGAGTGCCATTTAAGAATAACTTAATTTCTTAAGAACGTCCCTCAGTGCCGCAGGAAAATGGGATGGTTTTTGCTTGAATTGCGATGGCGGGGAATGGCAAGATATTACTCTGGAAGAGAGGCGCCTGACCGGTGGCCGTGGAGACGGCGGGCGCGAAGAAACGGAGGAAAAAAGGAGGAGACCATGACAGTGCGAAAACAGGTATACAAATGTGAAGTGTGCGGGAATATTGTCGAGGTCCTTCACGAGGGCGTCGGCGAACTGGTTTGCTGCGGTCAGCCTATGAAGCTCTATCAGGAAAACACGGTTGATGCCGCCAAGGAAAAGCACGTGCCTGTTATCTCCCGGGTCGACGGGGGATTCAAGGTGCAGGTCGGGGCGGTCCCCCATCCGAGCACGCCGGAACATTATATCGAGTGGATCGAGGTCATCGCGGACGGAAAGGCGTACAGGCAGTTCCTCAAGCCCGGGGACGCCCCTGAGGCGATATTTGCGATCGATGCCGCACAGGTGACCGCGAGGGAATACTGCAATCTGCACGGCGTCTGGAAGGCCTGATCGCAGGCGGGCGACAGACGCCGCATTTTTCTGGTGAGGGATCCTCCTGCCATTATTTCATGGACTCGTCCCATGTTCTCCAACCGGTCAGGTCCAGTTTTAAGGCTTCGAGGATCTCTTCCTTTTGTTCGAGAGATTGGGGCGGAAAACCAAGGGATGCGAGTTCATTGTCCAGATACCTGGTAAATTGCAGGGTGGTAAGGTTGGTCGCGTTCTGAAGGACGCTTGAAAAGTGAATGGCCAATAAATAGCTTAAGCCATTGACGGTCTTGCAGCATGCATCGATCTCGTCTTTCGATCGTTCCGGCAGGGGCCCGTAGCCTATTTCTTCCAGAAAAATGCCTGTGAGCACGAGATGTTCTTCGGCATCCGGATACGATGCCAGGCTTTTCGGGTAAGCTAACGCTATCCGGTCGGCAATCTTCTGGGCTTCCCTTTTGAACTTCCTGTGCGTAAAAAAATCGAATGGTCCCATATGCACCTGCTATGTCGTGATCCGATAGGATATAGCGACTCTCGCATAATTTCATTATTTTTTGCTTTTGACAATGTTTTTTAGAAATATGTATCATAATTGCGGTGAACAGCGGATAAAGGCCGGCGGCCATCCTGTATGTGTTGATCATGCCGCTGAATCTGTGGGGAGAAGGGAAGAGCATTTGATGACAATGAGATTTCTTGCAGTCCTGGCAATAACGTGTTGTGCCGGCATGCCATTGCCTGCTCTGTCCTCAGACTGGGTTTTATACGGCAAGCCGGATAGCGGGACCCTGGTTGCGTACTATGACAGGGCGCATGTCGTGACGACAGGCGAGAGAATGCTGCGCGTCACCGTCAAATACGTATATTCCGAGGCCGGCAAGAATGAGGTCATGAAATCCCGGAAGCGATCGGACCTGCCGACGGAGGGATATGAAAAATTGAGCCATTCTATCGTCCAGTACGAGCTTGACTGTTCGAAGCGACGGCAGGCTATTTTCTCGGTGAGCGAGATCGATCTCGATGGCGGGGAGCTCGAT
Source organism: uncultured Pseudomonadota bacterium (assembly GCA_937862865.1). Classification (GTDB taxonomy): domain Bacteria; phylum Desulfobacterota; class Syntrophorhabdia; order Syntrophorhabdales; family Syntrophorhabdaceae; genus Delta-02. Next base: position 4,964 of record CALMFJ010000070.1, on the reverse strand, counting down.
CGCTACAATCCGCCGGGCCGTGAATGGGTCCCGGTCAAAACGGGCGGGATAGGCGAGGCCCTCCTGAAAAAGGTGTGCAAGTAAGGGCCTCTTTGCGTCTTACACTCTCACTCTTTACGTCAGGTATCGCTGTTTTCCCCGATCCTTTTCAGGAATGCATCGCGGGTTGACTTATCCCATTGGGAGCAGACTGCCGGCTTGCCGGTCATGACGCGCCTCATGCACAATGAACATGAAGGGTTGCAGGGCACAATAGGGTCTTTGACGAGGCCCTGTGCTTTTTTCGGCCAGAGCGGGTCTGCAAAGAGGACGCGCGCGAGGCCAACCAGGTCCGCCTTTCCCGTTTGAAGGATGGCTTCGGCGACCGACGGGCTCTGGACCCTTCCGGCCGCTATGACGGGCACACCGGGAGTGGCCTTCTTGATGATCTCGGCGTACGGTGCCATGTAGCCTTCGGTCCCCTCCATCGATACATAGGGCTCGACCGGGAAGGATTCGTGCGTCCCGATCATGACGGACAGATAAGAAACGCCCGTCTTTGCGAGGGCTTCCGCGAGCGGGATGGCCTCGTCGACTATCAATCCATCCGGAAGACATTCGCTTGCCAGGAACCTGTATCCGACGGGAAAATCCCTGCCGACCGCGGAAATGACCGCATCGGCCACCTCGAGGGGGAAACGCCTCCGTTTTTGGGCATCTCCGCCGTACTTATCCGTCCTCTTGTTTGTCCTCGGCGATGCGAATTGCGACAGGAGGTATCCCGTCCCCCCATGGAGCTCCACCCCATCAAAGTCCGCGCTCCGGACGCGCCCGGCGGCTTTTGCGAACCATTGAACGGCATCCTCTATATCCTCAAGCGTCATCTCTTTCGGTGTTACCTTACCGACCGGTACCGGAGAAGGCGCCATTCTGTCAGGCATAAAAGCGTACCTCCCGGCGTGATTGAGCTGCATGAAGGCCAGGGAGCCTTCAGCGTGAATGGCCTTTGCCAGTTCTGTCAGGCCTGCGATGTAGCGGTCCTCATCGGCCCTTAACATGAAAGGCGAGCCGAGGCCGGAAGGGTGAACGCCGGTATTCTCGACAACGATCAGGGCGGCTCCGGACCTTGCCATCGTTCTGTAATGCTCGAGTATCAGATCACTGACGGTCCCGTCCTTATTCCCGTATCCGAGAAATGTAGGCGCCATGGTGATACGGTTGGGGAGGGTAAGGTCTCCGATTTTGAGTGGGGAGAAAAGCATTGACCGGGGCTCCATAATGCCTCCTTTTGAAGGATTACACCGCTGAACGGTAACAGTATACCACCGGGCCGGGATTAAAAGGGGAAGAAACCCGGGGGCCTGGCTTTAATGAGGGTACCGGCAAAAGCGCTCGAAGCCGCAGATCTTTGTAACGGCCGCGGCCGTGACGCCGAAAAAGATCACAGGCTTTCTGCCCAGAAAGTGATTGATCGTTGCGTTTACGGACGTGGACCCCGTGGCCAGGATAATATCCCCCCATTCCAGGACCTCTTCCGTTTTTTCCGGTCCTTCTATTGTCAGGCCGAACTTCTTTTGTCCGATATTGTCGTCATCCAGGTCGAGCACCCGCATTTCGAACTGCCCGGAGAGGCGTTCGATCATGGCCGGCTGAAAACCGACAAATGAAATGCGGGGATTCCCGAACCGTTCTTTCACGTAGTCGACCAGTTCCCGGGCACATTGCGCCGGCTCTTTGTCCTTGCAATGGACCGTTCCCGAGATAAGCCCGAGCTCGCGCATCACGGCATTGAGACTGGCGATGAAAATTGCCCTCTCGAAATTCGTGGCAAGGGGAAGGGCGATCACGTCACGGATATTGCCTTCGAATTTTCCCGGCATATCCGTAAAGGCATGGCCCTTGCTTCCTCTGAACGTGGCTTCTATCATGACCTCTTTTCCCTTGATGAGGGGGTAATCATCACGGTCCGGCTCGCCTATGGCCTCTTTTGCGGAGAGGGGGCGGGCGGATATGATCGAGATGTGTTCATCCAGCATGTTAGCGGCGAGTTTTGAGAATTCTTCTTTCAGTGTCTGATATATCTCCATCTGGACCTCGTTTCTGCGTTATATATATGAGATTATAGCGTTTTTATACCTTACTTGACGGCACCATGTCAATAGTTCCGGGCCATACGCCGCGCCCCGGTTTTGAAATCCCGCGCATTTATGGTAATACAATAACTGCACAATAAACGGGGGTTGTTTTATGTACGATCTTGCATTTGATGAGAAAAAATGCCTTGCCTGCCCCGATCCCGTATGCCTTGCCCGGTGCCGGTACATGAGCATAGGGCAGGAGGAGGCCCGGCAGGAGATACTCAAGATAGCGCGCGGCGAAAACTCTTTTGTCTTGCGGGACTGCGTGACCTGTTACGCATGTGAGGAGTATTGCCCGATGGGAAATCACCCGTTGTTTCTCATTGCCGAGCGGCAGGAGGCCTCAGGCCTGGCTCCTGTTCCCGATCCTCTGATCAGGAGGGCTGTGAATCTGGGGGTGCCGTTCAGGGGAGAGCCGGTCGTTGAGGAGGCCGGCGGGGACGTGATCAACATGGCGGCCTTTTCGGAGCTCTCCTGTCTCGTACAGGGGAAGCTGTTCGAAGGAATGCCTCTGATATCCGATGACGGCAGGAAGATGTTCCATTATTTCTGTCAGCTGATGTACCTTCATTATGCCAGGACCTCCGTGATCAAGGAGCGCCTTCCGGGCGTTATCGCCACGATCATGAAACACAAGCCCGCCCGGGTGGTCTGCTTCCACGACGAGTGCTACGGTGCGTATTCCTCGTATTGCCCTTCCGTCGGGATAGAGGTTCCCTTCACCCCGGTCCATTTTTATGAGTTCCTCTACGAGCGCCTTCTCGAACTTAAGGAAATGATACGGCCGATAGGATCGAGAGTTGCGTACCAGCGCCCCTGCTCCTCACGTCTGTCGCCGGACAAGCATCGCTACGTCGGGGAGATCTTTCGGTTGATAGGCGCCCGGGAGGTCGAGAGGGAATTCACCGGTGAGAACGCCCTGTGCTGCGCGGGGACCATCCAGGGACAAAAGAGGCCGGGAAGCCGCAAGCGCGCGGTGGAGCTTCAGAGGAAAAACGTCGAAGACATGAAGAGGGCCGGTGCCGAGATCTGTGTGTTCAATTGCCCGGCCTGTTTTCAGACCCTGTCCGGCCTCGTCGCACGGGAAGGGATAAGGCCCGTACACATGAGTGACCTGTGCCGCGTCGCGATCGGGGAGAGACCGAAGGGATGGGAGGCGATCGAATGAGCTCGATCCATCAAGCTCTTGTAGATATTGTCGATGGTGAGCACGTGTCGGACAGGCCCGAGGAGCTCTACATCTATTCGTTCGACCTCGGTACTGCGGAACCGCACCGGCCCGATTATGTCGTCGCGCCGCGGACGGCCGTTGAGGTGCAGGAGATCATGCGCCTTGCCAGCAGGGAGAAGGTCCCGGTCGTGCCGCTTGGCGGGGGACTGTCCCTCGCGGGCCTCGCCGTCCCTGTAAAGGGAGGGATACTCGTCGACCTTAAAAGGATGGACAGCATCATCGAGGTTAATGAGAAGGGCAGGTATGCCGTCCTCGAATGCGGCGTGTCACAGGCCCAGTTGACGTCGTACCTGGCACAGCGTCATCCCGGTCTCACCCACTCCGAACCGGGGGCACCGCCGACCGCCACGATCGCCGGCAACGTCCTCATCCACGGGCAGGGGGACCTTGCCCAGCCGTACGGGTTCAATTCGGACCAGGTCAACGGGCTCGAGGTCGTGGTCCCGACGGGCGAGATCTGCCGCTTCGGGTCATGCTCCCTGGGTGCGTCCTGGTTTACCTGCCACCCGCTTCCCGATGTCGGTCTTTTCTCCGGGTGGTGCGGGACGACCGGCATTGTCACGAAGATCGCGATCCGGCTTTACCCGGCAAAAAAGATCAGGGGATTCGGGCAATTTGTCGTGGAGGATGAGGAGCTCGTGCCGGAGATCATACACAAGATAACCCGGACCCAGATGGCGGAGGATGTCATAGCCTTCAGCCGTGCGATACCTCCTTTCGGCATGGGGCTTCAGCATTTTACCGTGAACATCTCCGCGGATTCGGAAAAGGAGCTTGAATTCAAACAGGAGCTCATCTGGGATGATACGCTGGGAGATTATATAGCGCGGGGCTCCGGCGGGTACCTGGGGTTCATCCGGGGCCTCGAGCGTCCCCAGATCTCGAAAACCTCGGATTACAAGAAAGGCGGGGGTTTTGAATATGTCGGCAGTATCATGCCTGTCGAGAAGTACCCGGAATGCTATCGCAGGGGGCGTGAGATATCGGAAAGGCACGGCATCCCCTACACGGTCACCGGCCGGATCGTCGGGGTAGGGCACTCCATGATGTTTGCCTGGACATACGCGTTCAACAGGGCCGATCCCGCTTCGATCGGGCACGCCCGGGAGGCCCTCCATGAGACGGATGACCTCGTGATGGAACTTGGAGGGGTCATCTGGAAGCCGGGACTTTACGGTCAACGGCTGATCATGGCGCAGCTCGACCCCAACACGCGCGCACTCATGAGAAGACTGAAGGACGTCCTTGATCCGCAGGGGATAATGAACCCCGGGAACTGGGAGGGATTGTAATGCTCATCGACAGCTATAAATTTCGCGATACCATACATCGCTGCTTCAGATGCGGATACTGCAAGTTCCCGACGACCTGGGCAGACGTGAACAATTGCCCGCCGTACGCCCGTTTCCGCATGGAGCCGTATTCATGCGGGGGACGGCTGTGGGTGACCCGGGCGTGGCTGAACGAGAAGCTGGACTGGTCCGACCATCTCGCCGAGATACTGTACTCGTGCACGACGTGCAGGAATTGCGAGATCAAGTGCCCGTTGAGCTTCAATGTCGACATCGTGAATATGGTCATTGCCGCGCGCAGTGCAATGGTGGAGCAGTGCAGGG
>CALMFJ010000069.1 GCA_937862865.1 uncultured Pseudomonadota bacterium | reverse complement strand
AAATTCGCGGGTCGTAACATCACGAAATGTGATCTTTTTCATGTGTGCGTGGAGACCTGAGCTATTTGTAACATCGGAAGGCCCTTTAATCAAGATGGTACAGAGCCATATACCCGGTCATGCATTGTGTAAACATTATTCTCAAATTTTATTAGTCTCTATATACACTAAACAATACCTTAAATGAGTTTAAATAGTCTATTATCGTATTGTGCCCGCATTTATGCGGCTGTGTGGCAATTTGCCCAATAACATGTTGAAATATGAGCCCGATATATATAGTATAAAAATATATGGTACTACTTACATGCACTGTCTGCGTACTATAAAATTATTATGAAGGTATTTTAAGCGAATCATGGCGAACGTGGCATACATTCTGGCAACGGCCGGGACCGGTGATGCATCGGACCAGAGAAAGATCATCGAGGCATTTGCCAGCGGGAAGAACCTGCGTATCGACAACTATATCACTGTTGATATCCCGCCGGGTAGAAGAGAACGGAACAGAATGGTGCAGGAGCTTTTTTCCCACGTTAACCGTTGGGATACCATAGTCGTTTCTGATCTTGCCCGCCTCGGGCACAGCATTGCCGACATTGTCAACCTGCTGAAGGGGTTCATGGAAAGGGGTGTGCGCTTTGCCGCCGCCTTTCAGGGTATAGACATCAATGGCCCGGGGGACGAGACGACGAAGGCCGCCGCCGCCGTTTTCAGTATGCTGGCGGACATGGAATCGGCTTATGTTTCGGAACGGATCAGGGAGGCCCTTGCGCTGAAAAAGAAGGAAGGCGCCGTGCTCGGCAGGCCGAGGGGAAGCATTTCACCGTCGAAGCTCGACGACAGGAAAGAAATGATCATCGAATACCTCGCGAAAGGTGTCAGCAAAACGTCCCTGGCCCGGATCCTTGGTACGTCGCCGTCGAACCTGCTCAGCTATCTGCGGTCGCGGAAGATCACGACCGGCCGCCAAAACGTGGTGCGGCCTGCCGGGAAAGAGGACAGCGCGGTCAGGCCGGCAGCGGCCGGACAGGGAACGGTCCCTGCCGGGGTGAAAAGTGATCGCGCCCCGGGGACAGGCCCTTCCGATGATGCCGGTGATATCATACTCTGCCGGCATTGCGGCAAGAATGTGCTGGACCCCAGGACGACCACGTGCGCGGGCGGGTATATTGACTATGAGGACGGAGAGTCTTTTCACCGCGTACCCTATCCGGATAACGAGAAGGGACGCTGTCCGAAATGTTTTGTGAGCCCCGGGGGATTTCATCACGACGGCTGTTACATGGAGAGGTGCCCGCGGTGCGGGGAAAGGCTTGTATCCTGCGCCTGCAGAAAACGATGAGAAGTGCGCCCCTGCCCGGCCTTTCGAGCCCCTTGGCCCTTTTCGAAGCCGCGCAACCGCTTCGTGAAGTTGACAGTTTGTTTTAAATAGCCCTTATAGCAATTGTCCTTACAGGAAAAAGATTCAGTGCGGATTAAAAACCGGGGGTAGGGACAGGTCATTTGGGATCTTTCGGGATAAATGTGACGCGATGTCCCAGGCCCCCTTAAACCTCAATCGTGCTTAATGCTATCATGAAAAAAGGCCTGACGTGATATCGATTTATTGTTGATAAAATAGGGGTAGGCGTACCATAGTTGACACAAGAACTATAGTTTACCGCTAATGGACAGCAGGCGAAGTAATGAGATTTTCCGGGCCTTGTCTACTCGAGGACGGTGTATGCTTTTTCGTGGTGTTGTGTCAGGTCGAGGCCGATGATCTCCTCTTTTTCCCCGACGCGGACCCCTATGCAAAGGTCGATAGCCTTATATATGATAAAGCTGGCTATGAAGCTGTAGGCAAGGGTCACGGCGGCGGCGAGAAGCTGCACGTAGAACTGCTTCGGGTTCCCGAAGAAAAGCCCGTTCGGGCCGTCCGGGTTTATTGCCTTCGATGCGAAAAGCCCGGCGGCCATGGTCCCCCAGATACCCCCGATGCAATGGACGCCGAACACGTCAAGGGCATCGTCATACCCGAGCCGGGGCTTGAGCACGGATACCGCCGTGTAGCACAGGAGGCTGACGACGATGCCGATGATGATTGCCGAAAAGGGGCCGACATAGCCGGCGGCGGGGGTTATGGCGGCCAATCCGCCGACGGCGCCCGTGACCGTCCCGAGTACTGTCGGTTTCTCATTAAAGATGCGGTCGAGACACGCCCAGGTGAGGCCGGCGGCTGCTCCCGCGGTGTTCGTGACGACGAATGCGTTCACGGCGAGGCCGTTCGCCCCGAGGGAGCTTCCCGCGTTGAACCCGAACCATCCGAACCAGAGAAGGCCCGTGCCCAGGATGGTAAAAGGCAGGTTGTGCGGAAGGATCGCCTTGCTGCCTCCGTTGCGCTTTCCGATGAATATCGCGGTCATGAGGGCCGCTATCCCGGCGTTGATGTGGACAACGATCCCTCCGGCGAAATCGATGACACCCATCTCTTTGAGCCATCCCCCGGCGCCCCATACCCAGCGGCACACGGGGTCGTAGACGAAGGTTGCCCAGAGGATGGTGAAGATCACGAAGGCCGCGAATTTCATGCGCTCCGCAAAGGCCCCGATGATGAGGGCAGGGGTTATGATTGCGAACATCATCTGGAACGCCATGAAGAGCTGGTGCGGTATTGTCGGGGCATAATCGGGATAGGGGGTTGTCCCGACGCCTGCGAGGCCCGCCCACTGAAGGCCGCCCCAGAAGCCCCGTGCGGGGCCGAAGGACAGGCTGTACCCGAAGAGCACCCACTGGATGCTTATGATGCACAGGATAATGAAGCACTGCATCAGGACCCCGAGGACATTCTTTCTGCCGACCATGCCGCCGTAAAAGAAAGCAAGGCCCGGGGTCATGAGCATGACGAGCGCGGTCGCGAAGAGGACCCAGGCGGTGTCCCCCGTATCGATGGTGACCGCCGGCCTGACGTTTGGCGAAAGGGAGGTTTTGGCTGCGATCTCCTGTCCTTCCTGTGCAAATACAGCCACAGCAAGACAGACGAACAGTAACGCAACGACAAGGACCGCAAGTTTTTTCATCCAGAACCTCCCTGTTGATCCGCCGCGGGTAAATAAGCTTTTTACCCGGCAAGGCCGCCCGAACCGGTCGGGCATCCCTAGCCGATGGCGATATGACCTCTTTCTTCCGTCCTGATCCTGACGCATTCGACAAGGTCGATGACAAATATCTTGCCATCGCCGGACTCACCTGTCTGGGCACCCTTTACGATGGCCGTGATCGTCTTCTCGACGAAATCTTCGTTCACCGCTATCTCGAGCCGTATCTTCCTCAGGAGGTTGCCCATCTCCTTTGTACCCCGGTACACCTCGGCGACACCCATCTGCCTTCCATGCCCGAGGACCTCGTTCACGGTGATGAGGAAGACCTCCTGCTTGTAAAGTTCCTGTTTCACTGCTTCCAATCTGTCGGGTTGTATAATAGCTATGATCAGTTTCATGGTGTATCCCTCCTATTCCAGGACGGTGTATGCTTTTTCGTGGTGCTGTGTCAGGTCGAGGCCGATGACCTCGTCCTTCTCCTGCACCCTCACCTTGATGACGATATCGATCACCTTGTAAATGATGAAACTGGCAACAAAGCTGTATACAACGGTCACAGCGACCGCGATGATCTGAACGAGAAGCTGTTTCGGGTTGCCGAAGAAAAGGCCGTCGGCGCCGGCGGGGTTCACGGCCTTCGAGGCGAAGAGCCCCGTGGCGACGGCCCCCCAGATGCCGCCGATGCAATGGACGCCGAAGACGTCGAGGGCATCGTCGTAGCCGAGCCGGGGCTTGATGAAGGAGACGGCGAAGTAGCAGAATACGCTGACGCACAGACCAATGATGATGGCCGAAACAGGGCTCACGAAACCTGCGGCCGGGGTGATGGCGACAAGCCCCCCGACCGCTCCCGTTGCCATTCCCAGCATGGTGGGCTTTTTGTTGAATATCCAGTCGATGACCGCCCAGCTTAAGCCCGCTGCGGCCGCGGCCGTGTTCGTGACGATGAATGCGTTCACCGCCACGTCATTTGCCCCGAGGGATGAGCCCGCGTTGAAGCCGAACCATCCGAACCACAAGAGCGCGGTGCCGAGGATCGTGAAGGGCAGGTTGTGCGGCAGTATCGTGTGGTTGCTTACGCCCTTGCGCTTCCCGATAAATATTGCCGTCATGAGCGCGGCTATGCCGGCGTTGATATGGATGACGGTGCCGCCTGCAAAGTCGAGGGCACCCAGGTCTTTGAGCCACCCTCCGACACCCCATACCCAGTGGCAGACAGGGTCATAGACGAACGTTGCCCAGAGAAGGGTGAAGAGGACGAACGCCGAGAACTTCATCCTTTCCGCGAACGCCCCGACGATAAGGGCAGGGGTGATCACGGCGAACATCATCTGGAACACCATGAAGAGCTGGTGTGAAATGGTCGGGGCATAATCCGGATAAGGGGCGGCGCCCACCCCGGCGAGCCCGATCCATTCGAGGCCTCCCCAGAAACCTTTTCCCGGGGCGAACGACAGGCTGTACCCGTACAGGACCCATTGGACGCTGATGAGGCACAGGATCGTAAAGCACTGCATCAGGATGCCGAGGACGTTCTTTCTGCCCACCATGCCGCCGTAGAAGAACGCAAGGCCCGGGGTCATCAGCATGACAAGCGCTGTTGCGACGATCATCCACGCCGTGTCGCCGCTGTCGGACTTTGACGGTGCCTGCCTGGCGTCCGATGCCTGGACCGCCTGCTGCTGCCTGGCGTCAGCGGGCTGGGTCTGTGCCTGCGCGTACATCACGGCGGGCACTGCGATAAAGCTCAAAAGCATCAGGACTGCAATAAATCTTTTCATGAGGCACCTCCTTTTAGATTTCACCGGCAGGATTCCAGGCAGTGCTTGTTGATGGTCCTCGGCGGGGTGACGGGGTACTTGCCGTCGTAGCAGGCAAGGCAAAAGCAGCTCCTGTCGAGGCCCGTCGCCTTTATCATACCGTCGAGGCTGAGGTAGTGCAGGGAATCGAGGCCAATGTATTTAGCGATCGCCTTCTGGCTCGCTTTCTTTGTCGCTATCAGTTCCCCTTTCGTTGAAAAATCTATCCCGTAGGGACAGGGATACACTGTCGGCGGGCAGCTCACCGCCATGTGGATCTCCCGTATTCCAATATCGCGCAGGTTCTTCACGCGGTTCCGGCTCGTCGTGCCGCGGATGATAGAGTCGTCCACGATGAGGATCGACTTGCCTTCCAGCAGGTTCTTTACGGGGTTCAGTTTTACGCGGACGCCGAGGTCGCGCATCTGCTGCGACGGGTTGATGAATGTGCGCCCGACATAGTGGTTGCGGATCATTCCCATCTCGAACGGGAGGCCGCTCTCCTCGGCATACCCGATCGCTGCGTACACGCCCGAGTCAGGGAAGGGTATTATCATGTCGACGTGCGGTTTGTATTCTCGCGCCAGCTCGTACCCGAACCGTTTCCGGCACAGGTACACGTTCCGGCCGAACACCAGACTGTCCGGGCGCGCAAAATAGACGAGCTCGAAGATGCAGTGGCTGCGCCGCGCCTCGGGGAAAGGCTTTATGCTTTTCAGGCCCGCGTCGTCTATGATGACGATCTCTCCCGGTTCCACATCACGGACGTACTGCGCGCCGACGAGGTCGAAAGCACAGGTCTCGGATGCTATCACCCATCTGCCGTTCAGCGTTCCCAGCGACAGAGGCCTGAAACCCCCGGGATCGCGTGCCGCTATGATCCTGTCGCGGGTCATCATAACGAGGCTGTAAGCGCCTTTGAGGCGTGCAAGGCTCGCGGTGATCGCCTGTTCGAGCCCGTGTTTCAGGTGGTGTGCCATGAGGTGGATGATCACCTCACTGTCCATGGTGGATTGGAAGATCGAGCCCCGCGCCTCCAGTTTTTCGCGCAGGCTTTGCGCATTCAGGATGTTGCCGTTGTGGGCGAGGGCATAGTATTCGTTTCCAAAGCGCACGAGAAACGGCTGGGCATTAAGGAGTGTGGACGCCCCGGTCGTCGAGTAGCGGACGTGGCCGATGGCCAGGCGCCCGGGAAGGCGCTGAAGGTGTTCCTCGCCAAACACCTCGCAGGCGAGGCCCATACCCTTGTACTGACTGACCTCATGCCCGTCGGAGCTCACGATGCCGGCGGATTCCTGTCCCCGGTGCTGCAGGGCGAAAAGCCCGTAAAAAGCCACCCGCGACGCGTCGTCGCTGCCGTGGATGGCGAACACTCCGCATTCCTCGCGCGGGTAGAGCTTTTCCGGCCCGTTGTTATTCAGCGTAAAGGGCATATCTTCCTTTTCCCCTTCTATCATTCGTGAGGACCCTGCCGGGTGTGTCCCGCATCGATCAGCTTATGAAAAGCATTTCCCAGAACTTGGGCAGCGGCCATATCTCGTCGTCAACGAGGGCCTCGAGGGCGTCGACATAGCCCCTGAGCTCGTCCATTTCAGGTTTGATCTCCTTCGAAAGCATATCGGCTTTCTTCACCTCGTCATGGACCCCGCAGGTCTTCTTGAGCCCGGCCTGGATCCTCTTGTTCAGGGAGTGGATGTTGTTGACGAGGTCGAGGACCTTGATGAGCAGCTCCTTCTGGGCGGTCACATCCGCATCGGTGCCCAGGGCGTCCTTCGTGGCGACGATGGCGCCGGCCAGCAGCTTCTGGTATGCCGTCCCCGCGGGTAGTACCTGGCTCTGACAGATGTTGTACAGGCACTTGGCCTCGATCTCGAAATCCTTGATGTACCTTTCGAGGTATATGTTGTAACGGGAGCTGAGCTCGACCCTGGACAGGACCTGATATCTCTCGAATACCTCGAGCGCCTTTTCCGCGACAAGCGCTCTTAAGGCTACCGGGGTCGTCTTGTTGTTCGGAAGTCCGCGCTTGCCGGCCTCTTTTTCCCATTCCTTGCTGTAGTTGTCGCCGTTGAAAAGGATCGGTTTTATGTCCCTGATCTCTTCCCTCAAAACCTCGATGACGGCCTGGACGGTGCCTTTCCCGTTCTTCTTTTCCCTGATCCTGTCGGCAAGGTAGTCAAGGCTTTCCGCGACGATCGTGTTCATGACGGCTGCCGGGAAGGATATGGATTGGGAGGAGCCGACGGCCCTGAACTCGAACTTGTTCCCGGTGAAGGCGAACGGCGACGTGCGGTTGCGGTCTGTATCGTCCTTGCTGACGATCGGCAGCGACGATACGCCGAGGTCGATGATCTCGCCGTTGGTCGCCTTGCTAGCCTGCCCCTTCTCGATGTTCTCGAGGATCTTCGTCAGCTGCTCGCCGAGGAAGACGGAGATGATGGCGGGAGGGGCCTCGTTTGCGCCGAGCCTGTAATCGTTCCCGTACGAGCCGACGGAAGCGCGCAGGATGTCGGCGTGCTTGTAGACCGCGCGGACGGTGGCGATGAGGAACACGAGGAACTGGATGTTGTCGTGCGGGGTCTTGCCCGGGTTCAGCAGGTTGTTGCCGTTGTTGTCCGATATCGACCAATTGACGTGCTTGCCCGACCCGTTGATCCCGGCGAACGGTTTTTCGTGGAAAAGCGCCGCCAGGTTATGCTTCTTCGCGACGGATTTCAGCGTGTCCATGACGAGCTGGTTGTGGTCGACGGCGAGGTTGGCCTCTTCGTACACCGGGGCTATCTCGAACTGGCTCGGGGCGACCTCGTTGTGCCGGGTCTTCGCCGGGATGCCGAGCTTGAACAGTTCTTCTTCGACATCGTGCATGTAGGATGAGATCCTCTCTTTGATGCAGCCGAAATACTGGTCCTCGAGCTCCTGGCCCTTCGCGGGGGGTGCGCCGACAACCGTACGGCCGCCCAGTACGAGGTCCTGGCGTTTGTAGAAGTAATCCATGTCGATGAGGAAGTATTCCTGCTCGGGCCCGAGGTTGGAGGTCACCTTGCGGATGTTCCGCGCGCCGAGGAGCTTCAGCATATTGACCGCACTGCGGCTCACCGCACGGATCGACCGCAAAAGCGGCGTCTTTTTGTCGAGGGCCTCGCCCGTGTAGGATATGAAGACCGAAGGGATGCACAGGGTGGTCGATATGCCCGTCCTTTTGATAAAGGCCGGGGATGACATGTCCCACGCGGTGTACCCTCTTGCTTCGAATGTTGCGCGAAGGCCGCCCGATGGGAAGCTCGATGCATCGGGCTCGCCCTGCACGAGCTGTTTTCCCGTAAACTTCTCCATGACCTCGCCGATACCGACCGGGTCGGCGAAGGCGTCATGCTTCTCGGCCGTGATCCCTGTCATGGGCTGGAACCAGTGGGCGAAGTGCGTCGCCCCCTTCTCGATGGCCCACTCTTTCATGGCGTGTGCCGTTATATTGGCGGTTTCCGTGTCGAGAGACTTATTTTCGTTGATAGACTGCAGGAGCTTCTTGAACGTGTCCTTCGGCAGTTTCTCCTGCATCACCCTGTAGCTGAAAGTATCTTCGCCGTAGTATTCGGATACGGGAACAAATTTTTCCTTTTCGCAGACGTAATTTCTCTCGGATGCGATCACCGGCTGTAATTTTTTCATGATCTCCCTCGCTTATTCTTTGTTGTTGTGTGCACCCGTTCAAAGCCTGTTCGATTTCGGCGGGTTGTATTTTGAAAAGGAATATGTGCGAAAAATATGCCACGCCTAAAACAGGGGCCTTTTTTGCGGCCTCCCGGGACTGCAATACCATTTATTACGCACCCCGTCGGGGATCTGTGTCGCAATTCCCCTGATGCCGTCATCCCGGTGCTTGACACCGGGATCCAAGCAACTGTGTTCGATGTCAATTGAT
>CALMFJ010000068.1 GCA_937862865.1 uncultured Pseudomonadota bacterium | reverse complement strand
GCACGTACACACGATTTCCAATCGTGCTCCTTCAGCCGCTCGGACATCTCTCCGGGTGCTCTGTTATACCATACTTTCCGAAACGCGTTCAAGGTTCGATGTGTCTCGCCCCTAAAAACCCGCTATTTTCCCGCTGAATCCGCGGTGGGATGTCACGTCGAAAAAGACACCCTCTCGCCCGTTCGTCGCTATCGCTCCTCTCTCGAGCCCGCGGAGTTCGCAGAGAAAGGCGGAGGGCCGCCGGAGCCCGGAGCCCGCCAGGCTCCGGCGGCATCTTCGATCCTGCCTGCGGCAGGATGTCCGCTTGGACTGGTCATTTCACATGAATTGGTTTTCTTTTCTTCGGCGAAGCCGACGAAAGTGCCGGCTGATCGTGGTAGGCTCCACGATCAGCCGGCATCTCTGTGTATCCTCTGCGCTCTCTGCGGGCTCTAGTGAGCCGAAGGCGAACGGGCGAGAGGGGGTCTTTTACTGGCTGCGCAGGCCGAAGTTGTCCGGGCAGCCGGAGAAGTACCAGTCGACGAGTTTGCAGTAGTACAGGTACCGCAGGCGGGAACGCTCGCCGAGAAGCAGAAAAGGCAGGAAGACGATAAACATGAGAGCCTTGACGAATTTGACGGAATCGAAGGCGAGGCTGTACGGGCGGGCGTGGTGTTTTCTGATGAATTTTCTCAGGGAGATGTTGTATTCCAGGCGGCCCCTGACCCAGGTCTTGCGGACGGTCTTTCCCTGGAGGTGGATGACGCGGGCGGCGGGGTAAAAGACGACGCGGCAGCCGGCGGCGCGCATGCGTACGCAGAGATCGGTCTCTTCGAGGAAGAAAAAAAAGCGTTCGTCAAAGCCGCCGATAGCGTCGAATGCGCTCTTCCGGACCAGTATTGCAGCGCCGATCAGCGATTCGACATCGGCGACATCATCCGGCGTCCCCTTTTTCTTGATCCGCCGGGACCCTGGAATGATCTCGCCCTTGAGGCCCGGCACGAACGCGACAGACCTCTGTGCGCTCAGGTCCCCGTATACAAGCTGCGGCCCCATTATGCCCAGATTGTGCATCCCATCCGCAATGCCGACCATTTTAGCCACCTCACCCTCGATCAGCAGGGTGTCGGAATTGAGAAACAGGATGTATTTCCCGGCGGCGGCGCGGGAAGCGCGGTTCACCGCGGCGGCGAAACCGGCGTTCACCTCGTTCTTGATGTAGATGACATCAGGGAATGTTTGACGGACCAGGGAATCGGTACCATCGCTTGATGCGTTGTCGATGATTATTATCTCTGTGGCGGGCGTGTTGAGGGACGGGTCTTTTTTAACGGACCTGAGGCAGCCCTCCAGGAGTTCCCGCGTATCTTTCGTGATGATGACGATGGATACTGAAACTGCCGGCCCTTGCCCGGAACTCACATTTCGCCCCTTCCTGGTCGTTTCCTTATTTCACGCCTCTACTTCTGTTTCGCCCTGCCGGGCTCCTTGTACTGTTTCAGGTTCTTGCCTTCGGGCTGGACCGGGCATGCGTAGTAGCATATCCCGCAATTCGTGCAGATGCTGTCGTCGATCCTGATCTTCTTCGCCCCGGCGTCGAAGGATATCGCCGGGCAGTCGAGCGTGCCGAAACAGCTCTTGCACCCGATGCACCCTTCTACGAGCCTCACGGGGTATGCGGCATTTTGTTCCTTTCCCTTTGACAGTAAAAGGCATTCCCGCCTTGTTATGACGACCGCCGGGAGCATATCATCCCCCTGCAGGTATTGAAAAGCGTCCCTCAGCGTCTTTATGGTGAGGGGAACATCGTACGGGTCGACGATCTTCAGGTATTTCACGCCGAGCCCCGCGGCAATGTTCTCGATAGCAACGCCGCGCGTTGCAACGCCGTCGATCGTGACGCCCGTCTGGGGCGTCGGCTGCATTCCCGTCATCGCCGTCGTGGAATTGTCCATGACGACGAGGATGAACCGCTTGCGGTTCCTGACGGCGTCGTACAGAGGCGCGAGGCAGGCGTGGAGGAAGGTCGAATCACCGACCGAGGCAAGGATGGGAACGAGCTTTCCGTCCTGATAGAACGCGTCGTAGAAACCCTCGGCGAGGGTCACGCCGGCGCCCATGTCAAGGCACGTGTCGACGGAGCCCTGCGATATCCCGAGCGTGTAGCACCCGATGTCCCCGGGAAAGATAGCATCCGGCCAGATATGCTGCATGGCAAAGAAGGCCGCGCGATGGGGGCACCCGGGGCACAGCTTCGGCGGGCGCGGTGTAACGGCGATGTCCGACAGGGCCGCCTCGATGCTGCGGTCGGGGATGAACGGTTTGACCTTGTCCCGTCCCTGCAATATCCTTGAGAGCATGTCCCGCACGATATCGTACGTTATTTCCCCGGATGACGGCACGGTGCCGTCCGCCCTGCCCATCACCTTGTGCCGCATCCCGATGAGGGACTCTATGACCATGTCCGTTTCCTCAACAACGAGGACCTTTTCCATCGATTCCACGAATTCGCTTAAATCCTCTGACGGGGGGTATACCCGCAGGACCTTGTACAGCGACACATCGTCGGCCGCCCCGAGCTCTTCGATCACATCGCTGACAAGCGAATAGCTCATGCCCGACGCAACGATCCCGAGCTCTCTGCCCTGCCCTGCGCAGACGCCCTCGCGCAATGTTACGTTGCGCGCGCCGGGTTTGTAGAGGTCGATCGACTGGCGGGCATGGCTTACCCGGTGGGTCGAACGGATAATCACGGGGACCTTGTTCTTGAACGACCAGTTGAGGGCATGGTAAGCAACGTCGGCGGCCTCCTCGGGGGACGCCGGGTCAAAGACCGGGATGCCGTACAGGGCGGCAAGAAGGCGCGTGTCCTGCTCGGTCTGGGAGGACTGGGGCCCCGGGTCGTCACAGGAGACTATGACAAGCCCGCCCTCGAGGGCCTTTTCCCGTGCCTTGAGAAGCGCCGGGAAGGCGACATTGAGGCCGACCTGCTTCATGAAGCACGCGGCGCGCGCACCGCCGTATGCCGCCGCCCCGAAGGCGACCTCGAACGCGCACAGTTCATTGGATGACCACTCGGTATGGATCTTCAACCCTTCCCTGTTCTTGAAATAGACGACACCGGGCAGTATCTCCGAGCTCGGCGTCCCCGGATATGCAGCGGCGATCTCGAGCCCTGCCTCGACAAGCCCCCGGGCCATAGCCTGGTTCCCGATCACTACTTCGCGCTCTATGTCCACTCTCGATCCCCCAATAATTACCGTAAGGGTGCGCCGGGCCCGACCTCCCGCGCGCCTCACGTCTCACATTTTGCGTCTCACGTTTTACTTTCCGCCGCCTTATACCCTTTCCCGAAAACAGCGAGGTTCTTCGCCAGGAACTTTTCCGGGACGCGCGCCCTGATTGTCGCTTCAAGGACCTCCCGTCTAAAGGGCCCGATCCCGAAAGAGGCGAAAGCCCCGAGGAGCGCCATGTTTGCCGACTGGAACATCTCCTCATCACGGGCGATGCCGTCGGCGTCAATGAGGCGATGCGCTATCCGCCTTTCTTTGAGTACGGCCTCGACGGACGGCCCGAGCGCGGCCGCACGCGTGTTGACGAGGGCCAAGCCGCCCCTCTTGAGGAAGGTGAGCGTCTTGTAGAATTCGCTCTCTTCGAATGCGAGAAGTATGTCGCCTCTCTCCCTGCCGATGAACGGGCTCGCATAATCGCCCACCTTGACAAGGGATACGACGGAACCGCCCCTCTGGGACATACCGTACTCGTCGGACGCCATGGCCTTCAAGCCGCTCTTTATCGCCGCCTCTATCAGGATGGTCGAGGCAAGAAGGACACCCCTCCCCCCGATCCCCGCGCACACTATCTCGTGTTTCATATCATACCCCTGTAAAGGAGAACGACAGGCCCCTTCGTGTCCTTGAACTGCGCGATCTCGGTTATCTCATTGATATCAAAAACATTCTCGACACCATAGCTCTCAAAGGCCCGTTTCAGCTCGTTGTCACGCTCGTTTACCATGATAAGGAGTACGCTCGCCGAATCGTTGTACAGGCTGTTGACGTAAGCAGGCATCCCGGAATGGAAGAAATGGTCCTCGAAGGTGACGGCCATGATATTCCTGTCGGGATGCAGCTTCTTGATGCCGTGCGCCATGTTGATCGAGGACGCAGGCCCGAGCCGGTCCCGTATGACCGTGAACCCCTGTATCTTTTCCTCGAACTGCGGCCTCCCCGCTCCCCTGTCGACAAACCCGCTTCCCACCTTCGCCCGGTCCGGTATCTGAAGCTCTATCGCCGGGTAGTTCTCGACGACGAGCACCTCGTCCATTGCATCGATGAAACGCTGAACGAGCTTTTCGGGCAGAGGGAAGACAGTTGCCAGGCGAAGGATGCTGGCATCCTCGTCGTAGAACTCCAGGCGGGAGAACCTGTCGGTGATGAGCCCCGTCGTGCCCTTCGGGAGCACGATGTTGCCTTCATAGGTCTCGAAGGCGTCGCGTATCCTCCGGATCTTGTCATTCAGTTCACCGTGAAGCTGATACCGGAATTTAGGCGTCGCGGCCCACCGGCCGGGTTCCTTTTTCAAGAACGCGTCTTTCAGTTCTCCGGCCGGTCCCCGAGGCGCAGTAACGGCACTGTCACCATACCCGCCGGGGAATGCCTGTACGATGACCGGGATCTTGTATTCCTCGGAGACAGAAAAGGCATAGGCTACGGCCTTTTCCAGTTCTTCGTCCGTTTCGGTGACGATAACGGGAAGCTTCGAGAAGAAGCCGAGCGGCGTTATCTCCTCTGCAGTTTCCTCTACCGCGAGGACGACGAAGGAACCGGCCACACCGGTATATGCGGAGCTCATCACGGGATCGAGGGCATCGTACAAACCTTCCGTCGAAACGATGCACGCGGTCCTCTTGCCGGCGTACGCCCCGGCAAGGGCAAGCTCGTAGGCGATCTTCTCGTTCGTGGAAACATCGCAATGAAGCGGGTAGGAGGCCGCCAGCCTGCCCACCGCCTTGAAGGTCGCGCGGCCCGTCGTATACAGCTGACGGACGCCCATCTCTATCAACAGTCTGACAATATGTTCATGCATCCGTATATGCTCCTTGTTCAGGCAAGCTTTCTCAGGACATCGATCCCTTTGAGCAGGTTCTCCTCGGTCGCGGCGAAAGAAATGCGGACATGGCTGTCGCGTGATGAAAAAACACTCCCGGGTATGATGAAAAGATTGTTCTCCAGCGCCCGTTCCACGAAGGCCATGCTGTCCTTTCCTCCCGGGACCTCCGGAAAAATGAAAAATGCGCCTTTGGGCTTTACGACATTATACTTATCTTTGATCCCCTCATAGATAAGGTCGCGCTTCTTCCGGTAACCGTCGATCATTTCGTCCATGGTATGGTCGAGAGCGACAAGGGCCGCCTTCTGGGCGAACGACGTGACGCTGCTGAAGGCGTATTGCTGCATCGTCACCATGCACTCTATGACCTCGCTCGGTCCGGCAACGTACCCTAAACGCCAGCCGGTCATCCCCCAGGTCTTGGAAAAGCCGCCGAATGTGAGAGTCTTTTCGTATATCTGGCCGAGGTATGGCTTTTGTCCTGCGTCCTCATCAAAGATAAAACGGTCGTATATATCGTCGGAATACACGATAAGGTCTTTTTCCCTGGCCACCCGCGCTACCATTTCCAGCTCCTCGCGGGAATTGACCATGCCGGTCGGGTTATTCGGGCTGTTAATGAGGATGATCCGGGTCTTGTCCGTTATCGCCCTGCGGAGCTCCTCTTCCCGCAGCGTAAAATCCGGATAGGTATTGAAGAAAACGGACCTTCCGCCCAGGAGAGCCACCTGGTACTCGTACAGGACGAAATACGGGTCGGGGATCAGGACCTCCTCCCCGGGGTTGAGCGTCGTCATAAGGGCCAGAAGAAGGCCCCCCGTGACACCCGCGGTGATGATGACATCGTCGCAGATGATGCCCTTCCCCTTGAGTCCGGCGAGGACCTTTTCCCTGAGCTCGGGTATGCCCCCCGACGGGGTATACTTGTTGAAGCCCTTGCGGATCCAGTCTATCCCTTCGTCCTTGACGGCATCCGGTATATCGAAATCGGGCTCGCCGATGCTCAGGTTGATCGGGTTTTTTACCTTTTGCGCCAGGTCGAAGATCTTCCTCACACCTGACGGCCGCACCTGCGTTACCCTGTCGGAAAGCAGCATCTACTTCTTCCTCCCCGCCTCTGATACGGATTCCATGATCCTCTCAAGCCGCGACTTCGGTACCGTATTGAAAACTTTGGCTAATTCTTCATCAGTAAAATTTGCCTTAAGAACGGCTGCCACGTCAACCCTTTCTTTCCAACACCCGTACGTGTTGGAACAGGGAAGGCCGTTCTGGGCCTTAAGGCAGTAATCGAAACCGATAAGCATGCCTAACTGGGGACAGTATACTTCCACGATGACCTCCGGCGACGGGCTATGGGCTATGGGAAAAACCCATCGCCCGTCGCCCGTCTTCACGCTATCTTCTTCAATTCCTTCAGCAGTTCCTCTATCTCCCCCTCCGGCATGGAGTAGTCCTGGAGTTTGCCGGACAGGAAGGCGTCGTACGACGGCAGGTCTATCGTTCCCTGGCCGGAGAAGTTGAAGAGGATCACCTTTTCCTTGCCCTCTTCCTTCGCCTTTTTGGCCTCTTCGATAACGCAGGCGATGGCGTGGTTTGTCTCGGGGGCCGGGATGAAACCTTCTGTCTGCGCGAAGATGAGGCCTGCGGAAAAGGTCTCGATCTGATTGTATGATCGCGCCTCGATGAGGCCGTCCGCGAAGACCCTGCTGATAAGCGGCGCCATTCCGTGATAGCGCAGGCCGCCCGCATGGATCGGGGCGGGAACAAACTTATGGCCTATGGAATACATGGGCAAAAGCGGTGTCATTCCGGCCGTATCGCCAAAATCATAGACGTAGCGGCCTTTCGTGAGCGACGGGCATGATGTGGGCTCGGACCCGATCACCTGTATCTCTTTGCCGTTGATCTTGTCGCGCAGGAATGGAAAAGCTATGCCGGCGAAGTTGCTGCCCCCTCCGGCGCACCCTATCACGACATCGGGATATTTTCCAATGGACGCAAGCTGCTTCTGGGCCTCGAGGCCGATGACGGACTGGTGCAGGAGGACATGGTTGAGGACCGAGCCGAGTGAATATTTCGTGTTCTCCGAGGTAACGGCGTCTTCGATGGCCTCCGATATCGCCATGCCGAGGCTCCCCGGGTGGTCCGGGTTGCCTTCGAGAAAACTCCTGCCCGCGGCGGTATCGGGGCTCGGGCTCGGCACGCATTTCCCGCCCCATGTCTCCATCATGATGCGCCTGTACGGCTTCTGGTTGAAGCTCACCCTGACCATGTACACCTTGAGCTCCATCCCGAACTGGTTGCACGCAAATGACAGGGCGCTTCCCCACTGCCCGGCGCCTGTCTCCGTCGTGAGCCTTTTTACCCCTGATATTTTATTGTAATAGACCTGTGCGATGGCCGTGTTCGGCTTATGGCTCCCCGGGGGGCTCACGCTCTCGTTCTTATAATAGATCTGCGCGGGGGTGCCGAGTAACTTTTCCAGCGCCGTCGCGCGGCAAAGCGGCGTCGGCCTCCACATGAGGAGACGTTCCATGACCGCGTCGGGGATCGTTATGAACCTCTCGGTGCTGACCTCCTGCTCAATGAGGTTCATCGGAAATATGGCCTCGAGCATGTCGGGAGTTATGGGTTCGCCCGTCCCGGGGTTCAGGGGCGGCGGCAGGGGCGTCGTCAGGTCGGCCTGGATATTGTACCACGCCTTCGGCATGTCCTTATCGCTCAAAAATATCTTTTTTTCCATCGTATCCTCCTTTGTGTAATAAAAAGGCCAGGAGTCTTTCTGACCCATGGCCTTTAAACTAAAACGGCCATGGACGGTGTGAAACCGCCCATGGCCGGAAATTACGGTCTCACACCTAATATTTCCGCCACCACCACCAGTTCTTTATCTGCGCGTTCGTCATAATATTCCCTTATATCATGAAAAAAAAATGCAAGTCAAGAAAAGCTTCTGAAAACAATTTCTACCGCCGTGATATTCTTTCATTATTGACAAAAATCCGCCATAAATTTTAAACTGTACCGTCTGGACTGTATACTTTCAATGACGAGGTGTTCATCATGAGCCCCAGGGCCAGTTCGTACAATACCATCATCGATTCGGCGGAAGCCGTCATTATCGAGGCCGGAGCGTCCCATATGACCCTCGACGCCGTAGCGGCAAAGGCAGGGGTCAGCAAGGGAGGACTGCTTCATCACTTTCCAAGCAAGGTGGCACTTCTTATCGCAATGGTGGAGCGCCAGATAAAGATACACCAGGATGCGAGGAAGAAGATCCTGAAAACCATCCCGAAGGTCCCGTGCCGTCAATTAAAGAGCTTTGTTATGGCCGCGCGGGACAGGAACCCGGCACATATCAGGCTCGGCGCATCGATGACAGCCGCTGTCTCGCATGACCCGCGTTTGAGTGAACCGATCCGGAAAGTCGTTCACGACAATTATATGACATTTATCGAGAAGTCCGACATGAGCTTCGAAAGAGCGGCCATCATCGCCCTGGCCGTCGATGGGATGCGGCTGCAGGAAATGCTCTCCATATCACCGTTTGACGATGAGCAGCGCGCCAGGATATTCGATACATTGCTCAGCCTCATCGATGAACTGAGGGAAGACACAAATAAGAGGCAAAACGATGCATGAAGGACCCCGGTACCCGATAAAAAATATGATAATCACAACACGAAAGAGGTGGCATATGCGGTATTCCGGCACACTGAAAGTTGTCGCTGTCATGGTCATGGCGCTCCTTGCCATCACGGCGGCCGGATGTAAAGGGAAGATGGCGGCACCGCCTCCGCCCGAGGTTGCCGTTATCACCCTTCAGACCGAAAGGGTGACGATAACGACCGAACTGCCCGGGCGGGTATCGCCCTATCTCATAGCAGAGGTCAGGCCCCAGGTCACCGGCATCGTCAAGAAACGCCTCTTTACCGAAGGGTCGGACGTCAAGGCGGGCGCGGTCCTCTACCAGATCGACCCGGCCCCTTACCAGGCCGCATTCGACAACGCAACCGCGTCCCTCGCGCGCGCCGAGGCAAATCTTCCCCCCATCCGTTCAAAGGCCCAGCGGTACAAAGAGCTGGTGGCGATAAAGGCCGTCAGCCAGCAGGAATTCGAGGACGTCTCCGCCCAGCACATGCAGGCGGAGGCTGACGTGAAATACTGGAAGGCCGCGGTCGAAACAGCCCGCATCAATCTCAATTACACCCAGGTCAGGGCCCCCATCGCCGGGCGTATCGGCAAGTCCGCCATTACCGTCGGCGCGCTTGCCACGGCAAACCAGCCCGCTCCGTTCACAACGGTCCAGAAACTCGACCCCGTCTATGTCGACGCGACCCAGTCGAGCGCCAATCTGCTCCACCTGAAACGCCTTCTGGCAGAGGGTAAACTGGTCCTCAAAGGGCCGGACAGCACAAAGGTGAAGCTCCTCCTCGAGGACGGCACACCGTACGACCAGGAAGGGACCTTGAAATTCTCCGACATAACGGTCGAGCCAAGCACAGGATCTTTTATTCTCCGCATGGTCTTTCCGAACCCGAAACATGTCCTGCTCCCGGGCATGTACGCACGGGCGGTTGTCCTGGAGGGAGTCGCCGAGAACTCTCTGCTTATCCCCCAGCAGAGCCTGACCCGCGACCCCAAAGGCAACCCTTACGTGCTCATTGTCAACGCACAGAATAAGGTCGAGGTGCGGCCCGTCGTTGCCCCGAGGGCCATGGGCGACAGGTGGTTTGTCACCGAGGGACTGAAAAGCGGTGACAAAGTGATCGTCGAGGGCATTCAAAGGGCCATGCCGGGCACCACGGTAAAGCCCGCGCCGTACAAGCCGGCGGCCAAACCCGATGCTCAAGTACCGGCGAATGCAGCGCCTGCTGCTGAGAGTGCACCGGCAAAGACAGCGCCTGCCAGGTCAGCGCCGCCTCCTGTTCCGGCCAGGTCAGAGAACCCGAAGCCGGCCGGAGAGGCCCCAAAGGCAAAATGAGCGGAGGCAATTAATGTTATCGAAATTCTTCCTCGAACGGCCTGTCTTCGCATGGGTCATCGCGATCATAATCATGCTCGTCGGGGTGCTGGCGATCTACAACCTTCCCATCTCCCAGTATCCGCCGATCGCGCCGCCGTCCATCTATATCGCGAGCACGTACCCGGGCGCCTCTGCCGAAACGGTCGAGAACAGTGTCACGCAGATCATTGAACAGAAACTGACCGGCCTCGAGAACATGATCTACCTGTCGTCCACGAGCGATTCCTCGGGCAGCTCGCGCATTACGCTGACCTTTGCCCCGGGCACGGACCCCGACATCGCCTGGTCGAAGGTCCAGAACAAGCTCCAGCTTGCCATGGCGAGCCTCCCCGCAACCGTGCAAAGCCAGGGTGTCACGGTCGGCAAGGCGACGAGGAACTGGCTGGTGATCATCGGCCTTGTGTCCGAAGACAACAGCATGGATGGCGCTGACCTGAGGGACTATGCCCAGTCGAACCTGGAAAAGGTCATTGCGCGCATCCCCGGGGTCGGCGAGGTGGAAAATTTCGGGTCCCAGTATGCGATGCGCATCTGGTTCGATCCCAGCAAGCTCGTCAATTACAATCTGACAGTGACCAACGTGACCGATGCGCTTAAAGTGTACAACGTCGAGGTGTCCGCGGGGCAATTCGGCGGCGCCCCGTCCGTCCCGGGCCAGAGGCTCAACACGTCGATCATCGTGCAGAGCATGCTGAAGACGCCCCAGGAATTCGGGGCCATACCGGTGCGTATGAACCCCGACGGGTCTGTGGTGCACATCAGGGACATCGGGCGCGTCGAGCTCGGCACCGAGGCCTACGACATCGAAAGTTTTTACAACGGGAAACCGTCAGCGGCCATGGGAATACGCATGGCCTCCGGGGCGAACGCCCTCGATACGGCAGATGCTATCAAGGCAAAGCTTCAGGACATGAGCCGCTTTTTCCCCAAGGGGCTCAAAGTCGTCTACCCGTACGACACGACGCCTTTTGTCAGGGTCGCGATCGGAGAGGTCGTGGAGACGCTTCTCGAGGCCATCCTCCTTGTCTTCCTCATCATGTGGCTTTTCATGGGAAGCATCCGGGCGACCCTCATCCCCACGATCGCCGTTCCTATTGTTATCCTCGGGACATTCGCCGTTCTGCAGTTTTTCGGTTTCTCCATAAATATGCTGACAATGTTCGCGATGGTCCTTTCGATAGGGCTTCTCGTCGATGACGCGATCGTCGTTGTCGAGAATGTCGAGCGTATCATGAGCGAGGAAGGGCTTCCGCCGAAGGAAGCCACCGCCAAATCAATGGGCCAGATAACGAGCGCCCTGATCGGTATCGGCCTCGTGCTCTCCGCCGTTTTCGGACCGATGATATTCTTTGGCGGTTCCACGGGCGTCATCTACAGGCAGTTCTCGGTGACGATCATCGCCTCGATGCTCCTGTCCGTTATCGTCGCACTCATCCTGACACCCGTCCTTTGTGCAACCATCCTGAAGCCGGTGCCGAAAGGCCATGAGCCCGCCGAAAATGCCCTTCCCATCCTGCGCCCGTTCTTCAGCTGGTTTGACAGGAAGTTTTTCGCACTGCGGGACAGGTATGTCGGCATTGTCGGCAAATCTTTCGGGAGACGAAAATGGTATTTTATCGGGTACTTTGTCATTGCCGGCCTCGCTGCGTTCACCCTCCTTCATATGCCGACATCCTATGTCCCCGATGAAGACCAGGGGATACTGCTTTCCCAGGTCATGCTGCCTACCGGCTCCACCATCGAGCAGACCAAGGAAGTTGTCACGAAGCTGCAGAATTATTTCCTGGACAGGGAAAAGGACGCGGTCAAGTCCTGCATGACCATCTCCGGAGTGGGGTTCTCGGGGCGGACACAGACGAATGGCATGGTTTTCGTACAGTTGAAAGACTGGAAGGAACGCGGCAAGAGCAGCCTTAAGGTAAAAGCCGTCGCCCAGCGCGCCAGCATGGCATTTTCGCAGTACCGCGGCGCCCTGGTGTTCGCGTTCCCGCCGCCCGCGGTCATCGAGCTCGGCATGGCCACCGGGTTTGATTTCATGCTCGTCGACCGTGGGGGGCTCGGGCACCAGAAATTGATGGAGGCTCGCAACCAGCTCCTTTACATCGCATCGCAGGACAAGCGCCTGACCAAGGTCCGGCCGAATGGGATGGAGGACATACCCGAATACCGCGTCGATATCGACTGGGAAAAGGCAGGCGCCCTCGGAGTGCCGATCAACTCCATTCACGACTCGATCGCGACAGCGTTCGGCAGTGCATACGTCAACAATTTTATCAATGCCGGGCGGGTAAAGCGCGTCTTCGCCCAGGCCGACGCACCCCACCGGATGCTGCCGAAAGACATAGACAAATTGTATGTGCGCAACACCAGGGGGCAGATGGTGCCGTTCTCGGCATTTGCCATGAGCCACTGGTCGACAGGATCTCCCTGTCTTGAAAGGTACAATGGCTTCCCGGCGCTTAACCTGTGGGGGGAACCCGCCCGCGGTGTGAGCTCGGGAGAGGCGATGAAGGCCATGCAAGAGGCCGTGACAAAGCTCCCCCCGGGGGTCGGGTATGAATGGACGGGGCTGTCCTACCAGGAAAAGATGTCAAGCTCCCAGGCGCCCCTTCTCTACGCTTTTTCTGTCATCGTCATCTTCCTCTGCGTTGCCGCCCTCTATGAAAGCTGGCCGATACCGATCGCGAACCTGCTCATGCTGCCGCTCGGTATTTTCGGGGCAACCCTCGCGACCTGGTCGCGCGGCTTCTACAGTTCGACCATGGCCAAGCTGTTCCCGGGGACCATCGTGCACAGCTTCAACAATGATGTCTATTTCCAGATCGGGTTCCTTACTACGCTCGGCCTGACAACGAAGAACGCGATCCTGATCATCCAGTTCGCCCGGGAAAGAATGGCGAACGGTGAAGGCCTCATCGATGCGACACTCGGCGCCGTGCGTACAAGGCTGCGTCCCGTCATCATGACATCTCTTGCGTTTTTCTTCGGCGTTTTGCCCCTTGCCCTCGCCGGAGGCGCGGGCGCGGGGGCCATGTCGGCGATCGGGACCGCCGTGGCCGGCGGTATGCTGTCCGCTACGTTCATCGACCTCTTTTACATTCCGCTCCTCTTCGTTGTCGTGTCCGAGTTCTTCAGGCGAAAGGAGCGTGCCCGGGCACCGGAGAAAGTCCCCGGCCCCGTACCTCCTGCGGAGGTAGAGTGATATGATGCGATGCGCGTTCATTGTTGCTATTATTATCACGGCCCTGGCCGGGTGCACGCTTATCCCCGAATACAGGCGACCCGATGCACCGGTCCCCGCGTCGTGGCCCACCGGTCCCGCATACAAGGAAACGGGTAGCGATCTCAAGGACAAACCGGTCGGGGACATCAACTGGCGTGAGTTTTACACGGATGAGAAACTGATAAAGATCATCGAAATGGCCCTCCAGAACAACCGCGACCTGAGGGTGGCGGCCCTCAACATCGAAAAAATGAGGGCCGTGTACGGGATCTCGCGCGCGGTCGTCCTTCCTCTTCCTGACGCAAACGGCAGCCTCAACTACTACAGGAACCCCGCCGATATAGCCGAGAGCAACGACGCGAGGAACATTCGCCTGTACAATGCGAACTTCGGGGTGACCCAGTGGGAGATTGACTTCTTCGGCCGCATCCGCAGCCTGTCTGAAAGGGCCCTTCAGCAATACTTTGCGACCGAGCATGCACGGAACTATGTCCAGACCACCCTGATCGCCGAGGTTGCAAACGCGTATATGGTCCTTGCGGCGGAGCGCGATGCGCTTGAACTTGCCAGGTCCACACTCAAGGCCCAGGAAGAATCCCGGGACCTGATAAAGCGCCGTTACGAGCTTGGCGCATCCTCCCGGATAGACCTCGACCAGGTCACGACCAGGGTGGAGGCGGCGCGGGTCGACGAGGCGAGATTTACCAATCTCGTCGCGAACGACGAAAACGCCCTGAATTTTCTCGTGGGCGCTCCCATTCCCCCGGAACTCCTGGCAACGAACCTAACCTCGATCAAACCGCCGAAAGATATCTATCCGGGGCTTGCGTCGGACGTCCTTCTGAAAAGGCCCGATATCCTGGAGGCGGAAAGCCAGCTGAAAGCTGCCAACGCCAATATAGGGGCCGCACGGGCCGCGTTTTTTCCCCGGATCTCCCTTACGACCAATGTCGGAACGACAAGCGACGAACTATCGGCGCTTTTCAAGGCGGGTTCCCAGACGTGGACCTTCGCGCCGCAGGTGACCGTTCCCATATTCAGCAACGTCCTGAACTGGGCCAATTTACGGGCCGCCAAGGCTGACCGCGACATATTCATCGCGCACTACGAAAAGGCGATACAGGCGGCGTTCCGGGAGGTCGCGGACGCGCTTGCCCGCCGCGGGACGATAACAGACCAGATGAAGGCACAGCAGACGCTCACGGGCGCGTCGCAAAAGATCTACGATCTTTCCACCGCGCGGTACAGGAACGGGATCGACAGCTACCTCAACGTCCTCGACGCACAGCGCAGCCTCTACAGTGCCCAGCAGGGCCTCATAGCCATCCAGCTCGCACGGCTGATAAATTTGGTCAATATGTACAGGGTATTAGGCGGCGGGGGACAATGGGAACAGGAAAAGAATAAGGAGTAAGGGGCCGTTCCGCGTTCTACGTTCTACGTTGTTTCATTCATGGAAAAAGCGGGGGTAATTTGTCATTCCTGATTGATGGGATCC
Organism: uncultured Pseudomonadota bacterium; assembly: GCA_937862865.1. Lineage (GTDB taxonomy): Bacteria > Desulfobacterota > Syntrophorhabdia > Syntrophorhabdales > Syntrophorhabdaceae > Delta-02. Next base: position 600 of record CALMFJ010000068.1, on the reverse strand, counting down.
ACCCACCCTACCGTCATTCCGGCCCGCCGGAATCCAGTGTCTTTGATGTTTTTAACGTAGAACGCAGAACGAGGAACGTAGAACGGTCTTTACCGTAGACCGGCCCCTTACACCGTTATATCTATCCTGCTTCCCTCTTCCTCAACATCCTCGCCGGAGGCCATCTCCCGGCCGTATAATTTCATGGGTTTTTCGCGTTTTTCGTTTTCGGCGGTTTTCCTGGGGGAACGCTTTTGACCTTTCTCGTCCTGTCTTTTCGGGCCGACGAATTCCTTCGAGACGGACAGTTTCCTGTCGGTCGGATGAACAGTCCTTAAAAGGTTTACCGGGAAGGATTCGTCCATGGCCCTGTACGGTCCCCTAGTTCATATCGATATTCTCGATATCCTTTCTTTCAGGAGACGAGAAGATCTTTTTGAGCTCCAGAAGGATAAGGAGCCTTTCGTCAAGCTTGCCGACGCCTTCGATATACTCGGATTCAATGCCCGCTACCATCGACGGGGGCGGCTCGATCGTGTTTCCGGGAATCCTCAGCACTTCGGACACCGAATCAACGATAAAGCCCAGGACAAGGCCATCAAGCTCGACAACGATGATGCG
>CALMFJ010000067.1 GCA_937862865.1 uncultured Pseudomonadota bacterium | reverse complement strand
CAAGGTTTTTCTTTTTGGTCTTTCCGGAAGGATGAAAACAATGAACATCAATAAAAACAGAACCTTGGATTCCGGTGTCAAGCACCGGAATGACGGCGAGACTATAATTGCGACACAAACTCTTCGCCGGAATGACGCGGTGAGAATAGTCGGGTCTTTACTCTTCTTTCCGCCGGGTGAATATGATCCGGTAGCGCTCCGTGTCGGCGTCGTAGCAGACGGTGCATTCTTTTTCGCCGCATGACGTGCCGCAGCCTTGCGCCTCCAGTTCGTCTTTCGTGGGGAGGGGCTCGAGGAGGACCTCGAAACCGATCTCGCGGTACATGTCGGCCATCTCGGATAGTCTCGGCTCGCAGGCGATGAACCTTTTTTCCCAGCCGTTCCGGGTAAGTTCTTCCTCGCGTGTCATGCCAGTTCCTTCCGGAAGTAGTGTATCGTTTTCTTGAGGCCCTCGTCGAGCCCCGTCACGGGTTGCCAGCGCAGCGTGTTCCTGGCGAGGGAGATGTCGGGACAGCGCTGCCGGGGGTCGTCCTCAGGAAGTTTCTCGTGGATGATGACGGATGACGAACCGGCAAGACGTATGATCTTGCGGGCGATGCCGGCGATTGACGTCTCGTCGGGATTGCCGAGATTGACGGGGCCCGGAAAACCGGACAGGATCGGGGCCGTGTAATCCTCGGGCCTCAACCCGGTGTTCGTCTCATGGTCCATGAACCTGATTATGGCCTCGATCATATCGTCGATATACGTGAATGAACGCGTCTGGGAACCGTCGCCGTAGATCGTCACGGGTTTTCCGGCCAGCGCCTGGACGATGAAGTTGCTTATCACGCGCCCGTCGTCCGGCTGCATTCTCGGGCCGTACGTGTTGAAGATGCGGGCGACCTTGATGTCGACCTTGTTCTGCCGCATGTAATCGAAGAAAAGGGTCTCGGCCACACGCTTGCCTTCGTCATAGCAGCTGCGCTTCCCGATGGGGTTCACGTTCCCCCAGTACTCTTCCGTCTGGGGATGCAGCCGGGGATCACCGTAGATCTCGCTCGTGGAGGCCTGGAACACCCGCGCGCGGACCCTCTTTGCAAGGCCGAGGATGTTGAGTGCCCCGAGGACGTTGACCTTGATGGTCTTTACAGGGTTGTACTGGTAATGGATCGGGCTCGCCGGGCACGCGAGGTTGAATATCCAGTCTACTTCCAGAAGAATGGGCTGCGTGATGTCGTGACGGATCATTTCAAACCGGGCCGATCCCATCAGGTGGTCTATGTTCCTTTTGGTCCCGGTAAAGAAGTTGTCGAGGCATATCACCTCGTGCCCGTCACCGAGAAGGCGTTCGCACAGGGGGGACCCGATAAAGGCCGCCCCCCCGGTCACGAGCACCCGCTTCGGAATGGTGTAAGAAGAGTAGGTATGCATATTTTCCCGTATGATGGAACTTGGCCCTGCTTTATTCAGTTTTTACCCTCCGGCCGTGGCAAAGTCAATAAAAATGCTGGTTTTTACCGTTGCATTCCCCGTTAATTTATGGTAAAAGAATGGCGTCAAGTGGGTTCCGCCCGCTTTTTTAATTTTTAGCCAGGATGATATCCGCCACGGAAACCATAGAAAAGATAGAGGCCATAGTTGTACCTATCCTTGAGGATCGGCTTCTGGAGCTGGTTGAGGTGGAATTCCGTGCTTCGGGGAAACGGTGGCTCCTGCGTATCTTTATTGACAGGGAAGGCGGAGTGACCATCGACGACTGCGAGTATGTGAGCCGCGAGTTAAGCAGAGCGCTCGACGTTGAAGACCCGATAGAGCATCCTTATACGCTGGAGGTCTCTTCGCCGGGGCTCACGCGCGCGTTGAAGAGGCTGGAAGATTTTGCCCGGTACAGGGGAAAGAAGTGCCGGATCATCACGCGGGATGAAGTGGAGGGCAGGCACGAGTTCGTCGGAAAGATAGTCGATACGGCCGCTGAGAACGTCCTGGTACAGGAAAAAATAGGTATGTTTACGATCCCGATATGTGCTATAAAAAAGGCACATTTGGAGTTTGATATTGAGGAGTAACGATGTATTTTGATCTCAATTATGTCATCGAGCAGGTGGGAAAAGAAAAAGGCATCCCGAAGGAGACGATAATCGAGGCCCTCGAGGAAGCCATTCTGTCTGCATCGAAAAAGAAATACGGCAGCCATCTTGACCTCGAAGCCCATTACAACGAAGAACTGGGAGAGATCGAGGTGTTCCAGTTCAAGACCGTGGTCGAAGAAGTGCGTGAACCCGACATGGAGGTCATTGAGGAAGAGGCGAGGAAGCAAGACCCGGAGTGTATGATCGGCGACGCGATAGGGATCAAGCTCGACACGTCGTCCCTCGGCCGCATCGCAGCCCAGACTGCCAAGCAGATCATCATACAGAAGGTGAGGAACGCGGAAAGCGATGTCATCTACAACGAGTTCAAGGGCAAGAAAGGCGAGATCATAACGGGTGTCATCCAGAGGGTCGAGAAGAACCATTATATCGTCAACCTCGGGAGGACCGAGGCGCTTATGCCCTATAAGGAAGCCATACCCGGCGAGACCTTCCGCCAGAGAGAGCGCGTGAAAGGCCTCATACTCGACGTGGAAAAAGGGCAGAAGGGGTGCATGATCCTCATGTCAAGGACGCATCCGGGTTTTCTCATGAAGCTGTTTGAGCTTGAGGTCCCCGAGATCCAGGAAGGGATCATAAAGATCATTGGTGCCGCCCGGGAGCCGGGAGAGCGCGCCAAGATATCGGTATATAGCGAAGACCCCGATATCGATCCGATCGGGGCGTGCGTCGGCGTCAAGGGTTCCCGCGTCCAGAGCATCGTCCAGGAGCTTCGGGGCGAGAAGATAGATATCATACCCTACAGCAGGGATATCGCCAAGTTTGTTTGCAACACGCTCGCGCCGGCCAGGGTATCGAAGGTGTATATCAACGAAGAGGAACATTCGATGGAGGTCATCGTCAACGATGATCAGCTTTCGCTCGCGATCGGCAAGAAGGGGCAGAACGTTCGCCTGGCATCGAAGCTGACGAGCTGGAAGATAGATATCAGCAGTGAATCCGAGGTCGAGAAGACCTCGAAGAAGATAATCGACGAGCTCATCGAGACCTTGAAGGTGAGCGAGATACTGGCCCGCATACTGCACGATGAGTACCTGCGCGACCCGAAGGACATTGCCAAGCTTACCCCGGAGGAGATGAACAAGATCACGAGCATTTCCGTCGAGGATTGCAGGCGCATTATTGACGAGGCGCGGGCCATCATGGTGCAGAAAATGGCGAAGGCCCGGGAAGAAAAAGAAAGTGCCGAAGAGAACAAGGAAGCGGCGGCTTCCCTGACCGAAACGACGGAAGAAGGAGGTAGTGAGGGCCGGCTCGAGGAAGAGGGGCGTGAATCCGAGGCTTCAGCGGAAGGGACGAACATCCCCGCGGAATAAGCCTTAAAGTGGAGCAAGGAAGGAACAGGAATGACGAAAATTAAGATCACGGCCCTTACCGACAAGGCAAGCGATGAGGAAATACTCGCCAAACTGAAGAAGATCGGCGTAAAGATCAAGGACAAGCCGAAAGAGGGCGAGTTGCCCCACGAGCCCGTCAAGGCCGAGGCCTCGCAGTCAGGCGAGACCCTTGTTGAGACCCGGGTAGCATCGACGATCATCAGGCGCCGGGTGCAGGCGCCGCCGCGGGCCAAGGAAGAACCAAAAGAAGAGCAGAAAGAACCCGGAGAAGAAAAGAAGGCCGAACCTGTTTCGATCAAGGCCCCCACACGCAAAAGAGCCGGAAAGACCACGCCGGAAGAAGAGGCCGCACGCGAAGTCCCGAGGAAGATGCCCGAGGACCTCCATGTTCACATAGAAGAACGCGCACGGGAAGCGGGCGAGGTTAAGCCGCACGGGGAAGGAGAGACCGCCGCCGCGCCTGAAGATACCGCCCTGAAAGGCGATATCGAGCATATTGCCGAAGAAAAGGAGAAAGAGATCACCAAGGTCCTCGAAGAGGCTTACAAACAGGACCTCGAGAAGGATTTCAAGGCCGTAGAGGGCGAGGAAGGCGAGGGGCCCGAGCGCCAGAAGAAGAAGACAGAAAAGCTCCTCAAGAAGATCGAGGAGCAGGAAATAGAGGAAGGGAAGGAAAAGAAGAAAGGCACCCTGAAACGAAAGGTTGTCATAAAAGAGGAAGACCTCTATTCGTTCAGACGGCAGCGGCCCAAGAGCGGTTCCTTCAGAAAGGACCGCAGGGGTGGCGGCGCCGATAGAAGGGCCGAAGAAGAAAAGAGGCCGGAGCTCAAGGCGGCGCGCCGCCTTGTGAAGGTCAGTGACGAGATAACCGTAGGCGAACTTGCCCGCAGGATGAACGTCAAAGCCCAGGATATCATCATAAAACTTTTGCCCCTTGGGGTCATGGCAACGGTCAATAAATCGATAGACTACGACACCGCGTACCTCGCGGCCACCGAGTTCGGCTATGAGGTGGAGAAGATCGTCTCCATCGAGGAAGAGTTCTTCGCACGGGAAGAAGAGGGAAGAGAAAGCCAGGAGAACTTAAAGTCCCGGCCTCCGGTCGTCACCATCATGGGGCACGTCGATCACGGCAAGACGCTCCTTCTCGACACGATACGCGATACCAATGTCGCCGAACGCGAGGCGGGCGGCATTACGCAGCATATAGGCGCGTACAAGGTCAATGTCGACGGCAAGCAGATCGTGTTCGTCGACACGCCGGGCCACGAGGCATTCACGGCAATGCGCGCCCGCGGGGCACTTGTCACCGATATCGTCATCCTGGTCGTGGCGGCTGACGACGGGGTCATGCCCCAGACGATCGAGGCCATCAACCACGCCCGGAGCGCAGAGGTCCCCATCATCGTTGCGATCAACAAGATCGACAAGCAGAACGCGAACATCGACAAGGTCACGAAAGAGCTTGCCGAACAAAACCTCATCCCCGAAGATTGGGGCGGGACGACCCTCTTCGCAAAGATCTCGGCGAAGAAAAAGGAAGGCATCAAGGAACTCCTCGAACTCATTATCCTCCAGTCGGAAATGCTTGAACTCAAGGCAAACCCGGACAGGCTCGCACGCGGAACTGTTATTGAAAGCGAGCTTGACAGAGGACATGGGCCGATCGGGACCGTGATCATCCAGGAAGGCACACTGAAGATACAGGACCCGTTCATTTCGGGTATGACATTCGGGCGTGTCCGGGCAATGATCGATGACAAGGGGCAGAGGATCCAGACGGCCCCGCCGGCGACCCCGGTCCTCGTTGTCGGTTTCCAGGACGTTCCCCATGGCGGCGACCGCTTCATAGTCACCACGGAGGAGCGCTACGCGAAAGAGCTCTCCAAGTTCAGGCAGGAGAGGCTCCGCGAGAGGGAGGCCCTGAAGAGCGCACGCACGACGCTTGAAGACCTTTATTCGAAGATCGGTGAAACGGAGAAGGTGTATCTCAATGTTATCGTGAAGGGCGACGTCCGCGGCACCATCGATGCCATCGTGGAGTCCCTGAAGAAGCTTTCGACCGATGCCGTCGAAGTGCAGGTCACACACAGCGGGGTCGGTGCGATCACAGAAACGGACGTAAACCTCGCCATGGCATCCGGGTCGATCATCATCGGTTTTAACGTGCGCCCGGTAGCAAAGGCACAGGCGCTTGCGGAGCAGGAAAAGATCGATATCAGGCTTTATTCGATCATCTACGAGATGATAGATGAAGTTAAGAAGGCCATGGAAGGAATTCTGGCGCCGAAGATCGTCGAAACGACGATCGGCAAGGCGGAGATACGGAAGACCTACTCCGTATCGCGTATAGGCATTATCGCCGGTTCGTATGTGACCGAGGGAAAAGCGACACGGAATTCCCTGATCCGTGTCCTTCGCGCAGGCCAGGTGACCCACGTCGGGAAGATCGCGTCCCTCAAGCGTTTCAAGGACGATGTCAAGGAAGTCCTGTCAGGGTATGAATGCGGCATTTCCCTGGAAGATTATAACGATATACAGGAAGGGGACGTCTTCGAGTTCTTCATAGAAGAGAAGGAGAAGCAGACCCTTGAATAAAATAATAGTAAACAGTAAACAGTGAGGAGTAAGGAGTTTATGAATATAAGGTTCCATCACCTTACTGCTTACTGTTTACTGCTTACTGTTTTATGATGGTCGGTTTTTATGGTTGTCGGAATTTCCCGCGTCGATATTTTCTTTCCTGAGAACCATTCTCTTAAAGATAAACGGCAGATGCTGAGGAAAGTCATTGAAAAGACCCGGGCGAAGTTTAATATCTCCATGATCGAGGTCGATCAGTCGAACCTGTGGCAGCGGGCCCGGATCGGCTTCGCGGTAGCAGGCGTGAGGCAGGACCACGTGAGCAAGGTCATCGAGAACGTGCATGAATACATGGAATCGCTCTATCTCGGCGAGATCATCGATACGTCGAGCGAGATCATCGTTATCGGGGGCGAGATATGAGATACCGCCGCCTGCGGGTCCAGGACCTGCTCCGCGAGGAGATCTCGCTCATCATACAGCGCGAGCTCCAGGACCCCGGTCTCGGTTTTGTAACGGTCGTCGAAGTGAAGATGAGCGAGGACCTGAAGACAGGCAAGGTGTATGTCTCGATATACGGGGACGACGAGGCGCGGAAAAATACGCTCGACGCCCTGAAACGGTCGAAGGGGTACATCAAGTTCCTGCTCGGCAAGAGGGTCACGCTGAGATATATACCCGATCTGACGTTCCACCTCGATGACACGCTCGAACGTGCGCAAAGGATAGAAGAGATATTCAGGAAAGAGGCTGATGAAAAGAAAGATTAAAGGGCTTGTGATGAAAGGTCAGGATTTTCTCGTGACGACCCACATCGATCCGGACGGGGACGCGATCGGCTCGGCCTTTGCCTTTGCTTTCGCCCTGCAATCGCTCGGCAAGAAAGCGGCCGTTTATCTCAGCGACCAGGTGCCGTACCGGTATAATTTTCTGCCCGCCCCCCGGGTGACGCATACGATGCCGCGTGACGGGTTCGATGCGGTCTTTGTGCTCGACTGCGGAAGCCTTTTCAGGATCGGGAAAGGCCACGAAGAGGTCGCATCCGGTAAACCGCTCGTTAACATAGACCATCATGATACGAACGATTATTTCGGCACGATCAACTACGTGGACAACACGGCCTCGTCAACCGGGGAAATCCTTTACCGTCTTTTGAAATACCTCAAGGTCCGGATCGACAAGAATATAGCGGACAATATCTATACGGCTGTCTTTACCGATACGGGCTCGCTGCGGTACGAGAATACTTCTTTGAACGCCTACAAAACATGCGAGGAGATGGTCAAGGCCGGGGCCAACCCGTCGCAGATAGCGACAATGGTCTACGAGAACCACCCGAAGGGGCGGTTTCTCCTTCTCGGGGAGGTCCTGCGTACGCTTGCGACCTACAACGGCACGGTGGCGATGGTGCATGTGACAGGCGATATGTTCGAAAAGACCGGGACCACCAGTGAATTCGTGGATGGTTTCGTTGAATTCATCAAGGAGATCGGCGGGATCGAGGTTGCGGTCCTCATGCGGGAGATCAGGAAAGATCTTTACAAGATAAGCATGCGGGGAAAAGGAAAGGTCGATGTCGCCGCGGTCTGCAGCATGTTCGGCGGCGGGGGGCACCGCAACGCGGCAGGGTGCCGTATCGAGGGGGCCCTGGAAGAGGCCCGCGAGAGACTGCTTAAGGCGCTCGGTACCGTGCAATAGCGGGAGTAAATCGGAGGAAATGAGTATCAGCGACATGAACGGATTTTTGATAATCGATAAAAAGACAGGGATGTCATCCTATGACGTCATACGGCGGCTCAAGAGGATCCATAAGTTCAAGAAGATCGGGTACATCGGAACCCTCGACCGGAATGCCACCGGGATCTTGCCGGTTGCCCTTGACGAAGGCGTGAAACTCATCCCTTACCTGGAAAACGTCGAGAAGCAGTACCGGGCGAAATTCCTTCTCGGTGTGACCACCGAGACGCAGGATATCGAGGGGAAGGTGGTGACCGAGACCCCGACGGGCCCCTTTGAGAGGCGGGTGATCGAGGACGCCCTTGCGTCATACCTGGGCAGGATAACGCAGAGAATACCCGCGTATTCGTCGAAAAAGGTCAACAGGAAGCCTCTTTACAAATGGGCCCGCAGCGGTGTGCCCGTTGAGCAGCCGACAAAAGAGGTCGAGATCTTCGATATAACCCTTCTCGATTACACGCATCCGTACCTCGACGTTACGGTCACATGTTCCAAGGGAACGTACATACGGGCGCTTGCGAGCGACCTTGGCGAACAATTGGGGTGCGGGGCGACCCTGCATACCCTCAAACGCACCAAGCATGGCGATTTTACGGAAAATATGGGAACTGATATTGATTATTTCAAAATGGAGCAAGACCTGATAAACTATCTACTACCTTTGGAAAACATCCTGGGTTCCGTACGGGGGATGGTGGTGGATGCTCCGCTCGAGAAGTTTCTGAAACACGGGATGCCCGTACCCATTACAGGAAATTCAAAGGACTGGAAGCACGGGGAGAATGCGCGCCTTTTCGACAAGCAGGGCATGCTTATCGGGATAGGCGTTGCCGACCTTGCTTCCCGGACAATTAAGATAAAGAGGCTTATCAATCATTAAAGGAGGAATAGCAACTATGCCACTCAATGCCCAGCGGAAAAAGTCAATAATCGAGGATTTCAAAACCCACGATAGCGACACCGGTTCCCCGGAAGTGCAGATCGCGCTTCTTACGGAAAGGATCAAGTCCCTGACCGAACATTTCAAGAAGTTCTCGAAGGACCACAACTCGCGGCGCGGGCTCCTTGTCCTCGTGGGAAGCAGGAGAAGACTGCTCAATTACCTGAAAGATAAGAATGTTGACCGGTACAAGAAAGTTGTAGAAAAGCTCGGTCTCAGAAAATAAAGGATTAATAGGAAGAATATGGAAGAAAAGATAACTATCGAATTCGCGGGCCGGCCGTTAAGCATCACTACCGGGGGTCTTGCCAAACAGGCTGACGGGAGCGTCATTGCCCGTTATGGCGATACCGTCGTGCTCGTCACGGTTGTTTCCGAAAAGAACCCGAAGGACAAGGATTTTTTGCCTTTAACGGTCAATTACCAGGAAATGTCGTATGCTGCAGGTAAATTCCCGGGAGGTTTCTTCAAAAGGGAAGGGCGGCCGACAACACGGGAGATC
>CALMFJ010000066.1 GCA_937862865.1 uncultured Pseudomonadota bacterium | reverse complement strand
CATGCCCAACGGTTTTCAAGACCGCCGCTTTCGGCCGCTCAGCCATCCCTCCGGGATTGGTTATTCTAAATATTTTTGATTCAAATGTAAACCGCTACCACCGCACGAGGCTCGAGCCCCAGGTAAGGCCGCCGCCGAAGGCGGTGAGAAGTACGAGCGACCCCTTCTTGATGGAGCCGTCCCGGACGGCTTCGTCGAGGGCGATGGGTACGGTTGCGGATGAGATATTGCCGTATTTTTCTATGGTCATATAGACCTTCTCTATCGGGACCGCGAGCTTCTTTGCCATTCCCTGGAGGATCCTTAAATTCGCCTGGTGAGGGATGATCAGGTCGACATCCTCGATCGTGTGGCCGTTGAAGGCGACGGCCTCTTCACATGCCTCTGCAAAGCGTGTGACGGCAACCTTGAAAGATTTATTGGCCTCTATCATCTTGAGGTAATGGAGGCCCTTGTCAACGCTCTCGTAGGAAATGGGCGTTGTCTTCGACCCGCCGCCCGGCATGAGAAGCGTCTCGCCGCCGGGACCGTCGGTATGGATATGTGTGGACAGGACCTGCGCGCCGGCATCGGATTCCGTAACGACGGCCGCACCGGCGCCGTCGCCCCAGAGAATGCAGCTTTCCCGTTCCTTCCAGTTGACCACCCGGCTCATGATCTCGCCCGCAACAACGAGCGCCTTCTTGTTGGCGCCCGCCTTTATTAAATTATCCGCGACATGAAGGGCAAAAACAAAACCCGAGCAAGCCGCCGTCACGTCGAACGATACCGCGTTTGTGCATCCCAGTTTCGACTCGAGCCAGTTCGAACCGGCAGGACAGTGCGTATCGGGGGTGATCGTCGCCAGGATGAGGAGGTCGATATCCCCGGCCTTCATGCCTGCCGCGTCGAGGGCCCTCTCCGAGGCCACTTTGCAGAGGTCCGACGTGGCTTCGTTCTTGTCGGCAATTCTTCGTTCCTTGATGCCGGTCCGGGTAAATATCCATTCATCCGTCGTATCGAGGAATTTCTCGATATCGAAGTTCGTCATGATATGCTCGGGTAAAAACGAACCCGTCCCGACAATTGCAGTTCTTTTCATGGAAAGCTCCGTGTTGGTCGTGATTTTACTGCTAAATAGAAACAAATATCCTGTCTGATTGTCAAGGAAAACCCTTTGCTCCACATCCCTCCAGCCTTATATATCAAGGAGTTAATTTGCTTGACATGGCCCGCGTTATCCTTATAAAACATGGGTCATTACATCAATGAAAAATGACCATATCGACATAAGGGGATTTGCCGCGATCCTGATCATTACCATCCTGTGGGGGTCGAACTATTCCGCCATCAAGATCACGAATGAGGGCTTTTCACCGATCTTCACATCGTTCATCCGCTCGGTCATTGCATCTCTTCTCGGGATCGTGTATTGCCTCGTTATCAGGCAGGACCTCTACCACCGCGGGGCCCTCTTTTTTCATGGGCTCGTCGTGGGGGTCCTTTTCGGCCTCGAATTCGCGTTTCTCTATCTCGGCATGCTTTTCACGGACTCAGCGAGGGCTGTTATCCTTATTTATCTCTCCCCATTTGTCGTTGCCGCAGGCGCACACCTTTTCCTCGGCGAGAGATTAAGCCCTCTGAAATGGACCGGCCTCGTCCTGGCATTCGGAGGGCTCGTAGCAGTTTTCTATGGAAAGCCTTCTCATTACAACCGGCTTATGCTGATCGGCGACATTCTGGAAATAATAGCCGCATTCGTGTGGGGAGCGACCACCCTCTACATAAAGAAATACTGCGCCGGCAGGATGCACCCCATCAACACCTTTCTCTACCAGCTCGTTTTCTCGGTACCGGTCCTCTTCCTGTGTTCCTGCTTTATCGAAACCCAATGGATCAAGGACCCCGGGACACTCCAGTTTGCCTCGCTTGCTTTCCAGTCCGTTATTGTGGCATTCATCTCCTACCTGGTATGGTTCAAATTGATCCATGACTATCCCGTCGCAAGACTATCGGTCTTCACTTTTCTGACACCGGTATTCGGCGTCCTGTTCGCCGTGCTTTTTCAGCACGAGCAGGTAACGGCAGGCCTTCTCGCCGGCCTTTTCATGGTATGCGGCGGCATTTACGTGACGAATTACACACAATGAAAAAACATAAACTTTTCACAATCGCCGGGTTCGTTATCAGCATCGTTCTTTTGTACCTGTCTTTACGGGGCATCGATTACCGGCAGTTTGCCGGGACCATAAAACGGGCAGACATAACATACGCCTTCCTGCCCCTCATATGCATTATGATCTCTGTTTCATTGTGTTCCTTAAGATGGATGCGGGTCGTCGGATACAATACCCGTTTCCCGGATGCATTCATGGCCCTGCTTATCGGCCTCTTTATAAATAACGTCCTGCCTGCCCGCATCGGTGAAGTCGCACGCGGTTACGCCCTGTCAAAGCGCATAGGCGTCCCCTTCACGTATGCGGTGTCCACGGTTTTCGTCGACCGGGTATTCGATCTTCTGGGCCTGCTCTTGATCACCTTCATATTCTTTCCCGGGCAGGCCCTCCCCGCATATGTCTCGAAGGCCCTGTATGCTCTTGTCGCGGTCTTTCTGATCTGTGTCCTGTTCCTGTTCGCCATCAGCCAGGAGAAGGTAGCGTCAAAGATCACCGGCTACCTGCACCGGCACCCGAAGCCATTTTTCAACAAACTGGCAAAACGGATCTCGGAGATACACGAGAACCTCCGCCGCATCAGGACGCCCGGCAGGCTTTCCGTGTCCGTGGTCCTTACCGTCGCCAACTGGTTTTCCATGGCAATGGCACTTTATTTTTCACTCAGGACATTCGGGGTAGTGCTTCCTTTTGCATATGTCCCCTTCATATGCGCCATCCTTCAGATGGGCCTCGCAGTCCCGTCGTCGCCGGGATACATCGGTGTCTACGAGTTCCTCCTCATCAGCCTTCTCGCCATTTTCGGTATCCCCAAATACGAAGCCTTCACCGTAGCGATATTCTTCCACGCCTCCTGGTACATCCCCTACAACATCCTCGGCTTCATATTCATCATAAAGGAACACTTGCATATCAAAGATATACAGAAAATGGACAAAGAGGCGTAAAGAACGTTCTGCGTTCTACGTTCTGAGTTCTGAGTTGCAAAATCCAGTTAGTTGAGAGATTCTACGTTTAGGCAAGTTTTTGAAAATATTTCTTTCTCTTGGTTTTTAACGTAGAACGCGGAACGTAGAACGCGGAACGAAACTCTCAGGGATACTGCGGGACGGCGGACAATCCGGCCCTCTCATCAAGCCCCAGTGCCACGTTCATGTTCTGGAGGGCCTGGCCCGAGGCGCCTTTGACGAGGTTGTCGATGGCCGAGATAACGACTATCCGGCCGTCATCGAGGACCTTGAGGCCGACATCGCAGTAATTCGAAAAGCGGACGAAACGGGTGTCGGGGTATGTGTTCTCGTCCAGGATCCGGACAAAATGATCGTCCTTGTATGTATCGCGGAACAGGGCGATCACATCGGCGGTCTTTGACGGAATGGAAAGTCTTCCATAGACCGTGGTGAGGATGCCGCGCGACATCGGAACAAGGTGCGGAACGAAGGAGATCCGCTGCGGCGAGTACTTGTTGACTTCCTTCTGTATCTCCGGCTCATGCCTGTGGACGCCGACGTTGTACGCACGGAACCCTTCGGAGACCTCGCAGAACAGGCTTCCGACCTTCCCTTCCCTGCCCGCGCCGCTCACACCCGATTTTGAGTCGATAAATATATCCCCGGCAAGCTTATTGTTCTTGACCAGAGGGTAAAGCGCAAGAATGGCGGAGGTCGGGTAGCATCCCGGGTTGCCGATCAACTTCTTTCCCTCGATCGACGTTCTGTACAATTCCGGCAAACCGAAGACGGCCTCGGGTACCAGCTCGGCAGCCGCATGCGGGACATAAGACTTTTCATACATCTGAATGTCCTCGAAGCGGAAATCCGCGCTGAGGTCCACGATCACGGCCTTGCCGTCATACAGCTCACGGGCCTTCTGCATGGACGTACCGTGAGGCAGGCACAGGAAATAGACATCGCATTTGCCCCTGTGATCATCGTCGGTCGGCTGGAGCGCTTCCTCGAAGCGGCCCTTGAACAAAGGAAAGATATCGGAGATCCTGCGCCCCCGATACGTATTGGAGGTGATGAGGTTTATCTTTGCATCGGGATGCGTGAGGAGCAGGGACATCAGGACAACGCCTGTATAGCCCGTTGCTCCCACAATTCCGACAGTGTACATGATTATTATCTCTTGGAGAACTGGAAGCTGGCGCGTGCGCCTTTCTTTCCGTACTTCTTCCGTTCTTTCGACCTCGGGTCCCTCGTGATGAGGCCCTGTTTTTTCAGGGTAACCCTTAAGCCGGCGTTAACCTCGAGAAGCGCCTTCGCGATCCCGTGGCCGAGCGCCCACGCCTGTGCGGGGATGCCTCCGCCGTAAATGTTCGCGACAACGTCGAACTTGCCCACGTTGCCCGTCAGCATGAAAGGCTTGTTGACCTGCAGCCTGAGCTCCTCAACCGGAAAATAATTCTCGAACGGCCTGCCGTTGATGAGGAATTCCCCGGTACCCTGCTTTATCCATACCCGCGCCACGGCGGTCTTTCTCTTCCCTGTTGCGTAGTACCTCTTTTCAGGCACCTTGTACCTCCTTCATTGTTATCTCCCTGGGCATCTGGGCCTTGTGCGGATGTTCGCTGCCCCGATAGACCTTCAATTTCTTCAAGATCTTCCTGCCAAGCGTGTTCTTGGGAAGCATCCCTTTCACCGCCTGGTATATAACCTCTTCCGGCTTCTTTTCAAGCATCGTCTTCGCGTTCATTACCCTGAGCCCGCCGGGAAAGTTGCTGTGCTTCTGATAGGTCTTGTTGAGAAGCTTGGAGCCTGTAAGCTTTACCTTGTCGGCATTGACGACGATCACAAAATCGCCGGTGTCAGCATGCGGTGTAAAAACAGGCTTGGTCTTACCCCTGAGGATCATCGCCACCCTGGCAGCGAGCCGCCCCAGTACAACGCCTTCCGCGTCCATCACATACCAGTCATTCGAAATTTCGCCTTCTTTTGGAAAATACGTTTTCATAAACATTTTCACCCTTAAAAAAATTTGTTTACCTTAATATATCTGGTGGTCTAAGTCAAGCAAAACTTTGAGATTTACGCTTGCTGGACAAGGGTTTTACGGTCCTTCCCGGGTCCGGAAAAGGACGAGGCCCTCCCGGTCCCGCTTTTTCCCTTCACCCGGCTGGGCAAGGACCCGCACCATATTCGCGGGACCGCACGCTTTTGTGATCCGGTCAGCCTGGAAATCCTCCGTCACAAGGTAATTGCCCGGCCTCCTGACGTATGCACAGACCCCGGACATATCACCGATGGTCCTTACCGGCCCCGGCATAGCGAGATAAAAGATAAGCGATGAATTGCCGACACCGTACATCGCGATCTTCTCTCGATCGACACCTTCAAGATGACTTTTTAACCCGGCCGCAAAAGGCTTGAGCGTCCTTTCCCTTTCGCCGATCAGGCTGCCCGCTGTATAGCCCCACGAAAGGAGACCGAAAAGGGCAAGAACCGTGAGGATGATGCCCGGAATGAATTTTCGCTTGTACAGCAACATAAGCGCGAAAACGCCGGCAGCCGTAACGACGGGGCCGATAATGATCTCCGAGATGTGCCGGTACTGTTCAAACCAAAGGTACGCCGCAATCATCGCGCCTCCCCCAAGGACCGGCAGAAGGCCTGTTATGATGAGGGAACCTTTCATGACAACGGGATCTTTCTCGCGCGCTCCATACAGGAAGCCGGCGATCGATCGCCCCATGATAAGGGCAAAAGCCGGGACTATCGGCAATATGTAGTAGCTCCTGCGGGAGCCTGACACGGTAAAGAACATGAAAATGGCAACAGTAACGCATATGAGCCATCTTCGCGAACGGCCGGCTTCCCATCCGCCTATGGACAAGAGGGACGCCGCGGCAACAAATGACCACGGAAGCAGAAACACCGGGATATGCTTGACGTAGCTGTAGAAAGGCTCGACGTGATCGAACGGCTTGAAGAACCGCGTTACGTTCTCACGCCACATGAGCTCCGCCGCATCCCAGGAACCCGTAGCGATCACGGGCAGAAAAAAGAGCAGCGCAAAAACGATGAGACCGCACAATGCCGCGAGGGACCCCTTAAGCGATAATATCCAGCCGAAATGCCGGGCAAGGCATACGCGCGCACGGACGCGGCCGTTGGACCTCACGTCGGCGACGATCTCCGTCACGGAAAGGGCCGCGGTCGTCATCAACGCCACGGCGGGGGCCACAGGACCTTTACAGAAAGCTGACACCGCCGCAACGACATAGAATGCCAGGTACCGGCCGAAAGAGGGCCTCCGGTCACCGGCCAGTACCCACAACATCAACCAGATCGCCAGAACATTGAGCAGTTCCGCCGATGCCGTACGGGACCAGAACCCGAACATGACCGTGGTGATAAGAACAATGCCGCCGAGAAAACCGGTTTCACGCCCGAAAAGCCGCCTGCCGAGGGCGTAAACAATTCCCACGGTGGCTATCCCGGCCAGCGCTCCGGGAAGCCGTGCTGTCGTCTCAGTGACCCCGGTAAGCCAGGCAAACGGGATGATCGCCCAGTAGCTCAAAAGAGGTTTATCAAAGTAGACCTGGCCGTTGATGGTCGGCAGGAAGTAGTCTCCGGTCTGTATCATCTCCCGGGCGATCACCGCCCATCGCCCTTCGGAGCCCCACAACGATCTCAGCGAAATGCCCGGCAGGAACAGCAGCGAGGCGGCGGCCATGAGAACAGCCAGGCCTGCATAGTCGGCCATAGACCATTTTCCGTTCGGGTTGCGAAAACAAGCGGCGTTCATTATTTCTGTTCGGCACTCCGGTTCTTCTGCACCGGGCAAGGTCCTGTGTTGCTTTTTCTTAAGTCGGGTGGTATGTTTTACTGTCGTTACCTATATCATGTGCTTATAAATATTACAAGAAATAATAACTTAGGCGGATCTCATTATGGAAAAGTTCAAGATTTTGGTTACGGACCATCTCGCCGAGGAGGGGCTCAAAATACTCGCGGCGGACAATCAGGCCGAGGTCGACATACAGGCCGGCATAAAGGCCGATGCCTTAAAGAAGATCATCGGCAACTACGATGCGATCATCACCCGAAGCGGCACGACGATAAAAGCAGACCTCATTGAAGATATCGGCCGGCTCAAGATCATCGGCCGTGCCGGTGTCGGGGTAGACAATATCGATATCGAGGCGGCCAGCAAAAAAGGCCTGATCGTCCTCAACGCGCCAACAGGGAACACGCTCGCTGCGACCGAGCTCACCATGGGCCAGATACTCTCGGCAGCCCGGAAGATCCCGCTCGCGAACAATTCCCTCAAGGACGGGAAATGGGACAGAAAGAAATTCATGGGGATCGAGCTTTACAACAAAACGCTCGGCATTATAGGCCTCGGCCGCATCGGGAGCAACGTCGCCATCCGTGCCCGGGCTTTCGGGATGAAGGTCATCGCGTATGACCCGTATATCAAGAAGAGCAAGGCCGAATCACTCAGCGTGACCCTGTACGACAATCTTAACGACCTTTTGAAGGCGTCCGACGTGATCACCATCCACACGCCTTTGACCTCGATAACGAAGAATATGATCACCGCGGAGAAACTTGCCCTCATGAAGGACGACGTCATCCTCGTCAACTGCGCCCGGGGCGGGATCGTCAATGAGGACGACCTGTACGCCTGCATGAAGTCAGGCAGGATATTTGCGGCAGGCGTGGATGTGTTCGTCGATGAACCGCCGACAAACACGAAATTCCTGGAACTTGAGAACGTTTTCGTCACTCCGCATATAGGGGCGAATACCGCCGAGGGCCAGAAAGCGGTATCGGCGATCATCGCCGAGCAGGTCCTGAACGCGCTTCACGGCAGGCCTTATCAGCACGGCGTGAACATACCGTTCATGACGTCTCTCCTTCCCGAACACCTTCAGCTGTATTTCACCGTCGCGGAAAAGATCGGGAAACTGGCGGCCCAGATATCGAAGGGCCGGCCGGAAAAGATCCACATCATTATGGTAGGGAAAAATTTTGAGGAAGACCTTACCGAACGGAAATTCGACGTCCCGTTCAGCTACCAGCCATTCACGATCGCCGGCGTCCAGGGGTTTCTCAAGGTCTGTCTGCAGGGTTCGGTGACATACATCAACGCACCGTACCTCGCCAAGGACCGGAACATCGTCATCGAAGAATCGAAGACGGACGCCTTTGATAAATTTAACGACCTGATCATCTTCAACCTGAGAACAGATGTCGAGGAGATAACCATTGCCGGCACCGTCTTCCCCGACAAGCTCGGAAGGATCGTCCTTCTCGACCGGTTCCATCTCGACATGGTCCCCGAGGGAACATTCCTCGCATTCAAGATCATTGACAGGCCGGGGGTCATCGGTACCGTCGGGACCATCCTCGGCAGCCACGGGATTAATATCGCCAGCTTCAGCCTCTCCCGTGTCGCAAGCGGCGAAGAGGTGGCTTTTATCTCCGTCGATTCTCCCATCGGCCCGGACGTCCTGAAGCACATCCGCGCCATAGACGGGATGATCGAGGCAACCGAGATACAATTGTAAAGCGGTGAACAGTAAACAGTAAGCGGCTTAGCGGCAGGAACATTCTCAAATATAACCGATAAGGGATCGATTGCTGTGCGAATCATTCTTTTAAAGGAAGCAGTTTTCTGCTATGCTTTACTATGGCGAAAAATACAGCAAATCCTAAAAAAAACCTTAAAAAACGCAAGGATATAATCCTTGAGATCAAAAGCGGCAATAAAGACAAGGAAAAGAAAACAAAAAACTTTACCTTCCTCTATTTTATCATCGCAATAGTCGGCATCTTTCTTATCCACAGCTTTCTCTCTTTCAGGTCAGAGATCAAGACGGTCCCTTACAGCGAGTTCAAAACGCTGGTAACCCAGAACAAGATATCCGACCTCCTCATAGATAATGAAAAGATCCAGGGGAACCTGACGAAAGAGGACGGCAAGCAGGTAAAATTCGTGACCAGCCGCGTCGAAGACCCCGACCTTGTCAAAGACCTCCAGAAGGCAAACGTGAAATTCTCCGGATCGTTCGAGAACAAGCTTCTCCGGATAATTATCGAGTGGGTCCTTCCCTTTGCGATCATCATCCTCATCTGGAACCTGTTGATGCGCAGGATGGGCGGAGCACCGTCAAGCGTGCTTAACTTCGGCAAGAGCCGCGGCAAGATATACGGTGAGGATGAGATAAAGATAACCTTCGATGATGTTGCAGGGGTCGACGAAGCGAAAGAAGAGCTGCAGGAGATCATAGAGTATCTCCGCTTTCCGCAGAAATTCCTCGACCTCGGCGGAAAGATACCCAAAGGGATACTCCTCGTGGGCCCTCCCGGCACCGGCAAGACGCTGCTCGCCAAGGCAGTGGCGGGGGAGGCCAAGGTCCCCTTCTTCAGTATGAGCGGTTCGGACTTTGTCGAAATGTTCGTGGGGGTCGGGGCATCCCGGGTGCGGGACCTTTTTTCGCAGGCACAGCAAAAATCTCCCTGCATTATCTTCATAGACGAGCTCGACGCGCTCGGAAAGGCCCGCGGAATGAACCCCCTGTCCTCCCATGACGAGAGGGAACAAACGCTCAACCAGCTTCTCGCCGAGATGGACGGCTTCGACACGAAGACGGGCGTCATCATCGTCGGCGCCACGAACAGGCCGGAGATCCTCGATCCAGCGCTTTTGAGGCCCGGCAGGTTCGACCGCCACGTCCTCGTCGACAGGCCGGATATAATAGGGCGCGAGGAGATCCTCAAGGTGCATATCAAGTCGGTCAAGCTCGCAAAGCATGTCGACCTCGCGGTGCTTGCCGCACGGACACCCGGTTTTGTCGGCGCCGATCTTGCCAACCTTATAAACGAAGCGGCCCTGCTTGCCGCACGGAAAGGAAAGAGCTCCGTGACCATGGAGGAGTTCGAGGAAGCGATCGACCGGGCAGTGGCAGGCCTCGAAAAAAGAAAAAAAGTGATGAGCAAAAAAGAGAAGGAGATCGTTGCGTATCACGAGACCGGCCATGCACTGATGGCGGAGTCTCTCGAAACCACCGATCCTGTGCATAAAATATCGATAATCCCGCGCGGCATTTCCGCCCTCGGGTATACGATGCAGCTTCCTACGGAAGACAGGTACCTCATGACCCGGACCGAGCTCATTGACCGCATGTGCGTCCTTTTGGGCGGCAGGGTTGCTGAGGAGCTGGTATTCAACGAGATATCCACGGGCGCCCAGAATGATCTCGCAAGGGCAACCGACATTGCGAAGTCGATGGTCAAACAGTACGGCATGAGCGACAAGCTCGGGCATATGACGTTTGAACCGGAGCGCAAGCCTCTTTTTCTCGACATACCGGGCAATGGCAGCCGGGAGTACA
Organism: uncultured Pseudomonadota bacterium; assembly: GCA_937862865.1. Lineage (GTDB taxonomy): Bacteria > Desulfobacterota > Syntrophorhabdia > Syntrophorhabdales > Syntrophorhabdaceae > Delta-02. The sequence continues at coordinate 8,552 of CALMFJ010000066.1, read as the reverse complement.
GCGAGGAAACGGCCCGCGAAATAGACAGTGAAGTGCGGTCCATTATCGAAAGAGCGTACACAAAAGTCAAGGATACGCTCAGCAGCAGGAACGATCTTCTCGTTTTCGTAGCCAAAGCTCTCCTTGAAAAAGAATCGATCGACGGCGAAGACCTGAGGAAAATGCTGAAGGAATACGAGGAAGGCGGCCATGGTAACCAATCTTGACAAGAAACAGATCGACCTTATCAAGGAATCGTTGTGCGTGTATGAAAAGGCGCGCGAATGCAAGGCACTCCTGCGTCAGCAAAAGCTGTTCTTTGAGAACATCCAGGATTTCGTCGATGACCGGGGCAGAAGCTGCCTGTTCAGGCTCAAGGAGATGTGCCACGACCTGTTCCGCAATTCCGTCGAGGCGAGTTACAAGGAAAAGCTTTTTGACATCACGGTGGGCTACACATTTCACGGGGCTATGAAGCTCCGTGAGAACCTCTACCTGCTCCAGTATTACCAGCCCCAGTCGGAGATAGCCCTCCACGACTTGAGCCCGCAGGAACGAAAGATAGTCAACGAGATCGCAACGCTTGTACGAAAGGCGCAAACGCGCCTGAAAGAAGAGTTCAAAGAAGTGGCCGTCCTCAGCAACGAGCTCGTCGAGCAGTTAAAGGACCTTATCGTCCTGTACAAGGACAATTATCTTCTTCCCCGTTTCTTATACGAGAACGAGAAGCTGCTGCTCAAAACATACGGCCGGAAAGGCTTCCACGAAATACTCTCCGTGGTATACGCCGACGGGAGAAAACGCCTGATGCTCAACACCGCTACAAGTTATCTCAACAGCGAATATTTTGAACCGGCACGGACGCTGCTCAAACGGATCATCCATATGGACGACACAGACCAGGACGTGCAGTTCCTCTATCTCTACGCCTCAGCCAATTATTTTTACTTCAAGAACATGTTCACCCGGGCCTTTTCCCTTGCCGAACGCGCCAGGGCCATGAGGGCCGATGATAATGTCATGGCCCGGTACCGGGAGCCGCTGGACCGTCTCATCACAGACCTTGCAGGCGAGATCAAGAGGAAGAGAAATTAGCGGGAGGTTCCATGCCTATATATGAGTACACATGCCGGAAATGCGGGCATGAGTTCGAACTTATCATATTTGGAGATGACACGCCGGAATGCCCCGAGTGCGGCGACAAAAACCCGCAGAAGAACATGTCGTCTTTCGGTTTTTCAGCGGGGTCCGGATTCAAATCGTCCGGCGGGCCGTCAGGGGGGTGCAGCGGCTGTTCTTCGCCTGACTGCTCAAGCTGCTCATGACGCCCTATCTGCGACAATATTAAGAAACCGTGGCACACTTCTCTTACGACCTTACCGGCAGGGCACTGAAGTTCATTCGCGAACAGGGGATCGTCAGCGGGTCGGACCGCGTTCTCGTCGCCTTCTCCGGGGGCATCGATTCGGCGACCCTCCTTTTCGTTCTCAACGAAGCGAGGAAAGAGATACACTTCGACCTCGGGGCCGCCCATGTGAACCATCTTCTGCGCGGCAGCGAGTCGGACCGTGACGAGGCCTTCGCCCGGGACACCGCAGCGGCCTACGGCATCCCGTTTTTTCTGGAAAGGGCGAACGTCAGGGAGTACGCGGCCTCACGGCGCCTGTCCCTCCAGCACGCCGGACGGGACATCCGGTACCGTTTCCTCGATGCTATCGCGGACCGGGAGGGATTTACCCGCATAGCCACGGCGCACAACCTCGACGACCGGATCGAAACCTTCCTTCTCCGTCTCATCAAGGGCTCCGGGCTGCGCGGTCTGTCCTCTATCCCGCCGGCACGCAACAGGATAATACGGCCTTTTCTCGAAATCTACCGTTCCGAGATAGCGGCCTTCGCAGAGACGCACGGGATCCCGTATGTCGAAGACTCGTCGAACGAAAAGACGGTCTACGAGCGCAACTACGTCCGCCGCCGCATCGTGCCCCTTTGCGACGATCTTAACCCCGCGTTCAAACAGAAGATAGCGTCCCTCCTTGCGGACATTCAGGCCGTCAACACCGTATTCGACCGGAAGAGGGATGCGTTCATGAAGCTCGTCCGGGGGAGCGCAGCAGAACTTGCCGTCCCGCTCGAATATTTTGCGAAACTCGACCACGAGGTCCGCTACAGGGTGATGGCCGATATATTCGCCCGCCTCGCCCCCTCTTTCGTGCCCCTGCGGGAACATGTGCAGTTGATAGAAAAGATCATTGGCTCGACGCGGCCTAATCTGAGGCTTGACCTGCCGTCAGGGCTCAAGGTCAACAAGGCGTACGGCAGGCTCCTCTTTGCCTCCCGCCCGGCACCGGAAGACCTCAAGGAGGTGATTCCGCTGCATTCCGGAACGAACCATATCGCGGGCCTCAATATGGACGTAAGGCTCAGATATTTGAAGAACCCCCCCCTCTCCTTCCCGAAGGACCTTTGCGCCGCATACCTCGATGCCGATAAGTGCCATGACCTCACGGTCCGCACTTTCAGGCCCGGTGACAGGTTTCAGCCCCTCGGCATGGCCCGCCCGGTCAAGGTCAAGGATTTTTTCATCTCCTCCAGAATTCCCCTGCAGGAGAGAAAACGCATACCGCTTATACTCTCGGGCAACGAAATAATATGGGTCGCCGGGCACAGGATCGACGAACGATATAAACTTACCCCTGACACACGCAGCATCCTGAAGGTGACCGTGAAAAAAACCTGTCAACCGCCCTCAGATTATGATTGACAGGTTATTCCCCTATAAGGTAAATAAGTATCCGCCCTATAGCCTGAATCAGGCATATCACTACGAAAGGAGTCCCTCATGCTATCGAGAAGAGCCGCTTCACTGAAACCTTCACCGACACTTGCGATCTCAGCCAAGGAAAAGGCGCTTAAGGCCCAGGGCATAGATATAGCCGGGTTCGGGGCGGGCGAGCCGGATTTCAATACTCCTGACCACATAAAAGAAGCCGCCATCAAGGCGATCAACGACAACTTCACGCGGTATACCCCGGCCGCAGGCATCGACCTTCTCAAGGATGCGATCATAGACAAGTTCAATCGAGACAACGCGCTTTCCTACAAGCGTGAAGAGATCATCGTTTCGTGCGGCGGGAAGCACAGCCTTTATAACCTTTTCCAGGTGCTCTTCGATGAGGGTGACGAGGTCATCGTGCCGGCACCGTTCTGGGTATCATACCCGCCCATGATCGAGCTTGCCGGGGGGACGCCTGTCATCCTGGAAACACGGGAAGAAGACGATTACCAGATCACCGCGGACCTGCTCAAAGAACATCTGACCCCGAGAACGAAGGCCATCGTTCTCAATTACCCGTCAAATCCCGTCGGGTCCGTATTTTACCGGGAGAACCTCGAGGCGATCGGCAAACTGGCCGTGGAGCGGGGCTTCTTCCTCATCTCTGACGAGATATACGAGAAGCTCGTCTATGATTACGAACACATGAGCATCGCATCCATGGACCCGGCCTTCAAGGAGCGGACCATCATATGCCACGGGGTTTCAAAGACCTACGCGATGACGGGCTGGAGGATTGGCTACACGGCGGGCCCTGCACCCATAATCAAGGCAATGGGGAACATCCAGAGCCAGAGCACCTCGAACCCGACTTCGATAGCCCAAATGGCGGCGGTGGCGGCATTGAACGGCGACCAGAGCATTATCGGCACCATGGTCGCTGAATTCAGGAAGAGAAAGGATTTCCTCGTAAAGGGCCTGCGCGACATTCCCGGCGTCACCTGCTATGACCCGCGCGGCGCATTCTACGTATTTCCCAACTTTAACTGTATCATCGGAAAGAAATACAAGGACCGTACCGTCGACAACTCCACGACATGGACCGAAATACTCCTTGATGACTTCCACACGGCTGTCGTCCCCGGCGTCGAGTTTGGCAAAGAAGGATATCTGCGCCTTTCGTTCGCCACCTCGATGGACGTCCTTCAGAAAGGGCTCGAGAGGATAACCCGGGCCGCCGCTGCGTTAAAATAGTACGGGAACCACCCCTTCCGGTCAGCCGTAGATCTGCCGGGGTCAGGCATCTACGGCTGATCCTGTATACCGGTAACTACACTTCCTATGCAAATTCCATCTTCTTGTGCTAATATGTAGGGTATTACAAGGAGGGTGCAATGGCAGATAGAGAAGCAAAAAAACGGGTGACATTCAAATTCAGCGACTCCGGCGCCAGGTCCGTCTTTATCGCCGGTTCATTTAATTCATGGGACCCTTCGGTCCGTCCTCTCAAGAAAGACGCAAAAGGGGTATGGAAAACAACGATCACGCTGCCTGAGGGGGCACATCAATACCGGTTCATCGTCGACGGGCAATGGGTCGAGGACCCGGCGTCCCCCCACAAGGAACTCAACGAATTCGGCAGCTACAACTCCGTGGTTGTAGTCTAAAAGAACGGCAAACGGTAAAAGATAAAGATCAGGGTTATGTTCCTCCGTTAGCCGTTCGCCGTTAGCCGTTTGCCGTTATCAGAATCAGATTGTAATCAATTCGAAAAGTTACTATACTCTTGCCATCCGCGCAAGGAGGCACACGATGCTTGAAGGGCACATTTACAAGACCTTCGATCTTGAATTGAAGGAACTCAAGGAGAAACTTCTTTACGAGGGTGGACTGGTCGAAAAGGCTATCAACAGTGCCATCAAGGCACTGCTCGAGCGCAATTCGGAACTCGCTGAAAAGGTCATCGAGGATGATCCGATCATCAATGCGCTGGAAGTCGAGATAGACGAGTTCTGTCTCAAGCTCCTCGCCCTGCGGCAACCGGCGGCCCGCGATCTGAGGTTCATCACAACAGCGATCAAGATAAACTACGACCTCGAGCGCATAGGCGACATGGCGGTGAACATCTGTGAGCGGGTCCAGGAACTGAACCAGGAACCGATACTGAAGCCGTACATCGATCTTCCCATGATGGCAGAAACGGTACAGACGATGCTCAAGGAAAGCCTCGAGGCCTTCGTCAGAGAAGATGTGTCAATGGCGCGTAAGGTTATGAAGGACGACCGTATGGTCGACCAGCTGCTCGACCAGATCTTCCGTGAGCTCCTGACATACATGATGCAGGATATGAAGACAATATCCCGGGCAACCCGGGTCCTTTTTATATCGAAATACCTGGAACGAATGGCCGACCACGCGGTCAATGTCGCCGAACTGGTCGTTTTTCTCGTGGAAGGCAAGATCATACGGCACATAAAGGACCCCCAGGAACAATAGTATGCACATGCTCCTGCGATTGTTCGTGCTGCTGGCAGTAATTCCGGGGCTTTGTGTTGCCTGCGGCAACACCGGCAGCAATGCGGGGAAGCAATCCATCACGGTAGCCGGGTCGACATCCGTCATGCCTTTTACGGAAAAACTGGCAGAGCACTTCATGATAGACAGCAAGGATACGGCTATCGATGTTCAGGGCGGGGGGTCCACCGCCGGGGTCCAGGCAACGATCAACAGGACGGTCGACATCGGGATGTCGTCCCGCGAGTTGAAGGACGACGAGAAGGTGCTGAACAGGATCGTGATCTGCCATGACGGCATTGCTGTCGTCGTTCACAGGGACAACCCGGTAACGGCATTGACCCTCGACGAGATCCGCGGGGTCTTTAGCGGGAAGATCTCAAACTGGCGTCAGCTGGGCTGGGTCAACAGGAAGATCGACGCGGTATCGCGTGAAGAAGGTTCCGGGACCCGGGGAGCTTTTGAAGAGCTGGTCATGAAGGGAAGAGAGATCGACGACGCCACGATGGTCCAGGATTCGAACGGTTCTGTAAAGGAAGTGGTCGCAACCGACCCGTACGCCATCGGGTACATATCCATGGGGCTCGTGGACAGCAAGGTAAAGCCGGTATCCATAAACGGGATACGTCCTTCTCTGGCTACCATACGGTCCGGAAAATACAGGATCGTCAGGCCGTTCCTCTACCTGACCAACGGTGAGCCGGACAAACGGGCCCGGAGATTCATCGACTATGTGCTTTCAAAGGACGGGCAGCGCATTTTGAGAAATGAAGGCCTGGTAGGCGTCCATGATTGACAGGACCGTATTGAAAGAGCACTTCGTTAAATGGGTCCTTGTGGCGTTTGCTCTCTCGTCGCTCCTTTTCCTCTTCCTCATATTCGCATTTATCCTCGGTGAGGGACTGCCCCTCTTTCTGAAGGTTGGCGCCAAAAAGATCATATTCGGTATGAAATGGGCTCCGACCAAAGGATATTTCGGCATCTTTCCCATGATAATCTCGTCCTTTCTCGTGACGCTCGGAGCTCTCACCATAGGCGCTCCGCTGGGACTTTCCTGCGCCATCTACCTGTCCGAGTACTCGGGCAAGAGGATGAAGATGCTCCTTAAGCCCGCCATCGAGCTGCTTGCGGGCATTCCGTCCGTCGTCTTCGGTTTTCTCGGCGTCATTTATATCGTCCCCCTTGTGAGGAATTACCTCGGCGGATCGGGATTTTCCCTTATATCAACCTCCCTCGTCCTCGGCGTCATGATATTGCCGACGATAATAAGCATTTCATTTGACGCCCTCGTCAGCGTGCCGAAGACGTACCGTGAAGCGTCGGCAGCCATGGGCGCCACAAAATGGCAAACGATCTACAAGGTGATCATTCCTTCCGCAAAATCAGGGATCCTCGCAAGCTTTATCCTCGGAATGGGCAGGGCCATAGGGGAGACCATGGCGGTCATAATGATAGCGGGCAATGCATTGAAAATACCGACGAGCCTTCTCGACCCTTTGAGGACCCTGACCGGCAACATCGCCCTTGAACTCGCCTATGCCACCGGCGACCACAGGCTGGCGCTCTTTTCAACGGGGGTCGTACTGATGATCATTATTATGGCATTGAACTATATCGCAAATTTCGGGATAAAGAGGAAGATCGCGAAGTGAGGACCAATCCCAGGATCATCAATACGCTTGTCCGGTGGGGCCTCAACGCCCAGGCATATTTCACCGTGGCAATCCTGGTCGTCATCATCGGGATAATCTTTTTCAAAGGGTTCCCCCAGGTCAATTTCGGTTTCATCCTGTCCTTCCCGCAGGACATGGGCAGGCATGGCGGGATATTCCCGGCAATAGTCGGGACGATACAGCTCGCGCTTCTGTCCATACTCCTTGCAACGCCGCTGGGAGTGGGCACGGCGATCTTCCTTACGGAATATACGCGCGAATCGGCGTTCACAAAACTGATACGCTTCGGCGTTGAATCGCTTGCCGGCATCCCTTCGATCCTCTACGGGCTCTTCGGGTTCATTTTCTTTGTCATCAAGCTCAGGATGGGCTGGTCTTTGCTGGCAGGCGTCCTGACACTGACGATCATGATACTTCCGACGATAATCAGAACATCCGAGGAAGCGATCCGCGCTGTCCCCCGTCAGTTGAGAATAGTCAGTTATTCGCTAAGCGCAAGTAAATGGGAGACGATCAAGAAGGTTGTCCTCCCCGCCGCGATGCCGGGGATACTGACAGGGATCATGCTGAGCATCGGCAGGGCCGTCGGCGAGACCGCTGCGATCATCTTCACGATGGGAAGCTCCCTGCGCCTGCCGCTTTCGCTCATGGAATCCGGAAGGACGATGGCCGTTCACTTTTACATACTGGCCCGGGAAGGCATATCGATGGAAAAGGCATACGGGACCGCGGTGGTCCTGGTCCTGAGCATTTTATTCATCAACATTATCGCCTATTACATAATGAATAAGACAATCGCACGGTATTCATAGGTGTTCATGGAAACCAAGATCGCAACAGACAGACTCAGAGTATCCTTCGGCCGGGAAACGGTGCTGAAAGATGTCACGATCAAGGTCCAGAAAAATACGATCACCGGGTTCATGGGCCCCTCCGGCAGCGGCAAGTCAACGCTTATCTCGGTCGTCAACCGGATGATAGATTTCGAGAACAATGTGAGGATCGAGGGGGACGCGAGGATAGACGGCACAAGCATCCTTGACGGAAGCATCAACCCCATCGAACTGAGAAGACGTGTCGGGACGGTCTTTGCCGTGCCGATCCCCCTGCCCCGCTCCATCTTCGAAAACATCGCTTACGGCCCGAAATTAAAAGGCACAACGGACCGCACCACGCTCTACAGCATTGCCGAGGATTGTCTCAAGAAGGCCTTTCTCTGGGACGAGGTGAAGGACAGGCTCGGCACTTCCGCCATGAAACTTTCCGGGGGCCAGCAGCAGCGTCTGTGCCTTGCCCGGACGCTGGCCCTGAAACCGGAGATCATCCTGCTCGATGAGCCATGCTCCGGCCTTGACCCGATATCGACAGCAAAGATCGAGGACGCACTGAGCGAACTCAAGTCAGAGTACACGATCATTCTCGTATCGAATAATACGAAGCAGATCGCACGGATCAGCGATTTTTCCGCCTTTTTCTATCTCGGTGAACTGATCGAATACGATACGACCGACAAGGTTTTCACGGCTCCCGCCGAAAGGCAAACGGAGGATTACATCCAGGGGAAATTCGGATAATGGACCCTTTTGCCCTTCGAACAGAGCGGCTCAATC
>CALMFJ010000065.1 GCA_937862865.1 uncultured Pseudomonadota bacterium | reverse complement strand
ATCACGTGAGAAGGGCACAGATGATATTCAAGGCCAAAATGAAGCATTGCCGTTATGTTATCCTGGGGACGCCCTATGAATCATTTTCCAGGAAATGGTGGACCGATCAGGACAGTGCACGAAATGTCTTACTTGAAGTAGCCAAGATCGTCCACTACAAGCTGGGGGGACGGTTCAGGAGTGTTGGTAAGGATGCGAAGGCCCGGGGCGAATGATGCCCGAGTCTTCCTCAGTGAAGCACATTCACACGGTCAGATGAAAGACAAGGGCGAAAATCGGGTATATTTCCCCGGGAATTCTTTTCTCTGGGTAATATTCTACTGCTATTCGACGGCCGCAGCCGTGGTATTCCAAAAAATACTATTGCCTGCGGTATCTCGTTTTCACGGGAGCGGCGGTTTGATAGGAGGAGACTCTGTGCTCTTCCATAAAGTTGCCCTCGATCTGGCCAACTCGATAAGGATGAACGGGTGGGGCGCGTGGACTTCGGTCCCTTCGCAGGGCATCACCGGGAACGTTTCGATGCTCGCCGCTCTTTACGTCCTCTTTGGTAATGATCCCATGGTGATACTTCCTATAAATGCTTTAATACACTCTCTATCGGGATTCATTATCTTCGCCATCGCCCGAATTTTATGGCCGGGAAGAGTAGGGACTATTTCAGGGATCATTACCGCGGCGCTATTCATAGCCTTTCCCTCGGCGCTTAACTGGTACGGCCAGATCCACAAAGACGGCTTTGCCATACTTGGCATGTTGCTTATCTTCTACTCGTCAATCCAGTTGACTGTGCGCTCATCAAGATTCCGGAAAATGATGTGGGCTGTGTGCGGAAACCTGGCCGGGCTGGCGCTGATCATTTTTGTCAGGCCGTACAATGTAATCGTTTTGCTGGTAGCGGCGATCTTTATTTGCTTTACCGTGTTATTGTACTTCGCGTTTAAGAGGGGGCCGGCCAAGGTCCTGTACCTCGTAATTTTCTTCGGGTTGCTGGTCTTGGCTGTCAAGCCGGTTGATGTTTTGATTCCGAAGCACTGGGCGATTGAGAAAAGGGCCGTGCTGTTGGAGTATGCAAAGAATGTCGGCATCGATTGGACGTGGCAGCGCAGTGAACGGATACCCCTGGTCGTGGACCGGATCGTCGAGGGTTCGGCCAGTGCCCGTGTGGTGTCCATTTATCACAACGCCCTGGTCGGTGCCGGGTCGCTTATTGACGGCGATATAAGGCCCAATAATGTATTTTCGGCACTGGCCTATATGCCAAGAGCCGCGTTTATTGCCTGTTTTGCACCTTTTCCCAACATGTGGTTCAAAGACAGGTCCGTGATACGTCTCGTTGCGGTTGCAGAGACCATGATCTGGTACTTCTTTATTCCCGGAATATTTCTTGCCTTTTGTTATCGGCCGACAATTTTGATGGTAATTGCGGTCCTGTATGCGGTCGTCTTCCTGACGGCCCTGGGATTTGCGCAGCCCAACCTGGGGACTCTCTACAGGTTTCGCTACCTCTACATCTTCTTTCTGATGCTTATCGGGTGCATGGGATGGGTCGAATGCGTGCGCAGGAGATATGGAGAATGGATAAAGTTCTGGATCGATCGAACGAAGAATGAACGAGATCAGTTAATCGGGCATCAACCACCGCAGACAGGCGATTCGCATAATGTAAGGCTGAATATTGTCGGGTCGGGATTCATTGTTGTCTCCTTTACCTTTTTATCCAATATGCTTCTTGTTCTTCGGGATATCGTTCTCGCAAGATGGTTTGGTCTGGGTAATGACCTGGATGCATTTTTCATCGCGATGATAGTCCCGATGTTCCTCGTGACGGTCCTGAGCATTCCTATCGGTACTGTTGTGATCCCGCCGCTCATAGAATCTATTGAAAAGAAGAGCCGGGAGGAAACCCAGCGGCTTATAACGCTCTGCTCGACGGTAATACTGGTCTTCATGTTTTGTCTGTGCTCTCTGCTTTACATTTCCGGAAGATACTATTTGCCGGTGATCGGCTGGGGGTTCTCGCCCGAGAAGATCCTGTTGTCCCGGAAGATCCTTATGATCGTACTTCCCATCCTGTTCTTCAGCGGATTCGTCATACTGGGCAATTCCATTCTCAACGCCCGGCGAAAATTTGCACTTCCGGCCCTGGCACAGGCCATCGTGCCCTTGATAGCGATCCTTTTCCTCGTGGCGTCGGCGAGATACATCGGGATATATGCAATGGCCTTTGGCATGATAGCCGGGCAACTGCTCAACCTCCTTATTGTGGATCATTACGTGCGTAAGGAAGGCTATAAGATACTTCCCATGCCCCGGTTGAGTGCAGCGAGGGATCTTTGTAAATCGGCGTTCGGGAAACTGAGAAGCAGCCTGCTGCCAGAATATGCACCGCTCGTTGTAGCGGCGCTCTTTGTCAGCCTCGGGATTCCCGTCAACAATATGATCGCTGCCTCGCTGTCTCCGGGAAGCGTGTCCGCATACGGCCTGGGAACGAAATTCATAGCGTTCTTTACGGGCCTTATCGGGACAGGCATATCGACAGTGATGCTTCCCCATTTTTCCTCGTATTTTGCAACGGACCGGATCGTGGATGCCAGAAAAGAATTGTCCTTCTTTCTGTTTGCCGCCACCATCATTTCAATTCCGCTCACAGTGATTATTTACCTTCTTACCGGGCCGATGGTGAATGTGATATTCAAAGGAGGGCTATTCACCGTTCAGGATATCGGGATCGTATCGAGGATAACGGAATACGGTATAATACAGTTGCCGTTTTTTTGCGCGAACATGCTTCTGGTAAAATTTGCCAATGCCAGGAGGAAAAACGGCCTGGTCATGATCACGTCTGTCCTGGCGCTGGCAATCAACGTTGTGCTAAATTTTCTTTTTATAGGTAAAATGGGCGTTGCCGGTATTGCCCTTGCCTCGTCATGGGGGGTTATCCTGGGAACCGCATTCTTCGTCCTGGCCGGGTACCAATGGGGTGACATCAACCCGGCCGATACGACCCTGATATTCCTGACGTGGATTTTATATCTGACAATCATTTTGTATCATCATTACCATAACACGCCCGGCATCATTATCACTGCATCCGTTCTTGTCTATGTTGCTGTTCGACATTTCGCCTTATTCATCCGGGGGGCCGGGGGACTGCAAGCCGATCGATGCTAAAAAGGACCTTCGATCTATTTCTTGCCCTGATCTTGTTGGCAATGCTGATAGTCCCGATGGGCCTCATAGGGTTATTCGTCCTGTTTTCCATGGGCCGTCCGGTCATTTTCCGTCAGGTTCGGCCGGGATACAGAACTAAACCTTTCATGATGATGAAATTCAGAACCATGAAAGATGAGCGCGGTCCTGATGGCATATTATTGGCCGACGAATTACGGCTGACACGAGTGGGCCGGACCTTGAGACAATGGAGTCTCGATGAACTTCCTCAACTTTTCAACGTGTTGCAGGGAAACCTCAGTTTTGTGGGTCCGCGACCGTTGCTGATGCAATATCTCCCGCTGTATAGCGAATACCAGGCCAGGCGTCATGAGGTGAAGCCGGGTATAACCGGCTGGACACAGGTGAACGGGCGGAATGCCCTGACGTGGGAAGAGAAATTTGATCTTGATATCTGGTATGTTGATCACAAAGGTTTTGTGTTGGATATGAAAATTCTGCTCATGACCGTGGTTAAGATCATTAAGAAGGAAGGTATAGCGGCAGAAGGGTCTGAGACGATGCCGGAATTCAAGGGTTCCGGGATTAGAGTGAGGGAGACAAGCGATGGGTAAGAGGGTCATATTGATCGGAGGTGGGGGTCACGCCAAAGTTCTGATGAGCACCCTTATGGAAGTGGGCATAGGGATCGGAGGCATATATGATGATGATCCTCAAAAACATGGCAAAGATCTCCTGGGCTCAAGGATCATCGGGCCTATTTCCATGATCGACAGTTCATTCCGGGGGGATGCGGTTC
>CALMFJ010000064.1 GCA_937862865.1 uncultured Pseudomonadota bacterium | reverse complement strand
GAAGACGCCTTATGCTTTTCTGACTGACAGGGATGCGCACCGGGCAGAAAGGGCAGGCTTGATGGCCTGCCCTTTTGAGAACAACATGTGTCTCATCTTGTTGTCAGGAATCTTCGCGGACCTTCTTCAACTCTTCCTTCAATGCGGGGAGCACGGCGAAGGCATCGTCGACGATGCCGTAGTCGGCGTACTGAAATATCGGGGCGTTGGGGTCCTTGTTGATGGCGACGATCACCTTCGATGTGTCCATGCCCATGATGTGATGAAGGGCGCCGGAGACGCCGCAACCGATGTACAGTTTCGGGGACACGGTCTTGCCGCTCTTCCCTATCTGGTCGTCATAGTCCCGCCATTTGCTGTCCACCACCGTCCGCGATGCACCGACGCGGCCCCCCATAAGGTCCGCGATGTCTTCGAGCAGCGAAAAATTCTCGGCCGCTTTCATTCCCCTTCCGCCGCAGATGATAAAATCGGCTTCCTGGAGGTCGACCTTTTTCGACCCGGCCTTCGTAGAGGAAACGACCGTGATGCCGGGGTCCTTGCTGACGTTCATTTTTTCCTCAATAATCTCACCGTTGCGGCCCGGTTCGTTCACCGCGAAGGAATTCGGCCTGAATGTCGCGATCAGCATCGCCTCCGGACCGGGGGCGACCCACGAGATGACCTTCCCTCCATACAGGGGTTTCTTGATCTTCAATCCGTCGCCTTCGAGATCAACCCCCACGGCATCGGAGACCATGGCTGCCTGAAAACGTGCGGCCAGCCTCGGGAAAAGGTCTTTGCCCGTCATGGATGATGTGCCGAGAACGATCGCCGGACTGTATTTTGTCAGTATCCCCTCGAGAACGGAGCTCATCAGGTCCCACCCGTACTCGGCGAGCGATCCGTCATCGACAACGATTGTTTTATCGGTGTACCCGCTCACGATCCCGGCCGCGTTCTTCATATCCGACCCCATAACGACCGCGAAAAGGACGGATGAAAATTTTTCGGCGATCTGCCGCCCTGCGGACAACAACTCCAGCGATGCCTTTCTCGGCACCGCGTCTTTGCACTCGACAAATATCAGAACATCCTTGCTCATGTATGGCCCTCCTCCTTACAGGACTTTCGCCTCTTCCTTGAGGACGCGAACGAGTCCCTTCACTTTTTCCTCCGGCGTTTCTCCCTCGATGATGCGGACCGACGGTCTTTGTGCGGGCAATTCATACGAAAGCACGCTGACCCGGGAGGACCCGTCGTCAATGGGCCCGAAAGGCGTGCCTGACGAGGCAGGATCGAGAACGGTTATCTCGGTCTTCATCGCTTTCATGACCCCGGTGATGAGCGGGACCCTCGGTTCGTTGAGGCCCTTCTGAGCGGTGAAGAGGGCCGGCAGGGTGACTTCCGAAACCTTTTTGCCGCCTTCGATCTCGTTCTCGACCTCAGCCCTTCCGGCATCGAGCATATGCAGCCTGCTTATCTGGCTCACGTGCGGGATATTGAGAAACTCCGCCACCATTGCGCCCACGTTCGCACTCTCGTCATCCATGGCCTGACGCCCGCACAGGATGAGGTCAAACCCCTCGATCTTTGCGTATGACGCCAGGGCCCGGGCAACGATGAGCGGATCATCCGTTGCGAAGTTCGTGCTGTCGATACGGACGGCCCTGTCGGCACCCATGGCAATCGCTGTCCTCAAAGCTTCCGTGGCCCTTGCCGGTGCAAAGGTGCACACCGTTATCTGAACATCTTTCAACGCCTCTTTTATCCGTATCGCTTCCTCTACGGCAAACTCGTCGAAGAAGTTGACAGTATACTTGTTCTCGATCTCGAGACTTTTTTGATCGGAGCTTATGATTATCCGAGCTTCCGTGTCGGCAACCTGTTTGATAAATACCAGAACGTTCACGTCTTCGCGCCTCCTTTGGTTCCTGATATATTCACATAACCTTACAAAAAGAAATGACCGGTCTTAAGGCAGGGAAACAGCTCAATCGTAAATTGTACGAAAACCCCTTGTTTATCCTGAATTTACCTTCAAAATAACCGAGTCGGAATTTTCGGATAAAATATTTTACCGTGCCCGTTTTGTCAAGGAAAAATTCTTTACAGATCGACAAAGGAACGCAGCAGTTTTGCCCTCATCGGATGCCTCAATTTCTTGAGGGCCTTTGCCTCGATCTGCCGTATCCTTTCACGGGTCACCTCAAAAACCTGCCCTACTTCTTCAAGGGTGTGGTCCTGCCTCTCGCCCAACCCGAAACGCATCCTGACGACCCTCTCCTCCCTCGGCGACAGCGTCGAGAGGATATTGTTGAGATTGTTGACGAGGTCCTCATATATGGCCGAATCCTGCGGTGTGAGCACATTCTTGTCCTCTATGAAATCCGCAAGATGCGTGTCCTCATCATCGTTTATCGGCGTCTCGAGCGATATGGGCTCTTTCGTGATCCGAAGGACCCTCCTCACCTTCTCAGATGAGAAACCTATCCTTTCCGCTATTTCGTCCGGATACGGCTCCCGCCCGAGCTCCTGGACGAGTCCCCGGGACACCCGGATGATCTTGTTGATCGTTTCGATCATGTGCACCGGGATGCGTATGGTCCTCGCCTGGTCGGCTATTGCGCGCGTGATCGACTGACGGATCCACCATGTCGCATAGGTGCTGAATTTATAACCGCGTTTATACTCGAACCTGTCCACCGCTTTCATGAGCCCGATGTTGCCCTCCTGGATCAGGTCGAGAAGTGATAATCCCCTGTTGATATATCTCTTTGCGATGCTGACAACGAGCCGCAGGTTGGCTTTGACAAGCTCATTCTTGGCGCCGGCAAAATCGAGCTCAGCTTTTTCAATACGCTTCAGGGACTGCCTTAACGCCTTGGAAGATATTCCGATCTCCTCCTCCAGCCTCGTCTTCCGATTCATCAACGCCTGGAGGTGCCTCTTGCTCCCCGCTTCCTTCAGCTTCTTATAGCGGACTATCTCGGCTTCGATCTTCTCGATGCGTTCTACATAACGCTTCATGCGCATGATTATCTTTTCGGTGATCTTCTTGCTCAGGTTGATCTCCGTGATTATCTTCTGCATTTCCTTGCTGTGGCCCTCTTTCCTGGCGTCCTTGATCCGGGAATGCTCGTATTTGAGCCGCTCGAGCAGCGAAATGACCCGCTCTCTCTGGAATTCGAGTTCGGTGTCCCCCTCTTCCTCCTCATCCGCCTCGACCGTGATGTCCTTCACGGCCGCCTTGGACGTCTT
This sequence comes from uncultured Pseudomonadota bacterium, assembly GCA_937862865.1. Taxonomy (GTDB): domain Bacteria; phylum Desulfobacterota; class Syntrophorhabdia; order Syntrophorhabdales; family Syntrophorhabdaceae; genus Delta-02. The sequence continues at coordinate 434 of CALMFJ010000064.1, read as the reverse complement.
GAGTGCCATCAGGGCGTTCAACAATTCCCTGACCGTTCCGGGAAATGAAAGGAGTACCTGTTTTATCTCTTCCTTCGCCTCTTCCATGAGGCGCGCTATCTCCTTCTCGCCCTCCCGGGTAAGAAGCGCCATGCTGCCCATTTCCTTGATGTAATGACGGATCGGATTGATCAGATCGTCATCATACACCTCGTCAAGGTCCCCCTCCAGAACCTCGCCGGCCTCCACGTTCTCTCCACCCTCGAGCGTTTCCTGGTGCTCGATCTCGAAAAGATCGATGTCATCGAGGAGATTGCTGGGTTTTTCCCCACGTGATATGAAAGCGTAGAGTTCTCCGCTTTCCAGGTTCTCTTCATAAGGATAAAATCTCCTTACTTTTTCAGGCATGTCCACCTCTCTATAAAAAATTATTTTTTATATGCGTCAATACCTGC
>CALMFJ010000063.1 GCA_937862865.1 uncultured Pseudomonadota bacterium | reverse complement strand
TTCTTTATCACATCTATCCTGTACTGCAGGTTTGGGTGGGTGTCGAAGAGCCCGGTCGTATCGGAGCTCTCGCCTTTCTTTGCGGCATACTGCTTCATTTTTTCAAGGGCGGCGATGTACTGGTCGGGGTTGAGCCCCATGAGGTAGCACTGGTTCACGACATCCCTGTCTGCCTCGAGCTCCTGCGACCTGCTGTAGCCGCTCGTGACCAGGGGGTTCACGAGGAGGTCCCCGTAGCCGACGCCCGGGATGAAAAGGCCGCCTATCGTGAATGCCGCCGACGTGACACTGGAAAGAAGCGCGTTCTTTGCCGCGTGGTCGTACTTGATGTGCGCGTTCTCGTGAAGGAATATCAGGGACAATTCGTTGTCGTCGAACATCGCGAGGAGCCCGGTCGTCACGACGAGAATGCCTTTTTGCGAATTCACCCAGGCATTGGGTGCTTCGTTCTTTACGATAGCAAACTGGAAGCGGTAGATCGGGTAGGGGTTGATAACGGCCCGGGACCGTGACAGAAGCCGGTCAACCCGCTGGTACATCTCAGGATTGGCCCGCTGCTGGACATACTGAGTTTTCTGCTGGGCCGCGCACCCCGACAGGAATATGAGGAAAACCAGCAAGACGGCTTTCCATCCCAACGCCGATGCTTTACCGGGACTGCCTCTTCGTAAAAACACAGGTTACCTCCGTGAGATCACACTTTTCCTTGCACGGCTCGACGTGCACAATGACGTCGACGTCTTCGATCGCCATCCTGATCCTGTCCTCTATCCGGTGGGCGAGCGTGTGGGCCTCGTCAATGCCGAGCTTCCTGCATGCAAGGAGGTGAAAGTCCACGTATTTGGCGCTCCCGCTGTGGCGGGTCCGCAGTTTATGGAACCCGGCAAGGGGAAATTGCATTCCGTTGATTATCTCCCGTATCTGGCGTTCCGCCTCATCGGACAGGCGGGCATCCATGATGCCGGAAAAACTGCTCCGGAAGATCTGGAACGCTGAAACGAGGATGATGATCCCGGCTATGACGGCGAAGACAAGGTCGAAGGCGGTAATGCCCGTGTAGCGGGTGAGGATGATGGCGACTATCGCGCCGGAGTTCGAGTACAGGTCGCTCCGGTAGTGGAGGGCGTCCGCTTGCAGGGCATTCGAGCCTGTTCTGTTCCCCACCCGCACGAGGGTTGTCGATATGACGAAACTGAACACAAGGGACAAGCACATGATGAAGAAATCGAGGAACGCGTATGAGATCGGCTGCTTGTCGATGTATGCGTGGACGGATTTCGCGATGATGTACACGCCGGAAAGAACGATGACGACCGACTGGAATGTCCCGGCAATGTCCTCGGCCTTTCCATGGCCGTACGGGTGCACCTCATCGGCCGGTTCCGACGCCTTTTTGATGGCGTAAAAATTCATGATGGACATGAAGACGTCGAGCACACTGTCGACACCCGACGAGACAACGGCCATAGACCCGGAAAATAACCCCGTCGCGATCTTGCCGGCGGCGAGCACAAGCGCCGAGGCGGCCGCGAACAGCGCGACCCTTTGCTTTATCTCAATGGCCATAATTGAAATACTATAGTGCAAAAGGGCGGCTATGTAAATAAAGGGAAAAGACAGGCGATGGGCGATGGGCGATGGGCAACAGGAAAAGCGCAATGGCCGATGAAAAGGTCTTTCTCCTATCGCCTATAGTCTATCGCCCATTGCCTGTCGTCTTCGGTTCTATATCCGCCTTTGGGGGAGGGAAATCCGTGTTGGGGTACATCGGGAGGGCTTTTGTCATGAAATCGATCCATATCGGCAGTGCCGCAGTGCCGCCGGCCTCTTTTGCCCCGAGGTTCGTCTTCTTGTCATAGCCGATCCAGACCGCGCACAGGAGGTTCGGAGAAAAACCGATGAACCATGCGTCCCGGAAGTCGTCCGTGGTCCCCGTCTTCCCGGCAAGGTAGTAGGGCATTTTTGCGGCCGCCCGCGCGGTGCCGTGTTTGATGACGCCCTTCATGACATCGACGAGGGTGTAGGCGATCTCCGGCGTTACGACGGGCTCTTCGACGGCCTCCTCCCGGTAGCGCGCCTCCCCGTCCATCGTCGTGATCGCCCGGACGGAGATGGGTTGGATATATGCGCCGCCCCGGGCAAAGGTGGCGTATGCGTTCGCCAGCTCTATCGGGGCTATCTCCGTTGTCCCGAGGGCGAGCGACAGGTTCGGCTCGAACTTGCTTGTAATATGAAGCTGTTTTGCGATATCGATGACGTTCTCGATGCCGACGCTCTCGAGGAGCCGGATCGTGGCGGTATTCAGGGACAGTTCCAATGCCTTCCGGAGGGTTACGTCCCCGTGGTATTCGTTCCTGTAATTCTTGGGGTTCCACCCGACGCCCGTGTACGGGTTCGTGTATGACAGCGGGGAGTCCCTCAGTACGCTGTCCGGGGTGAATCCCTGCTCGAGGGCCGCGAGGTATATGATCGGCTTAAAGGAGGAACCGGGCTGGCGTTTTGCCTGGACCGCCCTGTTGTACGGTGATTGGGAGAAGTCTTTTCCTCCCACGATGACCTTGAGCTCCCCCGTCTTCACCTCCAGGGCGACAAGGGCGACCTCGGGTAGTTCCTGCACACCGGGATGACGTTTTTTGTACGCCTCCATCCCCTTTTCGATCGCCTCGTAGGCATACTGGACCATGTTCATGTTCATTGTCGTTTTGACGTTAAAGCCGCTTGTAAAGACATCCTGGGCGTGTTCGACGTAATCCTCGAGCACCTGCTTCACGTATTCGGTGAAATATCCCGTCCTTTTCTCATACGTCTTGAAAGGCGCAATGGCAAGGGTCGTCTGGATGGCTTTCGTATAGCTCGTCTTGTCTATGAAACCGGCCTCGTACATCTTCTTCAGGACAAGATTCCGGCGCTCCACCGTGCGTGCCGCGTTCTTGTACGGAGACAGGCGCGAGGGCGATTTAGTCATTGCAGCCAGCATCGCTGATTCCTCGAGCGTCAGGTCTTTCGCCTTTTTGTGAAAATACGTGTACGCGGCGGCCTCCACACCATGGGCCCCCTCGCCGAGGTAGATGAGGTTGAGGTACATGTTGAGAATCTCATCCTTGGAATACGTTCTCTCGATCTGAATGGCGAGGATCGCCTCCTCTATCTTCCGCTTGTACGTCTTCTGGGGCGTCAGGTACAGGTTGCGGGCGAGCTGCTGGGTAATGGTGGATGCGCCTTCCGATATGTTCTTGCTCATGAGGTTTCGCATAAAGGCCCGCCCGATGCCGCGGATATCGACCCCGAAGTGGCTGTAAAAGCGCACATCCTCGATCGCCACGAACGCAAGCCGCAGGTGTTTCGGCATCTCGGTCAGAGGGATAGGGACCCTCTTCTCGACGAACAGCTCGGCAAACAGGGTCCCGTCGTCCGCATAAAGCCGGGTGGCGGATTTCGGGCGGTAGCTCTCGAGCTGCTTTACGTCGGGGATCTCGAGGTAATTGACGAGGCCGTAACCGAGCCCGACGCCGAAGATCATGGGCAGTGTGATCAGGATCACTGCAAACTTGATAATTCTTGAATACATCCGGGGCTTATTATACTGTATATCACGTATGTTATCAAACAAGATCAAGGTCCTGGCCATAGGCGGGCCGACCTGCACGGGGAAGTCCGACCTCGGGTTGGCGGCGGGGAAAAAATTCGGCGGCGAGATCGTAAACGGGGACTCGATGCAGGTTTACCGCTATTTCGATATCGGGACCGCCAAGCCGTCCGCCGATGCCCGCCTGGCGGTCCCCCATCATCTGGTCGACGTCGTCGCCCCGGACGAGGAATTCAACGCCGCCGAGTTCCGGTCGAAGGCCGACAGGGCGATCGGCGACATTGCGTCGCGGGGGAAACTGCCCATCATCGTCGGGGGCACCGGGCTTTATCTCAGGGCCCTTTTTTACGGGTTGTTCCCCGCAAAAAAGGATGTGAAACTCCGGGAGGGCCTGAATGCGGAATACGGTCAGGACCCTGTTGCATTTTATGAGCGGTTAAAGGGCGTCGACAGGGAATATGCCATGCGGATAAGCTTCCGGGACCGTATCAGGAGCGTTCGCGCCATGGAGGTGTATCTCCTCGAAGGAAGGCCTTTCAGCGAGCTCGAAAAGGACCACGGTTTCCGCGAGCCCCGGTATGACCTGTGCATGATCGGCCTCACGGGGCCCCGTGACGAGCTTTACAGGAGAATTAACGCACGGGTGATCGCAATGCTCGAGGCCGGCCTTGTCGATGAGGTGAGGTCCATCCTCAAGCGGGGCTACACGGACCGGGCCAAGCCTTTCTCAAGCATCGGGTACCGCGAGGTCCTCCTGTATCTTAATGGTTCCATTGGATATGAAGATATGATAAAAGATATACAGAAAAACACACGACATTATGCCAAACGGCAATTTACCTGGTTTGCGAAAGAAAAAGACATACAATGGTTCAATTATCCGGCGGATGTTGACAGGATTTTTGAAATGATCGCAGGTTTCTTATCGTCATGGAGCTAAAGACCATACTCGAAGCGGTCCTATTTTCGTCCTCGAGGCCGGTGACGTCAAAACAGGTTTCCCGGCGTCTCGAGGAGTTTCCCCTGGGTGACATTGAGGAGGCGTTTCAGGCCCTGATCAGGGATTATGCGGGCGCCGACCGGTCGGTCGAGATAGCCGAGGTGGCGGGCGGCTACCAGATGAGGACCAGGGTGGAGTACAGGGACATCGTGAAGCGCTTCGTGAAAGAGAAAGACGTCGCGCTGTCGCGGCCCATGCTTGAAACACTCTCCATTATCGCGTACAAACAGCCGGTCACCAAGAAAGAGATCGACGCGGTGCGCGGGGTCGATTCCGCGCGGGCGATCAAGCACCTTCTCGAGAAGAGGCTCATCGATATCGCGGGCCGCAACGGCGATGCGGGGAAGAAGATGGCATTCAGGACCACACCGAGGTTCCTTGAAGTGTACGGGCTCAAAAGCATCGAGGACCTGCCGACGTATAAAGAGATCGAATCTTTAGAAGGATAGGAGGTAATAATGGACATTTCCGAACTGCTGCGCTTTGCTCTCGAAAGCGGTGGGTCAGACCTGCACATAAGCGCCGGCGAGCCCCCCGTTATCAGGATCCATGGTGAAATGACGAAAGTCGACCTGCCGGCCCTCGACAAAGAGGACGTGCACAATATGATCTATGATATACTCAGCGACTTTCAGAGGAAGGTCTTTGAAGAACATCTCGAGCTCGACTTTTCGTTCGGCCTCGGCGATCTCGCCCGTTTCAGGGTCAATGTCTTCAAGCAGCACAGGGGAGAATCCGCGGTCTTCAGGACAATTCCGAGCAAGATACCGGGCTTCGACGAGCTCAACCTTCCCCGGGTGTTCAAGGATATCGCGAACCTCGAAAAAGGCCTTGTTCTTGTAACGGGGCCTACGGGAAGCGGTAAATCGACTACGCTTGCCGCCATCATCGATTACATAAACGAGTCAGCGAAAGAACATATCCTGACGGTCGAAGACCCTATAGAGTTCCTCCATATTTCGAAGAAATGCCTTGTCAACCAGCGCGAACTCGGCCCTCATACCAAGAGCTTTGCGAACGCGCTGCGCAGCGCCCTGCGTGAAGACCCCGATATCATACTCGTCGGCGAGATGAGGGACCTCGAGACCATCCAGCTTGCCCTCACGGCTGCTGAAACGGGACACCTTGTCTTTGCAACGCTCCATACGAGTTCCGCGCCGGATACGGTCGACAGGGTCATCGACGTCTTCCCCGCCGGGCAGCAGAACCAGGTGCGCTCGATGCTTTCCGGTTCCCTGCAGGCCGTTATTTCCCAGGCATTGTTTAAAAGGCGCGACGGCAGGGGCCGGGTCGCGGCGTTCGAGGTGATGATCGCAACACCGGCAGTCCGGAACCTGATCAGGGAAAACAAGATCGCCCAGATACCTTCGATGATCCAGACGAGCAAGGGAATCGGAATGCAGACGATGGAAACGGCGTGTAATGAACTCATTGCGAAGAACCTGGTGACCAGGGACGAGGTTGCATTTTATCTCAGCTCAACGAGGTGACCCATGGATATTATCGATGAATACCTGAAGTACATGGTCGAGACGGACGCTTCGGATATTTATTTCACCGTCGGCGTGCCTGCTTCGTTCCGCATCGAAGGCGTCGTGGCACCATACGGTGACAGGGTCCTGGGCCCGGAAGACACGGAAACCCTTGCAAACTCCGTAATGAATGACCAGCAGAAGAAGAAATTCGAAGATGAGCTGGAGATGAACCTCGCCATCTACAAGCCCGAGTACGGCAGGTTCAGGGTGAACATCTTCCGTCAGAAAAGTTTCGTCGGGATCGTCATCCGCCAGATAAAAATGACGATCAAAACGATCGACGATTGGGGGCTGCCGGCCGTCATGAAGGACATCTGTATGTCCAAGCGCGGCCTTGTCCTCGTCGTGGGCGCGACCGGCAGCGGCAAATCGACCACGCTCGCGGCGCTCATCGATTACCGGAATTCCAACCAGAGGGGCCACATAATCACGATCGAGGACCCCGTGGAGTTTGTCCATCAGCACAAGATGAGCGTCATCACCCAGAGGGAGGTCGGCTTCGACACGCTCAGTTTTTTCAACGCCCTGAAGAATACCCTCCGCCAGGCGCCGGACGTCATTCTCATCGGCGAGATCCGGGATGCCGAGACGATGGAAGACGCCATCACATTTGCCGAGACAGGCCATCTGGCCCTTGCCACGCTCCACGCGAACAACGCGAACCAGGCCATCGAGCGCATCCTCAACTTCTTTCCGATAGAGCGCCACCTCCAGATCTATATGCAGTTATCACTTAATTTACGGGCCATTGTCTCGCAAAGGCTCGTTCCCACCGTGGAGGGCAAACGCGCGGCCCTCATCGAGATACTTCTCGACAGCCCGAGGGTGAAAGACCTTATCCTGAAGGGTGAGATAACCATGCTCAAAGAGACAATGGCCGAGTCGTACTTCGAGGGGATGCAGACGTTTGACCAGCATATCTTCGATATGTACCAGTCGGGCCTCCTCGATCAGAATAATGCCGTCGCCTACGCGGACAGCCCGAACGACGTGAGGCTGAAGATCAAGATGGCCGAGATGAAACCGGGTGATTCGAAGGAAAAGAGCGATTCGGGGCTGAAACTGAAACTTTAAAAAGCAAACAGTGAAGAGCAAACACCTGTTCTATCTCTTCCTGGCGGCCGTAATGCTGATTGTGTGCCGTCAGGGCGCAGCGGAAGAGACCGCAATATCGTATCCCGTCGAGGGGCGTCGCGCCATGGTCGTGACCGGTCAGGAGCTGGCGACGAAAGAAGCGGTGTCGGTCCTGAAAAATGGCGGCAATGCGGTCGATGCCGCCGTTACCGCCGCCTTCGTCATGGCCGTCACGCTGCCGCGGGCCGGCAACCTCGGCGGAGGCGGGTTCATGCTGATCCACGATGCAAAAACCAAGGAAACGGTTGCCCTCGATTTCTGGCAGAAGGCCCCCTCAGGCGCATCGAGGGACATGTTCGCGGGGAAGGACGGGCGGGCCGACCCGAAATTAACGCGTGAAAGCTACCGCGCGGTCGCGGTGCCGGGGACCGTTGCAGGCCTCGCCCTCGCGTTGAAAAGGTACGGGACCCTGTCCCTCAACGAAGCGATGGCGCCCGCGATACGGTACGCCGAGAACGGGTTCGTCATGAACGCGGGCATATGCGCCGATATCAGGTCCTACGAAAAACTGCTTCGGTCGCATCCGGCGACGACCAGGATATTCTTTAAACCTTCCGGCGGTTATTACGAGCCCGGCGACCTGTTTATTCAAAAAGATCTTGCCCGGACGCTCAGGGCCATCGCGAAAGAGGGGCCGAAAGCCTTTTACGAGGGGCCGATCGGCGGGCGCATTGCAAAACAGATGAAAGAGAACTCGGGCCTGGTAACACGGGCCGACCTTGCCGCATACAGGCCCGTTATCCGGCAGCCGGTCGCAACAACCTATCGGGGCAATACCGTCTATTCGATGTATCCCCCGAGCTCCGGCGGGGTTTGCATAGCCCAGGCCCTGAACATCCTCGAAAAATTTGATATGGCCGGCAAGGGCCATAACAGCGCCGCGTCGATACATCTCGTCGCCGAGGCAATGAAGCGCTCTTTTGCCGACCTCTTCGCGTATGCGGGCGATCCGGACATGGTGCATGTCCCCGTCAGGGCCCTCACGTCGAAGGCGTACGCGCTCAAGCTGGCCGAGGGCATAAACCCGTCGCGGGCCACCCCGTCGAAGGAGATACGCTCCGGCAATGTCAGCGTTTACGAAAAAAACGAGACCACGCATTTTTCCGTCGTCGACCGGGAGGGCAACGCCGTATCCTCCACGTACACCCTGAACGGCAATTTCGGAAGCGGGATCGTCGTGGAGGGCATGGGGTTCCTTCTCAACAACGAGATGGACAATTTCAACACCAACCCCGGCAGCACCGATAGCGCCGGAATAGTCGAGGGCGAAGCGAATGCCATAGCGCCCAATAAAAGAATGATCACCGCCATGGCCCCGACGATGGTCTTTAAGGGCGGCAGGCTGCTCCTTGTGACGGGCAGCCCCGGAAGCTCCCGGATCATCTCGACGATCGTTCAGGTGGTCCTGAATGTCATTGACTATGGCATGAATATCCAGGAAGCGGTCAACGCACCCAAGGTCCACCACGAATGGATGCCCGACGAGCTCAGGATAGAAAAAGGCATAAGCCCCGATACCGTCAGGATACTCCGGGGCATGGGCCACACCGTTGTCCTGAAGGCCCCCATGGGCGCCGCCATGAGCATCCTCATCGACCCCGCAACCCAAACCCGCCTCGGTGCGGCCGACCCCCGGCGGGAAGGGATGGCACTGGGGTATTAGAAGAACGTTCT
>CALMFJ010000062.1 GCA_937862865.1 uncultured Pseudomonadota bacterium | reverse complement strand
AGGTCGCCCGTGTAGAGCCAGCCGTCCTTGATCGTCTTGGCGGTCATTTCAGGGTTGAAGGCGTATTCTTTCATGAGGCGCGGGCCTTTGAGGAGAAGCTCTCCTACGCCGCCCGCAGGAAGCTCTTTACCGTCGCTGTCGACGACCTTGGCCTCCATGAAGACCGTCGCCTTTCCAATGGAGCCCGGTTTCCTCATGATGTCGTCGTCATAGCAGTTCGTGAGACCGCCGCCGCCGCCTTCGGTAATGCCGTAGATGTTCGCGATCGGAAGCTTCGGGAAGATCTTCTTGGAATCTTCGAGAAGCACGTACGGTACGGGCTGCGCGCCTATCTCGATGTGGCGGAGAGCCGACAGGTCATACTTCGATACGTCGACCGCGCCGGTCTTGATGGCGTTGATGACGTCCGACCAGGTCGGGACCGTGTTCCAGCCGCCCGTGCATTTCTCGTCGGCCATGCTCTTCAGGTAAAACTCCGGCTGTGTCTCCATAGCCATGAGGACCTTTCCGGCGGCGATGTAGCAGGGGAAGGACAGGAACAGCGTGCCGCTGTGATAGAAGGGATGCGGCGCAAGGTAAACGCTGTTGAAGCCTTCGTTATACGTCATCGCGTTGCCAAGACCGATATGGAGCAGGCTGTCGTGTGTGTGCGAAACCGGTTTCGGGGCGCCCGTCGTACCGGACGTGAACATCAACTCGGCCATGTCATCGCTTTTTGTCTCGACGCACACGGGTGTCGCATCGCCCTTTGTCGCAATGTCCATATATGATTTTGTGCCGGCGGGGATGGTATCGCCGAGACAAATGAAGTTCTTGCAGTAATCCATCTCTTTCATGATGGGTTCTACGCGGGCGTTGAACTGCTCGCCGAACATGAAGACCTTGCATTTCGTTACGTCTGCTGCATACTTGATGTCTGCGCTTGCAAAGCGGAAGTTAAGGGGTGTTACGGTCGCACCGGTTTTGAGAACTGCAATAAAGCTGGCATACCATTCCATACAGTTCATCATGAGATGTACTACAATGTCGCCTTTCTTGATGCCGCAATCCTTGATCAGGTAGTTGGCGACGCGATTTGCCTGGTCGTCGAACTCTTTCCAGGTCAGGCTCCGGCGCAGGTTCTTGGACGGATAGCTTTCGATGATGAACTCTCGACTTGGAAATTTGCTCGCATTGAGGCCCGAAAACATTGCGAAATTCATAATAACCCTCCTTGTATAAACGCTTTTTTTTTATTGCTTTAAGTCCCGGCAACATGATAAAAAGAATTAGGATTCTTTGTCAACAGTAAAGTAGATCAAACACCAAATACCTTCAGGAGGTCCCGCCATGGCAGAAGTCTTCACACACATCGGTGAAATTTTGGCACGGAACGCGCGCATGTACCCCAATGATGTTGCACTCGTTGAACGCATACCCGCTGAGAAAAAAAGGATCGAATTGACATGGAAGCAGTTCGACGATCAGGCCAACCAGTTTTCCAACGCCCTCGCGAAAATGGGCGCGAAAAAAGGTGACAAGATCGTCCACTTCATGAACAATTCTACAAAATGGCTCGTAGCCTATTTCGGCATCATCAGGACAGGGGCCTGGGTCGTACCCCTCAACTTCCGTTTTACGGCAGAAGATGTGAAATATTGCAGCGATGTTGCAGAACCCTCCATCATGGTATTTGACGAAGAGTTCACCGACAGGATCGAGGCGGTCAAGGACCAGCTCCCCGGTGTGAAAAAATACATCGTTGTCGGCGACAAGGTCCCGGCATGGGCGGAATCCTACGACAAGCTCATCGCATCCGAATCGACCGCGAACCTCAACATCACTCTCCTCCCGACCGACGAGTGCGGTCTTTACTTCACATCAGGCACAACGGGCCAGCCGAAACCGATCCTCCTGACCCACATGAACATGTTCACCGCCTGCGTGACGGAAAATGCACACCACTACCAGAAAAAGAACGACTGCTTCATCCTCATCCCGCCGCTTTACCACACGGGAGCGAAGATGCACTGGTTCGGCAGCTTCATCGTCGGCAGCAAGGCGGTCATATTGAAAGGCGTGTCCCCGGAATGGACCCTCGAGGCAGTCAGCGAAGAGGGCGGCACGATCGTGTGGCTCCTCGTACCCTGGGCGCAGGACATCCTGCTCAAATTCGACAAGGGCGATCTGAAGCCCTCCAATTACAAGCTCGACCAGTGGCGCCTCATGCACATCGGGGCACAGCCCGTTCCCCCGGCGCTCATCAAGCACTGGAAAGAGTACTTCCCGGGCATGGACTATGACACCAACTTCGGCCTCTCCGAATCGACGGGCCCCGGCTGCGTGCACCTCGGGATCGGCAACGAGCATAAGATCGGCGCGATCGGCGTCCCCGGCTTCAACTGGGAGTTCAAGATCGTCGACGAGAACAACGTGACCGTGAAGGCCGGCGACCCGGGCGAACTGTGCGTCCGCGGCAATGGCGTCATGCGCGAATACTACAAGAACGCCGAAGCGACAAAGAAGAGCCTGATCGACGGCTGGCTCATGACCGGCGACATGGCGCGTGTCGACGAAGACGGCTTCATCTGGCTCGTCGACAGGAAGAAAGACATCATCATCACCGGCGGCGAGAACGTCTTCCCGGTCGAAGTCGAGGACTTCCTCTACACGAACCCGAAGATCAAAGACGCCGCCGCTATCGGCATCCCCGATGACCGCCTCGGCGAGATCGTGACCGTCGTTATCGAACTCAAACCGGGCGAGACGATGACCGAAGAAGAAGCGATCAAGTTCTGTGAGCCGCTGCCGCGGTACAAACGGCCGAGGAAGGTATTCTTCGCCCCTGTGCCCCGCAACCCGACCGGCAAGATAGAGAAACCGAAACTGAGAAAACAGTTCTCAGGCATGGAAGAGGCATTTAAGGTCAAATAAGGAACGCGAACCACGGAAGGCCGGGACCAAAAGTCCCGGCCCTTCTTTTATGGGCCCGGCTCGAAAGAGAATCAAAAGTGTCTCCAAGAAAGCATACCCTCGAAGAAACGATCGGCTACCAGTTCAAAGACAGGGAATTATACAATCAGGCTGTTACCCACAGTTCGTGCTTTAACGAAAAGAGGGACTCAAAACGGTCTGACAACGAAAAACTCGAGTTTCTCGGCGACGCCATCCTCAACACCGTCATCAGCATAATGCTCTACAAGCGCTTTCGCGGCAGGGACGAGGGGTTCTTGAGCAATGCCCGGTCAAGCCTCGTGAAGCGCGAAACGCTGACCGCCATCGCAAAAGATATCAAGCTCCACCAGCACATGAGCTACGGCAACGGGGACGGCACCGTTCCGGAAGAGTCCAAGGTCCTCTCCAACATGGTGGAGGCCCTCATAGGCGCCCTGTACCTCGACAGCGGCATCCGGAACGCCTCGAAGGTGATACGCAAGCTCTTTTCGCCCTATTTTACCGAAGAGAAGCTCACCGAAAAAAACCCGAAGAACATCCTCCAGGAACTCTCCCAGAAAAGGTGGAGCGCACTCCCCCGCTACAAGTTCCCCCGCAAGACCAGGGACGGCTTCGCGGTCATGGTCTTCGTCGGGAAGGACTACAAGGCGCGGGGGACCGGAAAAAGCAAAAAAGAAGCCGAGCAAAGCGCCGCCCGCAACCTTCTCGATCTGCTCGCCGAGCAGGAAGAGGGATAAAGACCCTAAGGCGCAAGGCGCCTGAAGACTTTCTCGGCGTAATCCCGGACCTGGAAACTGTGGCGCAATTATCATCGCCACGTTATTCCGGCGAAGAAACTGTGCCGCGGCTGCTCCACCCCGTCATCCCGGTGCTTGACACCGGGATCCAGGGTTTTTCCTTTAAATCTTTTAAGGACCCTGAAAGTCAAAAACAAGAATAAAAACAGAACCTTGGATTCCGGCGTCAAGCGCCGGAATGACGGCAGAGGAGGGAAGCCTTACGCCTTCTGACCAATCCTACGCCAACAGCCGCTCCGAGGAAAACGAGGCATATCACGACGAAATAATCCCCGTGCCTGACATAAAAAGTTTGCGTGTTCTTTAATGCGTATTTCCCTCGCAGGACCTCCTCCGTGAATATCGGGGTCTTGCCCTCGATGCGGCCTCTCGGGTCTATGATCGAGCTTATGCCGGTGTTTGCCGCCCGCAGGACGTACCTGTCCGTCTCGATCGCGCGGAATATGTAAAAGGCGAAGTGCTGGTACGGCGCAGATGTCCTGTTGTACCATGCGTCGTTTGTCAGGTTAACGAGGACCTGGGCCCCCTGCCGCACAGTTTCGTTGGTGATATAGGGAAATATGCCCTCAAAACAGATGAGGACCCCGATCTTCCCGGCATCGGTCTCGAGGGGCCGGTGCCCGTCGCCGGGCTTGAAATCCGCACCTATCGCCGTGAGTTTCGCAAGGAACGGGAGATAGGAGACGATCGGGGTGTATTCGCCGAACGGGACCAGGTGGACCTTGTTGTATATCCCCGTCGTATTGCCGCTGGAATCGATATAACGGACTGTATTGAGGAGGTTGCCCGTGCTCACTATGTCCACCGTCCCGTACAGTAAACGGGACTTGAGCATCACGGGCACGGCCTGCACGTACCTGTACGCGGCCGGTTCCCTCCCGAGGAGGAACGGGATGGCCGTCTCCGGCCAGATGATGATGTCCGCGTTCTGCGCGAGGCCGAAGCTCAGGCGGTAGTACTTGTTCACGGTCATCATCTTGAACGACTCGTCCCACTTGATGTCCTGACCGATGTTCCCCTGTACGATCGCGGCCTCGAACTTCCCCGCGTCCCGGTCCTGCAGCCTCACGTAGCCGTACGCGAGGGACGATGCGACAAGTGCGGCGATGACCACGGTGAAGATAGCGGGCACCCTTCGCCGGGCCCATACGGCACAAATGATCCCGTTTACGGCAGCGATGAGGAACGAAATGAAAAATGTCCCCGTCACGGACGCAGCCTGTATCAAATGAAGGAAACCGGATTGCGAGTGGCCGAGGTATGACCAGGGAAAACCCGTCATGACCACGCCGCGCGCGTATTCCAGGATGACCCAGACCGGTGCGGCCGCAAGGTACGCCGGAACGGACGCTGTCCTTTCCAGCAAGGCGCAGGACAGCGTGAAAATACCCGTGTAGATGGAAAGGTACATGACAAAAAGAACAAGGATAAGGATGCTCAGGGGGATATTTATCCCGCCGTACTGGTTCATTGCCACGACGACCCAGTATATGGTCCCGAGCCATGCAACAACACCGGCGGCAAAACCCCGAAAAAAAGACAGGCGAAGGTTGCCCCTGTCGATACCGCATATGAGAGGCACGAGGGCGATGAAAGCAAGGGGGAACAGCGATACGGGCGGCTGGACGAGGACGAGCAGAAGCCCCGACAGCATGGCATACCCGTACTGCGATATGATCTTCGAAAAGAGACCCCGGCCCGGCACGCTGATGTCAACCTCCGTTGCAAAAGGATAATTCTGGTTATTCCCCGTCAGGAAAGCCTGAACACAGCATCCGGAAGCGGGGGTCGTCGAGCACCAGCCCCATCAGCTTCTTCTCCCGGTACCGCATCTTTCTCGCCCCGGGGCCGCCCTTAACGTGGTCGTATCCCAGGATATGCACGATGCCGTGGACGATGAGACTGAAAAGCCTTTCATAAAAGGGGATGCCGGCCTCGCTGGCCTCCCCGGCGGCGCGCTCGACCGAGATGATTATGTCCCCGAGCGCCTCGCCGGGCATGCCGTCGAGATAGGAAAACGAGATCACGTTCGTCGGGCGGTCCTTCCCGAAGAACTCCCTGTTCATAACGGCGATCTTCCTGTCGTCAACAAAAAGAATGCTGAGGTCCCTATCCTGAAGCTTTAAAGAGACCAGTAATTCCCCTGCTACGCTCGCGATCCGCTTTCGATCGATCTTCTTCAGTCTTTGGGAGTTTCTTATCAGTACCGCCATTCTGCGTCCTTTCCGGGTATTCAATGCGATGATGGAAGATGCCGATGAGGATGGTGATGAAGCTCCTCTGGATAGCGTGGAGATCTTTCAGCGTCAGTTCGCACTCGTCGAGCTGGCCGTCCAGGAATATGTTCTCGATGATACGCTGCACGTGGAGCTCGATCCTTTTCGGGGTGGGATCGTCGAGGATGCGGGAGGCCGCCTCCACCGCATCGGCCAGCATGATGATCCCCGCCTCTTTCGTCTGGGGCCTCGGGCCCGGGTAGCGGAAATCCTTCTCCTCGATGACATGCAGCGAGGGGTCCTCCTGCTCCTTGGCCTTGCTGTAGAAATAGCTCACCAGGGACGTCCCGTGGTGCTGCTTGATAATAGCTGTCAGCTTGCGCCCGAGCCTGTATTCTTTTGCAAGTTCGACCCCTTCTTTAACATGGGACATGATGATGAGCGCGCTCATGCTCGGGGTGATGTCGGCGTGGGCATCGTCTCCCGCCACCCTGTTCTCGATGTAGTAACGGGGCATTTTCAATTTGCCTATATCATGATAGTACGACGCGACCCGGGTAAGGAGCGGGTGGGCCCCGATCGCCTCGGCAGCGGCCTTGGACAGATTGCCCACAACAATGCTGTGATGGTACGTTCCCGGGGCGTTGAGCATCATGTCCCCGAGAAGCGGGTGTTCGAGGTTGGCAAGCTCGAGGAGCTTGATGTCCGTCGTGTAATCGAATATGTTCTCAATGACCGGCAGAAGCCCGAGTACGATGAAACTGCCGGCAACGCCGTTGATCATGACAAAACCGACCTTCAGGGATACGCTTCCGGCCGACCTTCCCGCAAAGATATCGTTTGCGATCATGAAAAGGCACATGAGGAAGGCGGTGTAAAGCCCGGCCCTGAGCACCGTGTTGCGGTTCTCGCACTTCCCGGAAAAATACGCCCCCAGCACCGAACCGGCGAACGTATACAGGAATATCCCCAGGCTGTTCTCAAAAGCGAAAGCCAGCGCTGCGGCATATACGACGGAAAAAATGATGGCGGCCTCCGAAAAAAGCACGATACGGACGACCATCGCAAAAACAAAGACGGGGATGACGTAAAACAGGTCTTCAACGCGGTTTTGCGCGTAGTTCTCGAATATCAGGTGAAATGATTTGACGAGGAGCACACAGAAAACGGTAAACGTCGAACAGAAGATGAGGTCTCTTTTCGACAGGTAGAATTTCTTTATGTTCTTTTCCGAATATTCATACAGGATGGCGATGACGAGGAACAACAGTATGAAAACCGCCAGGAACTTCTTCGCCACAAAGAAATCCCGGCGCTCGAGGTTGTTGTATGCCTTTATCTTTACAAAATGGTCTACCGTGATCCGCTCGCCTTCCCGTACGATCACCTCTCCCCGTTTGACGGTCACGTCTGTTCCGGAGATGGTGAAATCGACGGGGGCCTTCAGGTTTTCCCGGGCGACATCGCCGACCTGGTATTCGACCGTGAAAAAGGGGTTCTTGATGCTGACAAGAAGGGCCAACGCCACGGCAAGACCGAGGAGGATCAGGAGCTTCCCGTAGCGTATATACGAGGGAGGTTTATCCTTTCCGTTCTGCATTCCCGGATCCCTCCAATTCCAACCGCCGCGCCTCGTAAGCCTTGATTATCTTCTGCACCAGGGGGTGGCGCACAACGTCTTTTTCGGTAAAGTGAACGAATTTTATCCCTTTGATATCCCTTAAGATCGTCCTTACCTCCACGAGCCCGCTTGCTTTCTTATCCGGAAGGTCGATCTGGGTAATGTCGCCGGTGATAACGGTCTTCGACGAGAACCCGAGACGCGTGAGGAACATTTTCATCTGTTCGGAAGCGGTGTTCTGCGCCTCGTCGAGTATGATAAAGGCGTCATTGAGGGTCCTGCCGCGCATGAACGCCAGCGGCGCTATCTCGATGATGCCCCTTTCTATCAGACGGGTCGCCCTGTCCATATCAACCATGTCATACAGGGCGTCGTAGAGGGGCCTCAAGTACGGGTTCACCTTCTCGTACATGGTCCCGGGAAGGTACCCCAGCTTTTCGCCCGCCTCTATTGCCGGCCGCGTGAGCACGATCCGCGAGACCTCCCGGCGGTAGTACGCCGCCAGCGCCATCGCCATGGCGAGGTAGGTCTTGCCCGTCCCCGCGGGGCCGATGCCGATGACGACATCGTATTTTGTCATGGCATTGACGTATTGCCGCTGGTTCTTGCTTTTCGGTGTGATGAGCTTTTTTGACCCGGCTATGTATATCTGGTCCTTCTCGATATCCGTACCCGCCTGGTGGGCATTCACGACGAACCTCACCGCGTGGTCGATATCGGAGGCGCTGACAGGAAAGCCTTTCTTCACAATCCCGTGGAGCTCGTTGATGACCTTTCCCGTGTCCTCGATATCCTTCTTGCCGCCGATAAGGGTCAGGTGATTGCCCCGGATGCTCGCCTTGATATTGAAGTATTTCTTGAGATATTTGATGTTTTCTTCGCGCGGCCCGAAAAGGCTTCTCGCCACGTCTATATCATCGAAGGACAGTCGTAAAAATCCTTCATCAGTCTTCTCTTCCAACAATCCTCTCTTTCTCCCGTAATATTATCCATTAATATAGCATAAATCGCTAATTTGCAATAGGGAAGATAGGCGATAGGCTATTGCCTTGTCTTCTTTATTCATATAAAATATGCGTCATGCATAAGGTGCTTATCATCGACGACGAGAAGAATATCCTTGATTCGCTTTCCGGGATCCTCGAGGACGAGGGCTTCGCCGTGTCCCAGGCCACGGACGGCAAGCAGGGCCTCGCGATCTTTGACAGTGAGGCCCCTGACGTCGTCCTTCTCGATGTCTGGATGCCCGAGATGGACGGGATCCAGGTACTGAAAGAGATAAAGGCCCGGAAGAACGATGCGCGGGTCGTCGTGATATCGGGCCACGGCACGATATCGACCGCGGTCGAGGCGGTTAAGATGGGGGCCTACGATTTTCTTGAAAAACCGCTCTCCATCGATAAGATCCTCGAGGTGGTATACCGCAGTATGGGCGAGGCATCCCCCGAGGCGCCGGACGTGAAGGATTTCAAGTTCGATGCATCCCCCGGGCTCGAGGTCAGGCAAAAGACGATCGGAAAGAGCACGGTCGTATACGGTGTCGGCCTCCATTCCGGCGTGAAAACCGGCATGATCCTCCTGCCCATGCCCGAAAATACCGGGATCATCTTCGAAACGATCCCTGACGGCGAACGCATCCCGGCGTATATCGATTACGTGTTCTCGGTCGGGTACGCTTCGTCGCTCAAGGGAAAGAACAACATTGTCCGCACGGTGGAACACCTCCTGTCGGCCTGCCATATGTACGGGATCACCAACCTTCTCGTGAAGGTGAGCGAAGAGGTCCCCATTCTCGACGGGTCGGCGATAGAGATCTGCAACAAGATCGACGAGGCGGGCGTCGTCACGCAGGCGGACGGCATTGAGCCGCTCGTCATCCCGGAAAAGGTCGAACTCGGCGATCTCCGGAACGGAAAATATATTGTCGCCGAGCCTGCGGATTCGTTAGAGATCAATTACCATCTCGAGCAAGCAAGGCCCATCGGGGCCCAGGATTATTGCTTCTGCGGCGACACCCGGGACTACGTCGCGAACGTAGCTCCCGCCAGGACGTTTGGTTTCCTCAAGGATTTTGAACAGTTGACAAAACTGGGGCTCGGCACCGGCGGCAGGATAAACAACTTCATCATCATCGGCGAAGACGAGGTCATCAACACGAAACTGCGTTTTGCCGACGAGTTCGTCCGCCACAAGGTGCTCGACCTTATCGGAGACATATATCTCCTCAACCGTCCCGTCATCGGAAAGATCACCGCCCGTCAGACCGGCCACGTGGAGAACATCGCGCTCGTGAAGGAACTGAAGAACAGATTCCTG
>CALMFJ010000061.1 GCA_937862865.1 uncultured Pseudomonadota bacterium | reverse complement strand
CGTCATTCCGGCGCTTGACGCCGGAATCCAAGGTTCTGTTTTTACTGGTATTTATTGTTTTCATCCTCCCGAAGAGGCCGAAGAGAAAAACCTTGGACCCCGGTGTCAAGCACCGGGGTGACGGCGATGAGGGGTGTCAAGCACCGGGGTGACGGCGATGAGGGGTGTCAAGCACCGGGGTGACGGACAGCGGGGATTGTGACACGGTTTTTTCACCGAAACGACGGAGCAAGACCGGGCACCTATCACCCGTCACCCACCACCTGTTTTCATTGTAAGAATTTCCCGTACAAAAAAATCAGAAAAAACCCAATAGGCATTTGAGGGTCATTCTTCTACCCTTTTCATGAGGGTTAGTTGCACGCATCTTGATTGGGTGAGGATGCATTTTCTTTATTGGGTAATTACCAACTAACTACACATTACGGGAGGGTTATATATGCACGCTGAAGTTGTGGACCTCATGTTACCCTGGTACGTCTGGATCATCATGATGATCGGCACATTTATCTTCACTGTCGTCGGCACTTTCCTTGTGGCGAGGAGGATAGATAAATGAACCCGAAATTTCTTGATATCCCGAAACCGACACCCGACATGATCATCTGGTCGGTCGTGGGCGTCGCCATCCTTCTCATCGTCGCCATCGTTCTCGGCATCATGGCGAAGAAACAGTGGGCCTCTTTTGAGGAGTACCTCGTGGGCAAACGCGACATCGGGCCGTGGGTGACCGGCCTGGCGCTTACCGGGTCGTACATTTCCGGCTGGGCGTTTTGCGGCAGCACAGCCGTTGTTTATAAAGTCGGGTTCTCCGGTATGTGGTTTGCCGGTATCTGGACGCTCGTCGGCATCATACCGTGCGTCTGGCTTGCGGCGACCAAGACGCGTGAATTTGCGTCGAAACTCGGTGCGGCGACCATCCCTCAGACTATCGGCGGGCGTTTCGAATCCAAGGGGCTTCAGTTGTTGATCGCCGTCAGTATGCTCTTCTTTCTCTTCATCTATTCCGTTGGCCAGCTCAAGGCGGCCGGCGCTGTCTGGTACGCCGTGACCGGGCTTCCCGCAGTATGGTGCCTTTTGATCTCTATCGTCATAGCGTGGCTTTTTCTCGTTCTCGGCGGGTATATGGGCACCCAGTGGTTCATCGCTGTGAAAGGCGCCTTCCTGGGATTAGTCGGGGCCCTTCTCGGTGTCTGGGCAATAATCTACGTGGGCGGATTTCACAATATCTCCGACGGACTGCTTCAGCAGAGCCCGAGACTTTTGAAGCTCATGGACCCCGAACTTCCCCAGGTCGGTATGACCCAGCTGTTTTCCAGCTGGATAGGGGTCCTGTCGACCCCGATCATCTTCTTCACCATGGCGGTCGGCTTTCCGCACAACGTCAGCAGGTTCCTCGGCATGAAGAAGATGTCGCGCAAGGAATTCATCCTGCTGTGCTTCATCGTCTGGATAACGGCCGGGATCCCGGTTATGCTCGACTGCTCGTCGAACGGCCTCGTCGCGCGGATCATCTTCGGCGAGAACCTCCTCCAGAACAAACAATGGGGCGCAGACCTCGCAGCCCCGATGCTCTCCTGGGCCATCGGCGGTTCGGGCCTTCTTGCCGCATACCTGACGGGGCTCATCGGCGCGGCGCTCGGGACCCTGTCGGCGCTCGTCTTTATCATGAGTGCCAACGTTACGAACGACATTATCAAACTGCTCAAACCGAACGTATCGGATAAATCCATGCTGTACCTCGGTTATGT
The DNA here is from genome assembly GCA_937862865.1 of uncultured Pseudomonadota bacterium. Classification (GTDB taxonomy): domain Bacteria; phylum Desulfobacterota; class Syntrophorhabdia; order Syntrophorhabdales; family Syntrophorhabdaceae; genus Delta-02. The sequence goes on along the minus strand of CALMFJ010000061.1, from coordinate 6,337 downwards.
GCTCATCGCCTTCTTCCTGTTCCTTCCCTTTTACTGGACGCTTCAGAGGCCGCCCGAACTGCTCGCCGTCTTCATGGGCCTTGCCGCAATGGGCCTCGGGGCGATATTTTTCTTCGTGACCGCCGTGTCATATTACTGGAAGGGCGCGACAAAATGGGGCGCCATCGCCACGGTCATTTACGGGACGCTGGCCACTCTGTGGGGCGGCTGGGCTGTCCTTGCACGGAAACCGGCGCTCCTGGGCATGGGTACCATGGAATGGATCCTCGTCGGCGGCTGCGCTGTCCTCTATTTCGGCGTAAGCCTGCTGACGAAGAGGCCCTCGGACCAACTGATCAACAGGCTCTTTCCTGCAAAGAAGTGATGTATAGATCGGTGGCGCGGCCTCCCCTTTCGCCGCGCCACCACAGTTTTTCATGCCCTGTCCGGTGCCGTCCGGCGAATAATTCCCGATGGTCGAAAAAACCGTATCTCCCAATGGGAAAGTTTGGTTATAATGGTGCTCAATGAGGACCATGCCGGACAGCCCTCCCGATATCTCCCTGAAACTCCGGCTGACGCTTGCCTTTTTTGCTGCCGCGGCCTGTCTTTACATGGCAGGCTGTTCGGTTATCAAGGCCCCATATAAGGTCATCTCCGGTACGGTCAAGGGAAGCTATTACATCGTGAGGGGCGCCTATGAGCTGACTGCGGGCACAACGAAGGTTGTTTACAAGATTGGTACGTACACCTTCAAAATAACGAAAGCCCCTCTCGACTGGGCGTTTGTCAAGGATGATATCGACTCGATCGACGGGCTGCCCCCGAAGGAAGCCGTCCGGAAGGGCCGCGTGAAAACCGCGCCGTACACGGTAAAAGGAAAGAGGTATTACCCCATGTCGGTGGAGGAGGCAAAATCATATGATGAAACCGGTCTTGCCTCGTGGTATGGGTACGAGACGCTCCGTGCGAACAAAGGGGCGATGACGGCGAACGGGGAGGTCTTTGACCCGAAGCAGATGACCGCGGCGCATAAATACCTGCCGCTTCCGACGCATGTCGAAGTGACGAATCTCGAGAACGGCCGCTCCGTGATCGTCAGGGTCAACGACCGGGGCCCCTTCCCGAGCGATAAGAACCCGGCGTCCGGCGAGAGGATAATTGACCTCTCGGCGGGCGCCGCAAAAAAGCTGGGATTTTACACCAGGGGACTCGCCCGGGTGCGGGTCAGGACGATCGAGCTGGTGAAAGAAAGCTGAAGCGCCGCCCGCACTCCAGGCCCCCTCCAATTCACTCTACATTCTTTCGAACTCGGAATCCGATGCGTCGCCCGCTTCCCCGAGGTCAAGGACAATCCCCGTCTGAGGGGCGTCGGTCCCGGCCCTGGGGTGACCGGTGCCGTTGTTGCCGCGCTTCATCATTCCTGCTGCCATTCTGTTTTTTTCACCGCTGAGCGCCTTCACGTTCCCGGCGCCCGTATCTACCCTGAAATAACCGATGGTGTCGATAAGAAGCTCCGCCTGCGAAGAAAGCTCCTCGGCTGTGGATGCGATCTCTTCGGTTGCCGACGCATTGTTCTGTATGACCTGGTCGAGCTGCTGGACCGCCTTGTTGATCTGTTCTGCCCCCGCGTTCTGCTCGTTGCTTGCCGCGCTTATCTCCTGGACGAGCTCAGCAGTTTTCTGGATGTCGGGAACGATCTTTGTCAGCATCACGCCTGCCTTTTCCGCCACCTCAACGCTCGACGATGAGAGTTTGCCTATTTCCGCAGCCGCGGTCTGGCTGCGCTCGGCAAGCTTGCGGACCTCTGTCGCGACGACCGCGAACCCTTTGCCGTGCTCTCCTGCCCGGGCGGCCTCTATCGCGGCGTTGAGGGCCAGCAGGTTGGTCTGGCGCGCTATCTCCTCGATGATCGATATCTTTGTCGCGATCTCCTTCATCGCGTTGACCGTCTCCACGACCGCCTGGCCGCCCTCCCGTGCATCGTTGGCGGCCATGAGGGCGATCTTTTCCGTCTGGTGCGCATTGTCGGCATTTTGCTTGATATTGGATGTCATCTGTTCCATGGACGCGGAGACCTCCTCGGCGGACGATGCCTGCATCGTGGCGCCTTCAGACATCTGCTGTGAGGCCGCGCTCATCTGCCGGCTTCCGGATGCCACATTATGTGCGGCCGTGTTCACGTCCTCCACCACGTTCTTGAGATTGCCGACCATGTTCTTCATGGCCGCGAGGAGCCGGCCCGTTTCGTCCTGTGACCTGACATTCACGTTTATTGTCAGGTCACCCTTCGCGAGCCGGTCTGAGATATCCACCGCCTCACCGAGCGGGCGCGTTATACTCCTCGTCATGAAGAACGCGACGGCGCATCCCAGGACGATCGCTATGATGCCGATTATGATAAGCATGGCCCGTGTAGATGAATACGCCTTTGCGGATTCGTTGTACCGCAGCATTGTCTGGTCTTCCTGGTATTTGGCGAGCTCGGCAAAGATCGCGACGACCTTCTGGGAACCGGGGCGCACCTCGGCTACATATACCTGCATCGCCTCGTGCATCTTGTTCGCGGCCGCAAGTTCAAGGACCCTGTTATTGGCCGCGCCGGCGGGTTTTATCTCGGTCATCGCCTTGTTCATGAGTTGCTTTCCTGTCGCCGATGTGTCGAGCTTTTGGAGCGATTCCACGCATTGCTTGTATGTCTTCCGGGCCCCGTCGATCTCTTTTTTCATCTCGGTCCGGATCTTTTCGTCGTTGACAGCAGCGACCACGATAACGGCACGCGTGATATCATCGATGGCCGTAGCGGCATCGCGGGCAAGCTTCATCTTTACGTTGCTTTCCTTGACGATACTTTCCATTGAATTGTTGATCGAAGACATGCTCCGCATCCCGATGAACGTCAGGACCGCGAGCAAGACCAACACGACGCCGAAACCTATACCGAGCCGCATACCGATCTTCATGTTCCTGAAACTCATTTTTCACCCTCCTGGTTTTTTTAACAGCGGCCGGTGCACGGGGCCCGCGCCTCCCGCGGCGCGGTGTCCGTCCGATGCGCGAGAGACAGCCCCCGGCAGTATGCCGGCCCTGCATCTTTATCTTCCGCAGAATGCGACGTTTTTGCGTGCCCGTGTGTTGTGCATCCTTCGTTGCGGGTATTGTTTGCTTGATATATCAGGTCACAAGTCGCTCTACATAGCCATAATCGGAACGCCTGTCAAAAACTTAAAGAAATTTGGGACAATTGAATGCGGAAGGTGGGGTTTTTATAACGTGCACGACATTACAAGACCTGATAGAATATTACTGTGATATGGTCCGTATGAAACTCAGGAGGTACCGGGAGGCTGTATGGGCAGGAAAACAGGTTCGGCAGAGATCAGTCGAAGGGATTTCTTGAAGCTCGGCGCTTTTACCGCAACCGTTGCCATGGGCGTGACGGGAGCGGGGGGCGTCCTGGAAAGCGTCTCGGGACAGGCGGGAAAGTTCCCTCCCGGTCCTGTTTACCGGACGCTGGGAAGGACGGGACTTAAGGTCACGGTTGTCAGTTTCGGTGCGATGCTGACCCCCGAGCACGAGGTGATGCGGGCCGCGTTCGACCTGGGCGTGAACTACGTCGATACTGCCCGGCGGTACATGAACGGCCGGAACGAGGAGATCGTCGGACAGGCCATACGGGGGATACGCGACAAGCTGTACATCGCCACAAAGACGAAGCCCTCCTCCGGCACAAAGCACGAGATCTTCGAGGACGTCGAAACGAGCCTCGCAAAACTTAAGACGGACCACGTGGACGTCATACAGATGCACAACCTGACGGGCAGGGAACGCGTGTTCTCCCGGGAGGTCCGGGAGGCGTATGCCGAGCTTCGCAAGCAGGGGAAGGTCCGTTTCTTCGGTGTCACGACCCACACCAACCAGGCGGAAGTGCTGAACGCCGTCGTTGACGACCCCGATAAATTTTTCGACACGGTGCTCGTCGGGTATAACTTCACGAGCCCGCCCGAGGTCAAAACGGCGATAAAGCGCGCCGCGGCCGCGGGCGTCGGGGTCATCGCCATGAAGACACAGGCGGGGGGATACAAAACAGGGGCGCTGGGCGGTTTGAGCCCCCACCAGGCGGCGTTGAAATGGGTCCTCGACGATATGAACGTGACGGCAGCGATCCCCGGGATGAATGACATGAGCATGCTCCGGGAGAACATGTCGGTTATGGGAATGAAGCTGACGCGAAAGGACGGGGAGATCCTGAAGAGGTACGGGCAGGCGATCCGCCCGTATTACTGCCATATGTGTGCCGAATGCGAAGGGAGCTGCCCGAACCATGTCGCGATAAGCACGATAAACAGGTCCCTGATGTACGCACAGGGGTACGGGGACATGGAGCTCGCCCGGTCGACGTATTACGAGGTCCCGGCCGCGGCGCGGGCCTCAGCCTGTCTCGGCTGCAGCATGTGCGCCGCGCAGTGTGTCAACGGGCTCGACATCGCGTCGAAGATGCGCACGGCCCTGAGGCTGTATACATGAGAACAGGAATGATGATGACAGGCAGAACGCTCCGGCACTTCACCCTGATCGGTGCCGCAACGCTGCTGCTCGCGTTGTCTGTCCCGTGCAGCGGATGGTCCCAGGCCGCGGAACCCGTCGATAATTTCCTGCCGGCATCGGGTTTCTCGGAAAAGTTGGCCCTGTCGGGAAAGATAGGTCATTATAACCCGGAGAACCTCTATACCTATATCAACGGCGAGGCCGAGCTCTTCATGCCGTACGGCTTCGCAACCCTGTCTTCCGCGTTCTACGCGAGGGGCAATGATCCCGCATCCGGCATCGTCGCCGATATCTACACGATGGGTTCACCCATCGATGCGTTCGGGATATACTCGAACTACCGTGACCCGGACGCGGAAAAAATAAAGTCCGGGGCCGAGGGGTTTGTCGACGATTCCCAGCTCATGTTGTACAGGGACCGATATTTCGTGCGCCTGTCCGTGTCCGGCAATTTGGAGGGAGGCAGGGACAATCTCATCACCCTCGCGCGGGAGATAGACCGGAGATTGCCCGGGAAGCCTTCGTCTCCGCGTGAGATCTCCCTCATCAGCATTCCCGGCGTCAACCCCGGCACCATCCGGTATATAGCGCATGGCGTCCTCGGGTACAGGTTCTTCGAAAAAGGCCTCACCGCGGACGCACAGATCGATGGCGAGACGGCGAAGGTATTCGTGATCATGAACGGGTCCGCAGATAAGGCGAACGCAGCTTTGCAGGCCTACATGGAAAGCCTTGAAAAGGCAGGCGTCGCGGTCGACAGGGCGACCATCGCGGGCGGGGCGGCCCTTATGGTAAACGACCCGCTCTACAAAGGAACGTGCGTTCGGAGATCGGGCGCTTACGTGTTCGGGGCGACCAAATTGAAGGACCCGTCGAAGGCGCTCCCCGTCGTCGACCGGATGGCATCCCGTATAGATGCCTTCTGACCGGAAGCCTCGTGATCCCCGTTTTTTTTCTTCATATTTAAGGAGAGGACCATGCAGATCCCCATGAAAGAACTTGAAGACCTGACACGCAGGGCGGTGAAGAAATACGGCTACAACGACGAGGAGGTTGAGGTCATTGCAGACGTGCTGCTCTATGCGCAATTGCGGGACAACAACCAGGGAATAGTGAAGCTCATCGGCGCGGGCATCCCGAAAGACCCGAACGCCGGGGACATTGTGATCGAAAAGGAAACCCCGATCTCTGCACGGATCAACGGCAACAAGAACCACGCCATGCTCGTTGCCGGAAGGGCGGTCCGGATCGTGGAAGAGAAGGCGAAGAAAAGCGGGTTCGCCGTTGCCGGGACGTTCAACACGAACACGTCATCCGGGGCCATAGGCTGTTACGCCTCCCGTTTCGCGGAAGAGGGGATGATAGGTTTTGCCTTCAGCCGTTCACCGCAGAGGGTCGCCGTCTACGGCTCGTACGAGCCCGTGTTCGGCACTAACCCCCTGGCCATCGCCATCCCTGCCGGGCCGGACCCCATCGTGCTTGACATGTCGACGGCCGCGACGTCCTACTTTGGACTTGTGGAAGCCCAGACGGCAGGCAGGAGCATTCCTGCCGACTTTGCTTACGATAACGAGGGTAACCCGACGACTGATCCGCAAAAGGCCATTGCGGGGGCGATCCGTTCCTTCGACCGGAGCTACAAGGGATCGGGCCTCGCCCTCGTCGCGGAGATACTGGCCGGGCCCCTTGTCGGCGCTGCCTTCTGCGGGATCGGCGACAGCAAGGGCAACTGGGGACACCTGATGTTTGCCATCGACCCGGAACTGCTTATGGACCGGGACGAGTTTGTACGCAATGTTTCGGAGATCGT
>CALMFJ010000060.1 GCA_937862865.1 uncultured Pseudomonadota bacterium | reverse complement strand
TTCTAGGAGGTGCGAGGTGAGTGGAATGTTTTACATGGACGAGAGCAACGGTTTTTCAGCAAAATTGATCGTCGTGGGGGTAGGCGGAGGGGGGTGCAACGCACTCAACAACATGGTCGAAGCAGGGATCCAGGGCGTTGAGTTCATTGCCGTCAATACGGATATCAAGTCGCTGAGCACATGCAAGGCGCCGGTCAAGATCCAGATCGGGACGAAGCTGACTGAGGGGCTGGGCGCCGGCGCGAATCCTGAGGTGGGCAAAAAGGCAGCCCTTGAAGACGTCGACAAGATAAAAGACCACCTCAAGGGCGCCCATATGGTGTTCATCACCTGCGGGCTTGGCGGCGGCACGGGAACAGGGGCGTCGCCGGTCATCGCGGAGATAGCGAGAGAGGTCGGTGCCCTGACGGTCGCGATCACGACGAAGCCTTTCGCCTTTGAGGGCAAAGACAGGATGGCCCAGTCGGAAAACGGCGTCACCCAGCTCAAGTCACGGGTCGATTCGCTCATTACGATCCCCAACCAGAGGCTCCTTTCCATTGGCGGAAAACATATGACGATCATGGAGGCCTTTCTCAAGGCCGATGAGGTCCTCTTGAACGCGGTGCGTTCCATTTCCGACCTCATCGTCGGGTCCGGCCACGTCGTCGTCGATTTCGCCGATGTGAAGACGATCATGAGCGAACGTGGAATGGCCATCATGGGCATCGGAGAGGCCCAGGGCGACAGCAGGGCCCGCGATGCCGCGCAGAAGGCCATCTCGAGCCCGCTCCTCGAGGATATCTCCATCCATGGCGCCCGCGGCGTCCTCATCAATGTGACGGGCAACACCGACATGACGCTGATGGAGGTCAGCGAGGCGTCGACGCTCATCCAGGAACAGGCCCACGAAGATGCGAAGATCATCTGGGGCCTCGTCTACGATCCCTCGATGCAGGATACGATCAGGATCACCGTCATAGCGACCGGTTTCGAGGAACGGGCCGCCATAGACGACGACACGGCCGACTTCTACCCGAAGGGCAAGCTCTTTGATGACGACAGCATGCCCTCCTTTATGAAGAAAAAGGTCGCGATCGACTACAAGGTCGATTACAAGGAGATCCGGCAGAGGAGCGACACGATCGACATTGACGACGATCGCTATGATATACCGACATTCCTCAGGAAGCAGGCTGATTGATGGTACTTTTGCCACTCCAGATCGAAGACGGTGCCGCCCGGCACCGGCAGGGCCGGGTTGGAGACATGAGCACACAGCATCGCTTCGGCATGGACCTGTACTAACCTCCTGAAATCGGGGGGCGGCGAAAAGCTCTCGTCCCGCCGCCCCCCACCTCGTTCCGCATCAGATCAAAGAATCCCACCGCCGTCATCCCGGGCCGGGCACCCTCCGGGCGACGGGATCATGACACAGTCTCCAGGAATGAGTTAACCGGCATTCTTACCGGTAAAAGGACCGGATGCTATTGCGCATCCCTTTCCGATTTATGATATTGTAGTTATAGCATGGCTCAAAGGGACAAAAGAAGGGACCGGGAAGACCGATTGGCCCGTGAAAAAGGGGCGGTCCGGAAGAAGTGGGGCGGAAGGATCCCCGTCGCGGTGGCCTTTCCGAACTCCTACCACGTTGGCATGTCCAACCTTGCCGTGCACATCCTTTACAGGATGCTTAACGCACGCGACAACGTCGTGTGCGAGAGGTTCTTCTATGAAGAAGGGGCGCCGCTCGTATCCGTTGAAAGCTCCCGTCCCCTCTCATCATTCGCACTCATCTTCTTCACCCTATCGTTCGAACTCGATTACCCCAATATTGTTAAAATGTTAGAGCAGTCTTTCCTGCCCGTTCCCGCCGGTGACCGCGGCGACGGCTCCCCGCTCGTCGTCGCCGGCGGGGTGTGCGTCATGGCCAATCCCGAGCCGGTCGCGCCGTTCTTCGACTTGATGGTGGCGGGCGACATAGAAGCTACATTACCTGAATTCATGGACCGCTTTGTGGCCTCGTACAGATCCGGCAGGGAAAAGACGCTCGCTGGCCTCGACTCCTTTCCTTTCGTCTATCGCCCCGCCCGGCTTTCCGTACGGTACCGGGAAGACGGGCAGGTGGCGTCCTTTGAGCCCTCCGCTTTTTCGGTTGTGGTCCGCCACTATACCGGGGAGGCCCTCGGCGCATCGGCGATCATTGCGCCCGGCACGGAGTTCGGCGATATGGCGCTCATCGAGGGAACGCGGGGCTGCCCGTCACGGTGCCCGTTCTGTCTTATCGGCAATCTTTACAGGTTCCGTTTCGAGGATATACGCTCCGGGAGCGGCGACACGCAAGACATCGGCATCATTGGGGGAGGGATGTCGTTCCACCCCCGGATAGTCGGGATCATTGACAGTTTCCGGAAACAGGGCATCAGGGTCCATCTCCCCTCGCTTCGCCTCGACGAGGTCCCGATCGGACTGATCGAACTTCTCAAAGACGATATCAAGACGCTCACATTCGGGATCGAGGCCGGTACCGGACCGCTGCGGGCACAGCTCGGCAAGAATATCACCGATGATGAGGTACTCTCCCGCATCGGCGCGATAATGCGTCTCAAGTCTTTCAATCTCAAGCTCTATTTCATGATTGGGGCGCCGGGGGAAACCCTCGATGACATCGATGCGATACCGGACCTGGTCAAGAGGGTCCGCCATGTTATGATACAGCAGGGGGCCCCGCGCGGTTCCCTCGGCAACATCACGGTGCACGTAAGCCCCCTTGTCCCCAAAGCGGCAACCCCCTTTCAATGGATACCCATGGCCGACATGGGCGAGCTCAAGGAAAAGATCGCCCGCCTTCGCAGCGCCTTCCGGAAGATAGACAACACCGTGTTCACACACGATTCCGTAAAGTTCAGCTTCCTGCAGGCCGTGCTGTCCCGCGGCGACCGGCACGTATCCGACATCGTGATCCGCCTTGCGCACGGCGAGAGCCTGAACAGGATCACCCGGGAAAGCTCCCTCAACCTGAATTTCTACGCCCTGCGCGAACGGCCCCCCGACGAGGTCTTTCCGTGGGACTTTATTTCAGGGACCGTATCAAAGGAAAAGCTGCGCAATAAGCTCGAAATGAGTTGATATTAAAGCGATATAACGCATCATTGACTTTTACCTTTCCATACTATACGATTGAGCAATATTTTTTTCGTGAATAATCCAAGGGGGATAGAGATGTCAAATCTCAATAAAGTAATGCTCGTGGGCCGGCTCGGCAAAGACCCGGAGCTGCGCTACACGACCGATGGTACGCCCGTAGCCACTTTCACAATGGCCACATCGGAAACATTCAAGGACAGGTCCGGCGTAAAACAGGAGCGAACCGAATGGCACACGATCGTGGCATGGCGCAAGCTCGCCGAAATTGCCGGTGAATATCTGAAAAAAGGAAGGCTCGTTTACGTCGAGGGCAAGATACAGTCCCGGGAGTGGGAAGGAAAAGACGGCATCAAAAGAAGGACGTATGAGATTGTCGCTTCCGACATGAAGATGTTCCCTGCGGGCCAGGGGCAGAACCAGTCGTATCCTCCCGAGGAGCGCAAAAGCTCAGGCCCATCCCGGTCACAGTATGAAGATGATTTCGTGCCGGAAGATGATGTACCGATGTAGGAAGGGCCGGCTAAAGGCCAACGGCATTGAAAGTCCGATAGTTATTTAGGGTCTTCTTGATCAGACGCGGGTGTTTCTTTAGCGGGCGGTAATTTCTCTTTTTCATCCGTAACGGGCGTTGGGGTTTCGGTGATCTCCTCGGGCGGGGCTGCTATTACCTCTTCATATTCGGGGACCACGATGCCGCGTTTTGCCATGATAGCGTAAATGACCTTCGCGCGGCGTTCAACGTATTGTGATGTGCCGTCGACGCGGTAGCGGCGCGGATTGGGAAGTGCGGCCGCCAGCTTTGCGGCCTCTTCGGCGGTGAGAGCTGACGCCGGCTTGCCGAAGTGCCTGCGGGCGGCCATCTCGGCGCCGAATATGCCCTCGCCCCACTCAACAACATTAAGGTACAGCTCCAGTATCCGCCGCTTTGTCAGTGTCCTCTCGAGCCTCCATGTAATGATCGCCTCTTTGAGCTTGCGGACCGGGTTCTTGGCGGGGGTCAGATAGAGATTTTTCGTCAGCTGCTGGCTTATCGTGCTTCCGCCCAGCTTGAATTTGCCCGATTCGAGGTTCTTTTCAAAGGCCTTCTGGATCGCTTCCTTGTCGAAGCCGTGGTGCTTCCAGAACTTGTCGTCCTCCGCAATAAGCACGGCTTTCATCAGGTACGGCGATATGGACCCGAGCGGCACCCATTTTTGCTGTATCTTTATCTTCTTACCTTTTGCCCGGTATTCCGACTCACGGTATTCCATGAAAGAGGTTTTGCCCGGGTTTTGCCTCTTGAGCTTCGCCACGTTGGGATAGACCAGGTAGAAGGCGCCAAACCCGGCTGCGAACAGGATACAGAGAACGAATAGTGATATGATGGACCGGAAGAACCCTCCCGGTCTTTTTTTCTTCCTGCTCTTACTTGTCAAGGCTCTTCACATCGATAAAAGGCACGGAGCTGCCTGTGACCTTCGGGAGATGACCGTCCCATTTCTCTATGGCCTTCATCGACGCCTCTATTTGCCTTAGCTTCACAAGCTCCGGGGTTATATTCGCTTTCTGGAGGCGAAGCGCCTCCGCTTCCGCCTTTGCCTGGGTCACCTTCTGCTCGGCTTCGATCTTGATGCGCTCGAGGTCCCGCTGGGCCTTCAGGGCAAACTGTTCGGCGGTCTGTTTCGACTCGATCGCCTGGGTGAACTGCTGGGAAAACTTGAAATTGACGATCGAGAAATCGTCAACATTGATATTGTACCCGATAAGGCGGCTCTTCAGAAGCTCTTTTATCTCGGACCGCACGCGCTCGCGCTGTGTGATGAGCTCCACCGCCGTGTACTTCGCCGTTATTGCCTTGACGACCTCCTGGACCGCGGGGTCGATGATCCGTTCTTTGTACTGCAGCCCGATGTTCTGGTACACCCAGCTCGCCTGGTCCGGGATAATATGATAATTGACGGCTATGGTGGAATGCGTGTCCTGAAGGTCCTTTGACACCGATTCGGCGTCGGTCTGCGATTTATGGACCCTGACATCGACCTTGACAATCTTCTGCACTAAGGGGATCCTGAAATGAAGTCCCTCACTGAAGACCGTCTTCTGAACGGCGCCGAACGTCAGCACGATCCCCCGTTCGCCGGGCCCGACGATAACAAATGGATTAACAATGGAAAAAGCGATAATGAGAAGGATGAGAATCAAGATCCATTTCACGAGCTTCTTGAACGTGAATTGCGTGTTCTTGACAATATTGACCACTTTTGGGTCCATGTACCCTCCCCCGCACCACTGAGTGCTATGCTAATCTCTTATCACATCCGGCAGGCCATTGGAACATTTTCGTGGTTCCACGTTCCACGTTCTACGTTCTACGTTCTACGTTCTACGTTCAGAAACCGTAAGACGGAAAACGGAAAACGTCAATAGTGAAATGAAATCAAGCGGCTCTGCGCCCTGCATATTCGCGTTTTACGTTTTCCGTCTTACGATTCAGTAAGAGTATCATAACGTAGAACGCGGAACGTAGAACGTAGAACCGTACAATACTCCGCAGTTTATTGAAATGAGATGTCCACCTGGTGTATATTTTTCGTGTTTCTCCGGCAATTTAAGCGTATTCAACGAGGTGTACCGTGGATTATGGCGATTATGAAGGCGTGATGGGCCTCGAGGTCCATGCGCATCTTTTGACACAGAGCAAGATCTTTTGCGGCTGCTCGACGGAGTTCGGGGCCGAGCCTAACAGTCACACGTGCCCGACCTGCATGGGCCTGCCGGGGGCGCTGCCCGTCCTCAACAGAAAGGTGGTCGAGTTCGCGATCAAGCTCGGGCTTGCGCTCCACTGCTCGATAAGTCACAAGAGCGTCTTTGCGCGAAAGAATTATTTCTATCCCGACCTGCCGAAGGGATACCAGATATCGCAGTACGAAGAGCCGATCTGCAACAACGGCTGGCTCGACATAGAGGTCGACGGGCAAAAAAAACGCATCCGCATCCTGCGGATACACATGGAAGAGGATGCCGGCAAGCTCGTCCATGAGCGGACGATCGAAACGAGCAGCTACAGCATGGTCGATTATAACCGGTCGAGCACACCGCTCCTCGAGATAGTCAGCGAGCCCGACTTAAGGACGCCCGCCGAGGCCACCGCATACCTCAAGGCGCTGCGCGACATCCTCATGTACCTCGAGATATGCGACGGCAACATGGAGGAAGGCAGCTTCCGGTGCGACGCGAACGTCTCGGTGCGTAAAAAGGGTGACGAGGCCTTCGGCACGAGGGCCGAGCTCAAGAACCTCAACTCTTTCCGGTTCATCGAAAGGTCCCTCGATTATGAGATCGAACGCCAGATAGCCCTGATCAAGAAAGGCGGGAGTGTCGTCCAGGAAACGCGGCTCTTCAACGCTGAGCAGGGCGTCACGTACTCGATGCGCGGCAAGGAAGAGGCGCACGACTACCGGTATTTCCCGGAACCCGACCTTCTCCCGGTCACGGTCGACGACGCGTGGATCGATGCCGTGCAGGGCACCCTTCCCGAACTGCCGCTCGAAAAGATGGACCGCTTCATGACGGACTACGGCCTTCCCCGCTATGATGTGGAGATCCTGGCCTCCGACAGGGAGCTCGCCCGCTATTTCGAGGACACCCTCAAGGCATTCCCCGAGCCGAAGACAGTGAGTAATTTCATCATGACCGAGCTGCTCCGGGAATTGAAGGACGGGAACATATCCCCGAAGGATTCGCCCGTTAAACCGCAGCAGCTTGCGGAACTCTTGACCCTCATAAAGAGCGGCACGATAAGCAACAAGATCGCAAAAGAGATATTCCCCGAGATATACCGCACAGGGGCCTCACCCGCGCAGTATGTGAAAGAAAAAGGGCTTCTCCAGATCTCGGATGAGGGGGCCATAGAACAGATAATCGACGGGATACTCGGCCGTTCTCCGAAGGAAGTCGCCGATTTCAAGGCCGGAAAAGAAAAGCTCCTCGGGTTCTTCGTCGGCCAGGCGATGAAGGAAACAAAGGGCAAGGCGAACCCGGCACTTCTGAATGAGATCCTTTTGAAGAAATTAAAAGGATGACTGTGATCGTAAGGCGTGATACGAAGATAATCGGGAAGCGAGGATAGAGAGGGATGACGACATTGGAAGAATTGCGGCACAGTCCCGGGGCCGGAATAACGAAAAAGACTTAAGGCTGACGATTTAAGGGGGGTTATTATGACAGACCATATTTACTGGAAAAATGGTGTTCTTTATCTCCTCGACCAACGGGAGCTTCCCTTTAAGAAAAAGTACGTTAAATGCGCAAACCTCGCCGATGTCATCACGGCCATAAACAACATGACGGTGCGCGGCGCGCCGCTTCTCGGGATCGTCGCCGCGTACGGCATGGTGCTCGGGGTGAAGGAACGCAGGAAGGCCAACAGGTCCGTCGCGGCTGACGATATCGACCGCATCGCGAAGAAGCTCGGCGACACGCGTCCCACCGCGGTAAACCTGTTCTGGGCCCTGCAAAAAATGAAAGAGGCCTTTGCACGGTATGCCGGCGATACAGATCTCGTCGAGGACCTTCTCGGCGAGGCGCTTGCGATCCACGTCGAAGACATAGAGAACAACCGGATGCTTTCCCTCTACGGAGCGGAGCTCATCGAGGACGGCGATACCATATTGACCCATTGCAACGCCGGCGCTCTTGCGACCGGCGGTTACGGGACGGCACTCGGCGTCCTGCGCGCGGCGCACGAAGCGGGCAAGAAAATAAAGGTCTTCGCCACGGAGACCCGGCCCTATATGCAGGGGTCGCGCCTTACCGTCTGGGAACTCATGCAGGAAGGCATCCCCGTCGAGCTCGTGCCGGAGAACCATGCGGGGCTTTTATGCTCCAGCAAGATGGTCACAAAAGTCATTACGGGGGCAGACAGGATCGCCCGCAACGGCGACACGGCGAATAAGATCGGGACTTTCATGATATCGCTCACCGCGCGGGAGTTCAAGGTCCCGTTCTACGTTGCCGCGCCCGTTTCAACCTTCGATGCATCGATCGGTTCGGGCAGCCAGATCGTGATCGAGGAGCGCAGCGCACGCGAGGTCAAATATCTCGACGAGAGGCTCCTGACCGTGAAGGACGCCCGGGCCCGTTATTTTGCCTTCGACGTCACCCCGGCCAGGAACATAAGCGGCTTCATAACGGAAAAAGGCATCATTCAGAAACCCTTCAAGAAATACATCAGCATGCTCTTCTGACGGGCGGGCTCAGGGCGATGGGCATCATAACCCTCTGCACCGATTTCGGGAACAGGGACCCCTACGCGGGGATCATGAAAGGGGTCATCCTGTCCGTGGACCCCGGGGCCAGGATCGTAGACATCACACACGAGATCGAGCCGCAGGACGTCAGGGAAGCGGCGTTTACCGTTGAGGATTACTGGAGGTATTTCCCTGCCGGGACAGTCCATGTCGTCGTCGTTGATCCTACGGTCGGCAGTTCACGGCGCCCGATCGTCGTTTCCTGCGATGGGCATTTTTTTGTCGGCCCCGACAACGGCGTGTTTTCTTTCGCCGCCGGACGCGCTTCGGACATCCGCCTGATAGAGGACCGGGACCTCATGCGCGGGGAGATAAGCGCCACGTTCCACGGCCGGGACATATTCAGCCCCGTGGCCGCCCACCTGTCCGGCGGGGCCGCGCCATCGGGTCTCGGGGCCAAAATAACGGACCCGGTCGTTCTTGAGGATATTTACCCTGTCATAAGGGAAGATACAATGACCGGGGATATAGCCCGGTTCGACCATTTCGGCAATGCAATAACGAATATAAACCGCGAGCAGTTCGATTCCTTCGTCAGGGAGAGGCCCTACCGGGTAAGCGTTCGCGACTTCTCCTTCAACTCACTCAGCCGGACCTACTTCGAGGGGGAGGCAACCTGCCTCACCGGCAGTTCGGGATATATTGAATTCGGCGTTTTTCAGGGGAATTTCAGAACAAAAACCGGAGTGTGCAAGCGTGATCCGGTTGTTATAGCGATTCAATAGAGCTCAAGGCACCCCGTAGTTTCCGGGTCGCGATCTGTATCAGCTGGCCTGCCTCCTCGATGTCCCTTGATACGCTGTCGAGGCCGCCCGTCGCCGCGACGCGGGCCCATTTGCGGTAGTTCTCGACAAGATAGTCATTGTTCTGGATCAGCTGTTTCAACACGATACACAGACGGCTCCCTTCTTCCATGATATCCTCCCTTTGCCCGGCCCCTGCCCTGCCCTGCCCGGCCCCTGCTCATTTGCATACCGGCGCTCCATGCGGGTCGACATACAAGAGTTCCCAGCCGAATTTCGCCCTGTCGGTCAGCCGGACATACGGGCCTGAAAGCCGGGCGTAATTATCCGCATCTGAATGGATCATATAGAACGCTTCGTAGCGGTCCTTTCCGTCACGCCACTCAACCTTGAGGTTCGGTATCCGGTCGCTCGTTACGGGAACGATCGAAGCCTTTCCGGTAATCCGCGACGTACCGACACAGCGGACAACCTCGATCCCATCGCCGTGCGGTTTGATCGCCACCGACCCGGAATAGGTCTCGCTACTCCCCGGTTTTTTTCCGATAAGACCGTACGTGGCGTTCAAAAAACCGGACAGGTCTTCGTCTCTCGCACCGAACGCCGACGGGGACGCGCAGAAAAACAGAACACAAATAAGAACAAGAATGTACGATACTTTACGGTTCATCCTGCGCCAATTCTCCCGCCTCGATCGCGATCGCTTCGGACGTGCTCAGTTCGTCTATCTTCTTGAGCGGCCTCTCCAGCATATTGGACCGGGTCGTCACGAGAATATCGTATTCCTTCCTGGCCGCGTCGAGCCGGTCGCCCATCACCTTGAATTTCTCTTTGTATGTCTTCCACTGCTTCGAGAATTCCGCCAGAAGCTTCAGGATCTCGGAGGCGGTCCTTTCCAGGTTGAAGTTCTCGATCGTCTGGCGGATGACGGCGAGCACGGCGTACAGGGTGAACGGCGAGCACAGAATGACCTTCTGTTTGAGCGCCTCGTCCATGATCGTTACATCGGACTCCTGAATGAAACTGTAGACCTGTTCGTTGGGAATGAACATGATGACATAGTCCACGGTATTCTCGGCAGGGTTGATATACTCGCGGGATGTCAGCTGCCGGATCATCAGCTTCGTGCTTTTAAGAAGTTCGTCGCGGTACCTTTTCCTGTCGTTGTCGTTCTCGGCGTCGACGTAATGCGTGAAACTGTCGAGCGGGAACTTCACGTCCATATTGACCCGCAGGTTATTCGGCAGGAAGAATGTATAGTCCGGCCTGGTCGATCCGCTCTCGAGGGTCTTTTGCTTGATATAATTGACACCCTCCACCATCCCGACAAGGCGGATGATATCCTCGGCCATGCGCTCACCCCACTCACCGCGTTTCTTGGAGCTCGCCAGTGCCCGCCCGAGGTGTTCCGTCGTATCCTTCAGCTTCACGGTAGCATCCTCGTGCTTGCGGATAAGCGTGGTTACCTCCGTCATCTTCTCACCGCTCAGCTTCCCGACCTCTTCAACGCGCCTCTGGACTTCCTGAAGCGTCTTGCCGATGGCTTCAATGTTCTTGTCGATAAGCTCTTTCTTGCCTTCGAGCTCTTTTTTGCCTTCCGCGCTCTGGGACCTCATCTTTTCTTCGGCAAGCTTCATGAAATCGTCTGCGTACACCTTGAACTGCTCCGTGTTCCGGGCAAGGGCGTCGTGGGACAGCGCCTTGAACGTCTCGCTCAGCTCTTTCCGGATCGCCTCAAGATTCTCCATCTCTTCCTTCAGGCGCCTTTCCGCCGCTTCACACTGCGTTATTGCCTGGATCTTCGATTCCCGCTCGGCATTGAGCTCTTTCCGGCAGCGTGCCAGCTCGTCCTGGCACTGCTGGCACTGCAGCCTGAGCTCGTTCGAAATTGCCTCGGCGGAGCCGGCCCGTGTCTCGAGCACGATCTGCCGTGACCGCGAACGGATGGTGACGATCAATGAAAAAACGAAGCCGCCGAGGACGGCACCGGCACAAAAAATGAGGAATACGTCGAGCCAGTTCACCAGATAACCCCGGGACCTATTGCCCACTCAATCAGCCATCTGCCGCCGCCTGCGGGTTTCAGGCAAACCGCGCCTGCGGGTTTGAAGTCCATGACCCTCCGGTTCGCATCTTCGAGCACAAGAAGGCCAAGGAGCCTGTCGAGGAACGGGAGGTGGCCTACGATCGCGGTGTCCTCATCCATCGCGTTGATCCTCGCGACCCAGGCCGCCGGGTCGTCGTTCGGGGCAAGCCCCGCCTCCTCCCGTACCTCCTTTTTGGGCCTCAAGGATCCGGTAATGGCCTGCGCGGTCTCGCGTGCCCTCTTTTTCGTGCTGTGGATGACCGCATCGAGTTCGGTGCCCATGAACGAGAGGAACTCCCCGACCCTCCGGGCGTTTTTCATCCCGTTCTCGGTCAACCCCCGCTCGGGGTCTTCGCTCTCCGGCTTTGCCTCCCCGTGGCGCACAAGATAAAGGAGCATTGTATCCCTCACACTGTTTCGTTGAATTTGACGATTCCCGCCGGCATCATAGTATAATCTATTTCTTGCCCAACGGCATTATATAAAGGGCCCTCTCGCCCGCCGGAAGGCCTATCGCCCTGCTCACTGCGTCCGGATCGAAACCGCCCATCACGACCGTGCCGACACCGAGCGACACGCCCTGAAGGTAGACGTTCTGCGCCGCATGGCCCGCCTCGAGGTACATCCAGGCCTCATTTTTGGCCCGGTCCTTCGCACCCGCTATGACGAGCGCCGCGGGCGCCTTCTGTATCGGCGACTGTCCCGCGGCCCTGTACAATTTCTCCTTCATGTCTCCTGCGGCGACAGGTTCAAGCACATGCCCCGCAGGAACATAGCGGTACATCCCGGGATTGAGCCCCGTCACCTTGCCTGCGAAGAGATATACCGTCAGGAAATACTGCGCACGCGCTGACGGCGCGGTCCTCAAGCCGCGTTTCGGCTCCGTGATCCCCTGCGCCGACCAGAGTATCTGCGACACTTCGTCGATCGCAAGGGGGGCATCTTTATATGCCCTGACCGTGCGCCTCTCCTTCAGCGCCTTTTCAACGGAGACCGTTCCGTCATATTTCGGCCCGGGCAGTTTTATCTGCGCACCCGATGCGGCAGTCTCGCCGTAAAACCCTGTCGACATGGCACACAACGCGATCGCCGCCACGACAAAAGCGATTGACCTCATCTCTCACCTCCGGGCTTGAATGACTATCCACATGGTAATAACTTTTCCCTGTATTTGCAACAATCAGCAACGGGCCAGGCAAAACCAAAGGATTGACAATTCAATGCCGGGCTGTTATAACTCTAATCTCATGGGGCTGTAGCTCAGCTGGGAGAGTGCTTGACTGGCAGTCAAGAGGTCGAGGGTTCGATCCCCTTCAGCTCCACCATTGAAAGC
>CALMFJ010000059.1 GCA_937862865.1 uncultured Pseudomonadota bacterium | reverse complement strand
AGGATGCCAGGGACGTTCTTGCCTTCAATGCCTTTCCGGGCGACCATGAAAATATAATATGTTAGTTTAGAATTTCATGGTGATGGATGGTGTCAGGGAGGTGGTTGAAACAGCCTGCGGACCTGCAAGCAGGCTTCAGTGAACAAGATGGAGGTGGCACTCCCCTCGGCGCTAACAATGATCGTCGAGTAAATTTCGCAAGTTCTGATTGAGCCATGCGTTGACGCTGAGGCCCGCCTTTTTGGCGGATGTAAATATTTTTCTGTGGATCTCGGGAGATAGGCGCACCAGGAATTTGCCGGAGAACGGTTTGTCCGGGACCTCGTTCCTTTCTTTGCACATGTTCAGGTAATCATCGACGGAGTCGTGGAAGGCTTTTTCGATCTTCTTCACGCTGTCGCCCTCGAACGTGACCACATCACGGATGCCGATCACCTCGCCGTAAAATATCATGTCTTCGTCGTCGAATTCGACTTTTGCGGTATACCCTTTATACGTCATCATAATTCACTCCTGCTTCGTTTAAAAAACGCCGCATCGACCTCACCGCACCCCTCCTGGTTTCTTTTTCCGGGTGCGGCCGGTGGAACACGGCCCTGACGCCATTCAGCACGATACGTACCCGGGAGCCTTCTCCCTCACTTATTTCGGCCCCGGCGGAGCGGAGGAGGGCCTCAATGTCTTGCCAGGCGATACTTGCCGATACGGGGTCCTTGAATATTGCCTGGTAGGTCTTCCGGTGCCTGCCCATATGTAATGATATCATTAATTGGTATCATTGTCAAAGATTGCCTTGGAGGCGTGGACCTGCAAGCAGGCTTGACGTTATGACGTTATGATGCTATAGTACCTAAGAAGACGCCTGTTTAGCCGGGCGAAGAATTTAGGTTACCTGGAGGTGGCTTTATGCCGGCAACGAAACGGGCAACGGTGTACCTGGACCCGGATCTCCACAAGGCTTTAAGGCTCAAAGCCGTCGAGACGTCCCGGTCGGTTTCTGACCTTGTGAACACTGCCATCAGAGAAGCCCTTGCGGAAGATGCCGAAGATATTTCGGCTTTTGAAGAAAGGGCCGGGGAGCCGTTGATCAGTTATGAAGAAATGGTAAAAAGACTGAAGAAAGATGGCAAGATATAAGATCTTCTTCAGGGAGTCTGTGAGAAAAGACCTCGGTATTCTTCCAAAAAAGGAAATTCAAAAGATCCTACACCGGATCGAAGCGCTATCAGAAGATCCCAGGCCGTCGGGCTGCGAGAAACTCACGGGAGAAGAAAAATATCGGATCAGACAGGGCCGGTACAGGATCGTATATTCGATCCGGGATCAAGAGCTCACGGTATGGGTTGTGAAGATCGGGCACAGGAAAGACGTATATCGTTGAAGGGGGCACGGTGAGAATTACGATGCCTTTCTTAATCGCTCCGCCAGCCAGACCTTGATGATTGACTGTCTCGTGACGCCCAGCCGCTTTGCTTCCTCGTCGAGAGAAGTGACCATCCATTCCGGCAGGTCTGCATTGATCCTCTTGCTGGCCCGTCCGGGCCTTTTGGCCCTGGACACGTCGAGGTGCTCCGATACGTCTTTTCCCTCGTCAAATGTTTTGTCAAATTCCCTGGCTTTCATAGAGCCTTTTCTCCTCTTTGCGCGATCTTCGCGCTGAAATTACTCGGGTCATAGGACCCCTGTATGTAATGACGACTGACCGGCAACGGGACGTTAGGGACGTTCTTGCCTTCGATGGCTTACCGGAGGGAAGGTCGCTTTCCTCTCACGCGGCTTTTCCGTGCCATTTCGGGAACAGTTCGGCGAAGTCCATGGGGTAGTAGCTCGAACGCAGGTAGACCTGGGGAAAGGTCCGGCAGATATCGGGGATGGTGTAGATGTGCCGGAGCAGTTTGAGCACCTGCCCGTCCCCGGACCACACGACTTTGGGCTGCCCGCTGAGTGCCGCCCTCGTGCAGCAGTTGGCGACGAAGCGGCAACCCGCGTCGAAGGGGGCGCCGGAACCTGTCGGGGCTCCGTCCGCGGCACTCCGGCAGGCCGATGCGACAGCCGTGTACAGCGGATCCCCGCTGTGATCGAAGACGCAGCCCCGTGCGTTGAGCGTTTCAATGAGCGCGTCGATCTTTTCAAGATAGAGGAACTGGTGCTTGCGGACACCCTCGATCCATTCGACGTCCTTGCTGCGATGGGTGTGATAGGAGCCGGCGAAGCTCTCGAAGCCGCGCCTGTGCGCCTCGTAGATATCCTGCGGCAACACGATATCGAGGGTGTAGGCCACGTCCTCCATGACCGCGAGGAACCTGCCGAGCTCTTCATACAGGACGGGAAGGAATTTCAAATTGTCCAGGTTCTGGATGCGCTTTATATAACCGATGCAGCTGAAGACCTGGTTGATGTGCGGGAAATTCACGTGGCCGGGCTGGCGGAATATCCCGACGTTCATCGCCCCGTTCCTGCGGGGGTCCGTGAAGCGGGGGATGTCCGCGCCCCTGGGGATATAGGCGGTGAACATGTTGGCGTCGAGGATGTTCTCGAAGCGGCTCTCCTGCAGCGCCGTTTTCAGGGCATACGGGTACGTGTCGGCTGCCGGACGATGTTTCATTTCGAAAGAGTACACCGTCTCTGAAAAAAAGTGAAGAGGCCCCGCCTGGAACACCGTTCTTATCCCATCCGCGGGCCGAAGGAGTGATCCTGGTCTTCGTCCGCATATTCGTCGGGATACGGGTTCACCGCGGAGGCCGTCAGGATGCCGCCGGCATCGATGCCGTTCTTCTCGCAGTACGCGGTTGTTTTCTGTTCCATATCCTCGATCTCGATCTCGGAGAAATGAAGCTTGCGGAGGAGACCGCCGAGGCCCATGGACTTGAGCCCCCCCGAGATCGCGCCGATGAAGCTGTTAATTTCGTCTGCACCGTAGCGGGCATTCTTAAGGTTCTCGAATGCGGCCAGGGGCTCGTCCCGCATGGCGATCGTCATCGTGAAGAGATCGAGCATCGACGCGGCGTAGGCACTTTCGGCGGGCGTCATCTTACCGCCGTCGGAATACAGAGAAGACGAGCCGTTGCGCAGTTCCTTCAGCCCCCGCACCAGCTCCTCGTCCGCCCGGCGGATGAGTTCCCAGTAGTCGGGTTTTCCTCTGGCTTCGGCGTATGCGAGGTCATGGGCTTTTGCGAGGGTATCGACGAAATCGTCTCTCATATCGCTAATCTTCGGATCATATATTCGAGCGACGGGAAACCTTTTGATTTCATCTTCAGAAAATTCTCCTCTCTGTCCGCAGCTGTACCCCGGCCCGGCGAAATTCCCATGGGTCGGAAGGGCGGCTTCCAGCTGTCTAATAGAGAATTCAAAGTCTCTATCGTTTTTCCAATTAAACGATCCATCTTTCTTCCCTACGCTGCCGGAGAGTTTTTCGACGAGAAGGTTCAGGAGAAACTTGCTCGCCTGATAGGGGAAGTTGAGATCATTCGGATCGCTGACTATAAAACGTGGCATGTGCACCTCCTAATGTACAGTTATATTTGTTGCTGTAGCATGAAAGGTTATTGGGATACATTTTCTGTTGAGAATATCGAAAATACCGATGGACCGTCCCTTGCCATTTTCGAGGTCTTCGTAAAGGATTGCCATCCAGCGGGCCGTCGGATCAATGGCGATGCGGAAGGGATACCGGGTCCTTCCAACAGCCAGTTCCTCGTTGGTATTTTGGACTACCTCTCCATTCGGGTACCGGCGATAATATTTGATGCCTCCGGTCGTACCTTCAAACCACACCGAGCCGTCCTTCGTTACTATCGGGTCACGTGAGCCTGTTCCATGAACGAACCACGGCTCCGGCAGGCTATTGATCCCCGAGCCGTCAACGGGGTACCGGATGATGTTGTTCCAGCGATATTTCTTCTCATAATCTTCACGGAACGCTTTGTCCGCCCGGTCGTCGTTCGTGCCGGGGAGCTTCAGGGGGCTGCCGTAATTGAAGACGATGTTCTTCCCGTCCGGGGTGAAGTACGGGGTGCTTATCTCGTAGAAGGCGAGATCGGTGATTTGCGTCTCTGTTCCCGTTGCGAGGTCCCGCGCGTAGTAGTCGAAATGGGACGCAACGGTCTTGCCTTCCGTGCGCCTTTTTCCGCTGGCGTAGACAAGGGTCCTGCCGTCGGGGCTTAACATGTAGGCGGCCTTGATGCCTTCCCCTGCGGTCAGTTGTTTCAATCCTGTCCCGTCCGGGTTCATGATCGCGACCTGCATCTGCTCGAGGACCTGCTTCCCATCCTCCGTTCTGGGGACCGTCACCAGAAGGAACTGCCGTGAGTCTGACCAGTACTGAGCGCCCATCACCTGCATGAGCTTGTTTTCGTGCACGTACCGGTACAGGGCATTCTCCTTCAGGTCATACCGGTAGATGGTGCAGCCCGGGAAGTCCCTGTGGCCGCAGCCGGTGAATGTCAGCTGGCCGCCCCCGCTCGAGATGGAGATGCCGTCGACCTTTTTAAAATGGCCGAGGTGGTTCCGCCTGTCCCTTTCGTTCGCGTCAGGCCGGGCGATCATGGCGAAGGTCAGGACGGCCGCGGCGACGAAAACCGCGGTCACGCATACGGCTTTCATGTTGCTGATCATGATAACCTCACTTGCGATGCCGGCCGGCCGGCAGTACGGCACGCCGTTCCCGGCCAACACCTGTTCCTGTTTTTTGTGGAATAAAATTACTTTTCGGAAACTACTGGATTTGCTTGATGATCTTATGAAATATAGCAGAAGTTAAGGGGACAGGCAATGAAATAATGGGGATGGCCTGAAACCTCGAACGGTCTCTAGTCTTGTTTGCCCAACTCCGCAGCCGTCATTGCACCTGCGGACCTGAGGTACGCGGCCGACTCCCTGTGCTCGAAGCGTATGGCGATGTCCAGGGCGGTGCTGCCTTCGGCGTTCACGATGTTGACGCTGGCCCCGTTGGCCACGAGGTACTTCAGGCCCTCGACATAATTGCTGTAGGTGTACCACATTAACGGGGTGATGTCCTTTTTGGCCCTGACGTTGATGTCCGCGCCGGCTTTGCGGAGGAGCTTCGCGACCGCCACCCTCTGAAAATAGATGGGGGTCATGTCAAAGTCGTGGTCCCTCGCGTTTACATCGGCGCCTTTTTCGATGAGGAATTTGGCGAGGCGAAGATCGTGAACGAAATGCAGGACCGTCTGCCCCGTCTCTGTCCGGGCATTCACATCGGCCCCGTTCTTCAGGGCGCGCCTCATCTTTATGATATCGTTCTCCTGCGCCGCCGCGAACAGCTGCTCGTTGGCGGCCTTGTTCCCTGCCGTATCACGGCCTGCCGCCGGAGGGAGAAGCACGGGGACATGCGCGGCGAGAAAAATGATCACTATAAAAACGGGGAGGCGTATCGCTCCGTATGACATAGATTCAATATTAGGTAATCAAGAACATAATTGCAACAGCTGAAAAAGGTGAGGGAACGTGAAACGACCGCCGGAGGCGGCCTTGAAACGGCCCGCGAACCCGCGGGCCTTACCTGCTGAACACCTTCCTCAAAAGGTCCGTTGTCCGCGCCGCGGGGTTAGTTCTGATCTTCTGCTCCTCCTGGCCGAGCATGTAGAAAAGGCCGTCGAGGGCCTTCGTTGTCACGTAGTGGTCAAGGTCCGTCGATTCCTTATCGACGAATGGAAGAGAGGGGACCTTGCCCATCATGGAGTTGTACGCGCGCGCAACCCCGACCTGCTTCATGCTCTCGGAGACGCCGGGCTTGAATTCATCGTACAGCTTTGAAGAGGTTTTTGACTTGAAATACTCGGTTGCCGCCGTATCGCCGCCCGACAGGATCCTGCGGGCGTCGTCGATGGTCATCTGCTTGATGGCGTCCGCGAAATACGAGGCCGCTTTCGGGGCTGCCTTCTCCGCGGCACGGTTCATGCTGAGAATGAGGTTGTCGACGTCTTTCTGGAAACCGAGTTTTCCGGCAAGCTCCGCCGCTTTCTGGATATTGTCGGGAAGCAGGATCTTGATGGCCTGGTTCCCGAAGTAACCGTTGGGCTTCGAGACGAGATTGACGGCGTTTTTGGTCCCGACAGAGAGGGCGTCCTTGAGCCCGGAGGCGATGGTGGAGTTATCGAGCCCCGCGCCCGGGGCCTGAGCCGCCGCCCCGCCGGGCCCGGATGACCGGGGCAGGCCCTTGAGGAGATCGCCGAGGTCCGCCGGATAAAGCAGGGTCGACGAAGCGGCGATCAGAAAGATGACGACAACCGGAATGCGTAAATATACCCTCATGGTTCCCTCCTTTTTCCGGCAGCGCCGGCACTCCCGGCAATCATGGCTGCAGCGGGTTGTTCTCTGTGCTGCCAGCCAAAGAGTTACCATACATGCCCGGAACTATCAAGAGCGCAAAAGTGCGCCTGCATTATTCCAACGAGGGATATCTTCGCGTTGCGGCGGCGAACCCGCACCACATTTTCTCCCTGTACCGTCCTGTAGATGGTTTTTGGGTGAGCCGCGATGATTCGATGAAAACACTACGAAAACATAAAGCAGAATGTATTATATCATGATAATTACCTGCAAAAGATGTTTTACCGTCAAAATGGATTGCAGGCCGGGACCCCGGGAGAATGACCGGAGTCGTTCACGACACGGTGGGAGAGTATTCGATGAAAGCATCATAGCTACATTACAGCGTATATATATGATACGTTAATCATCGATGTTGATGTTTTGATGTTATAGCTTTTCGAAAACGAGGGGATTCTCCCCTCGAAATCAACATGCACACGTTACTTCCTGATTGTCTCGATCACAAGATACTCTCCCACCCGGCTCTGTTCGTTGGGGTTATTCGTATCCCACAGCCCATAATTGACCTTGCCCTGTACTTTGAGGCCCTTATTGACGTACGGGAGGACTTCATTCCGGGACACGCTGCTGTCGAGGAACTTGATGAAGTATTTTTTTCCGCCTGTCACGAAATACAGATCGATTATCCTCGGGTCCTCCTGCCCGACCTTGTTGATGAACGGTTCGCCGACAACCTTCCCTTCATATACGGAGACCTTCGACACCGGCGGCATTTCAACAGCAACATCCCGGGCGACCGTACAGCCGGCCACGGTGATCAGAGCAAAGGTGCATGCGATCAGGAATATGGTCTTCATACGATGATTATAAAGGAGATCGGGGAAATGTGGAAGTGCCGGAGGCGAACTGCGGGCGGGAGAAGTTATTTTGTCATTCTTCAGATATTTTTCATTTCCCAAAAGTAATATATAGCCAAAATAAAACCATGGAGGGCATATGACAGTCGAAACATTTGAAGATCTCAAAGTCTGGCAGGAAGGCAGGAGGCTGACGGGCGCGCTCTACTCCCTTACGAGGCAGCCGTCTTTTTCAAACGATTACGGGTTCATCAACCAGGTAAGGCGCGCTGCGGTCTCGATCACTTCGAACATTGCCGAGGGCCACGAACGCGGGGGGACCCAGGAATTCACCCAGTCCCTGTCCGTGGCCAGGGGCTCCTCGGGCGAAGTCCGCTCCCACCTGCACCTCGCCCTGGACCTCGGCTACATAGAGAAGGAGAAGGGCGAGGCCCTCATAGAGGACTTCAAGAACTTAAGCCGCATGATCAGCAATTTCATGGCCTACCTGAAAAACTCAAATATGAAAGGCGTAAAATACAAAAAACCCCTGCCAAATTAATATAGCGGACCGGTCCCGCGCAGACGGGGCCGCTGAATGTTGCCTTTCCCCGGAAACCGGGAGCCTGAAACTTGAAACGTCAACTGGTACGCGCCCGTGCCAGTTGACAATTTCGATTCCCTCGGCTATACACAGAATAAGAGAGGGCTTTTTCGATTAGCAGGTTGTTTGCGGGGGCAGCACGTAAAGTCAGGAGGACCTGATATGTGGGAAAACATAACCTCTGATCGCTGTGAAACGTACATCGAACGTCATTTCGGAAAAAAGGGAAAAGCTCCGTCAAAACCGGCCATAACGATCTCGCGTTCTGAAGGGGCGGGCGGGCTGACTGTCTCGTCAGAGCTCGTCAAGTATTTGCAGGAAAAGACGACATCCCGCGAAGAATGGACAGTTTTTGACCAGAAGCTTGTTGTGAAAGTGCTCGAGGTGTTCAACCTCAAGGGTCACGTGGGCACCTTTATGAAAGAAGAACATAAAGGCACGGTGACCGACGCGTTCGAAGAATTCATCGGCCTGCACCCCTCGTCATGGTCACTCGTCGAGAGGACGAACTCGACCATACTGCGCCTTGCCCAGATAGGCAACTGCATCCTCGTGGGAAGGGGCGCAAACCTCGTCACGAAGGACATGCCCAACGTTTTCCACGTACGCCTTATCGGCTCTGTCGAAAAAAGGATCGAACAGGCGATGAAGGCTTTCAACTACGACGAGAAAGAGGCCGCGAAATACATAAAGAAGAAAGATGCGGGCCGGAAACGCTACATCAGAGACAATTTCGACGCCGACATCGACGATCCGCTGATCTACCATATCGTGATCAACACGGACCTTGTCACCTACCAGGAGGCAGCCCGTTTGATCGGCAGCGAGGTTATACGGCGCCACAACCTCGACGCGCCTGCGACGCCGGAGATAATGAAGGGGCACCGCGCGGCCGTCTTCTAGGCCTGCGGGCCCGGCCGCCTTCGGCTGCGTTTCAAGTTTCAGAGGAAAACAATTTTCCCGAAAAAGACAAAGACGCCGGGTCCCGGCTTTCGCCGGGATGACGGAGCGGGGGAAATGCGGCACGCTCTCTTTGCCGGGAGGGGATGACCGTGGGGGTAGTTTTTACGTGAAGCTTGAAACTTGGCCGCGTATCCGGCTAAAATCTTTTCATGCGGATAGGTGAAATCCTGGCAAGGCACAGGGAGGGGCTGATCGCGGAATGGATCGACCGGCTTCGCGCGGAGAATGGGCCGCGTTACGAGAAAAGGCCGAAAGAAGAGCTCTACGTAACGGTCGCGGCGGCGTTCGACGCGAGCTACGCGGTCCTGGTCGAGCGCGATTACAGGTTGATCGATTGCCATATCCGATGGATCACGGGTTTAAGGCTCCTGGGGGGTTTTTCGCTCTCGGAGGTGCAGGGCGCGTACGAGATGTTCAGGAAGGTCGCGACGCCCGTCCTCGCGCAGGAGCTCGGCAAGCGGGAGTTGAAGGAGGCCCTCGAGAGGGTCAATGAATGTCTCTACTATACGATCACCCGGTTCAGCGACAATTTCCAGCAGCTTCACGAGAAGCAGATCCGCGAGCACGCGCAGGACCTGAAAGCGCAGGTCGATAAAAGGACGCGGGAACTGGCGGAGTCGGAGGCGCAGTACCGTGTTCTCGTCGAGGACATCAACGACGGATATTTCGTCAACCAGGAAGGGACGATCATCTTTGCGAACAAGGCATTCTGCGACCTCCATGGTTATTCCGTTGCCGAGGTGATCGGCAGGCCATACATCGAGTTCATCGCCCCCGAATCGCGGGCAGAAGTGAAGAAGCTTTACGAGAAGCGTGTCGAAATGGGCCACGCCCAGGACCTCTATGGCTATTCACGGCGCACGCGGGACGGCAGGGCGCTGGCGACCGAGAACAAGGTGAAGCTCATCGTTTACCGGGGCAAGCCGGCGGTCGCCGGCATCTGCCGCGATATCACCGAACGGATAGAGATGGAGAAGAAGGTCCGTGAGTCGGAGAGCCTCGCGCATATCGGGCAGCTCACCACGTCGCTTGCCCACGAGATCCGCAACCCGCTTTCGTCGGTGAAGATGAATATCCAGATATTGCTGAAAAAACTGGAGTTCAGCGGAAACGACAAGCGGCGCATGGAGATCATGACCGAGGAGATATCCCGCCTCGAACGGATATTGACCGAGATGCTCGATTTTGCGAAACCCCTGCGCCTTGACCTCAAACCCACGCCCATCAGGCGTGTCATCATGTCGTGCCTCGAAATGATGACGGTGAGGTTCCAGGAAAAGGGCATACAGGTACGCAGCAAATTTTCACGGTCCCTCCCGAACGTCTTCGTCGACCAGGACAAGATCGAACAGGCCATAATAAACGTGCTGCAAAACTCCATAGACGCCATTCCCGCGCATGGGTGGATCGGGATAACCACGCGGTATACCCCGCAGAGCACGCCGCATGTCGAGATAACGATCGATGACAACGGGCCCGGCATTCCCCAGGAAGACCTTCCGTATGTCTTCGACCCGTTTTTCAGCAACAAGAAAAAAGGGACCGGGCTCGGCCTCTGGAATGTCAAGAAGGTCATCGAGGCCCACGGGGGAAGTGTCGGTATTACAACAAAACGGACCGGGGGCGTTCATCTGTCGATGGCCGTACCCGTCGGGAAGGCCTGATGCCGGTGAAAAAGAAGATACTTATCGTCGATGACGAGAGATCATTGCTGGAATCCCTGGAGATGTTCTTTACGGAAAAGGGCTACGACGTCGCGTGCGCGGCCACAGCGGTGGAGGCCATTGCCGAGAACGAATATTTCGCACCGGATGTCATCATACTGGATATCCGGCTGCCCGACAAGGACGGGCTTGAGGTCCTGAAAGGGTTCCACGAAGCCTCGAAGAAGAACAACGTTATCATGATAACCGCCTTTCATGACATGGACACGACGATCAAGGCGATGAAGTTCGGCGCCTGCGAGTACATACCGAAGCCCATCGATATCGAGGAACTGGAAAGGGCCGTCGTGCGGGCGGCCCGGGCGGCGGCGCCGGGGACAACGGCAAACTCCCTCTCTCTCGACCCGTCCCTGACGTATGAAAAGGGCAAGATCATCGGCAAGGACCGGGCGATGAAGGAGATCTTCAAGGCTATCGGCATCCTGTCGGAAAACAAGGTGACCGTCCTCATCGAAGGCGAAACGGGGACGGGAAAGGAAATGATAGCCCGGGCGATCCATTATCACAGCCCGGTAAAAGACGCTCCGGTCCTTGCCATCACCTGCTCGTCGATCGTCGGGACACTCCTCGAGAGCGAGCTTTTCGGCCATGAAAAAGGTTCCTTCACCGGTGCGATCGCGACGAAGAAGGGGAAATTCGAGCTCGCGGGAGAGGGGACGATCTTCCTCGACGAGGTGAGCGAGATCCCCTTCGAGCTCCAGGCCAAGCTCCTGCGTTTCCTCCAGGAAAAGGAGTTCGAGCATGTCGGCGGTGAAAAAAGCTTGAAGTCGAACGCGCGGGTCATCGCGGCAACGAACCGCAGTCTCTGGCAGATGGTCGGGGACGGGACCTTTCGCGAAGACCTTTTCTACCGCTTAAGCGTTGCCATGATCGGGGTCCCTCCGCTTCGCGACCGCAAGAGCGACATCCCGCTTCTGGTCCAGTATCTCCTCAAGAAGATCAACGCTGAATTGCACCGGAGCATAAAACGGGTGGAGGAGAGGGCCATGGAAAGGCTTCTCGAACATCACTGGCCGGGCAACGTGCGCGAACTGGAGAATGTCCTGACGCGGGGCGTCATCTCGACGCTCGGCGAAGTGGTCCTCGATGAGCTCGTGGCGGTCCTGCTCGGGCAGGGGCCCGTGGCCGGCAGCGATGCCGCCGGCCATCCCGGTTCGATGTCCCTGCACGATGTTGAAAAGATGCACATCATCCGGGTCCTTGAATACACCGGGTGGCATTTCGGGAAAACGTGCGATATCCTGGGAATATCCCGCCCAACCCTCCGGCAGAAATTGAAGGAATACGATATCGCCGTGCCTGCCTGATCCCCGCTGGCATTTCAATTGCAGTCAGAATACCGGACATGTCCATGAAAACCCTCCAGGAGATCCGGAAAGAGCATATCGGGAAAGTCCTTGAAGAAACACGCTGGAACTTGAAGAAGGCCAGTGTCATCCTCGAGATCCCGGAAGACGCCCTTGTAAAAGAGATCAGCAAGGCCGGGATCGTCAGAAGAAAAACCCATCCCAAAAAATAAATATTTCTTTCAACAGCACGCCGGGGGATTGAAAATTTCTTTCATTTTCTAACGCCGGGGCCTGTTGAAAATAGAAAACAAAAAATGTCCCGATGCGCGCACAACCCCCTGAAAACATATCTTTCCCTTCAGCCGCCTGCGGGTGGTGTTCAAATTGGCATAGTTATTGCTGTTTTCGATGTCCAGGGTAAGGGCACAAAAATAAAATGCCAAGGGGAGGGAATGTATGAGAAAGGTGACGTGTATCATCGTTTTGCTGTTTGCGGCCGGTTTTGTTTTTCCCGGCTTGATGTACGCGGCGGAGAAGCCGATCGTCATCGGCGCCCCGCTCGCGACAGCTTTTCTGTATGGCTGGGATGCCGAGAGGGGTATAAAGCTCGCGGCGGAAGAGATTAACAAGGCGGGGGGCGTCAACGTCGGCGGGGTCAAAAGGCCGCTGGCGGTCGAGGTCATCGACACGCGTGACCTCGAACCGGGAGTCCCCGTCAGCGAGGCGCTTCTCGGGCTTGAAAAGCTGATACTGGAAAAGAAGGCGGATTTCATCATCGGCGGACCGGTGCGCTCCGAGGCGGCACTGGCGGCAATGGACATTCTCAATAAGTATAAAAAGGTGAGCATCATAACGACAGGGGTCCTCACCCCGGCCTACCATAAGAAGGTCGAAAGCAATTACAAGAAATACAAATACTGTTTCCGGAACACGAGCCATGTCGGCGTGATGATGGGCGAGTTCGTGACCCTGCTCGAGGACTTAAGGAAGAGCTACGGCTTCAAGACCGCAGCCATCATGGTGCAGGATGTCGAGCATGCCCGCAAGGGCGGCGAGGTGATGCAGAAGGCCCTGACAGACAAGGGATGGACCGTCATCGCACCGAAGGTTTACCCGACCGGTACAACGGACTATTCCGTCGGGCTTTCCGATGCCTCCAAAAAAGGCGCGCAGATCCTTTTCCTCTGGATGGACATGCCTGAAAGCACGATCCTCCTGAAACAGTGGGCCGATATGAAGATGAAATCGATCCCGGTCGGTTTCGTGAATGCCGCCGAGCAGCCCGGTTTTGCGAAGGCTTCGGGCGGCAAGGGCGATTATCTCATCGTGAACCTTGTCAACGGCGGGAACGCGCCGGCAAAGATCACGCCCTGGACGATGAAATTCGTCGACGCCTACAAGAAGAGATGGGGGCTCGAACCCGAAGGGTACGGCACGTCATCGAGCTACATGGCGGTCTACCAGCTCAAGAACGCTATCGAAAAGGCCGGGAGCACCGACCCGGACAAGGTCATAACGGCGCTCGAAACGATCGATTTCATGGGTGTCTACGGGAGGATGAAATTCGACCCGAAGACGCACCAGATCATCCCGTCGCTCGATCCGAAACAAGGCGCGGTGACGGGCATCATTCAATGGCAGAAAGGCAAACGTGTCCAGGTCTTCCCTCCGAAAACGGCCGAGGGAAAGGTCCTGCTTCCACCGTGGATGAAGTAACCTAAAAGAAAAGAGGGGACGTATGGAAATTGTCGTATACGGCATCATCAACAGTATAACCCTCTCCCTTATATCGCTTGGATTCACCCTGGTTTACTCTATCAGCAGGGTCCCGAACTTTGCCCACGGGGCCCTGTACGTTACCTCGGGGTACCTCACCTGGATCTTCCTCAACAAGTGCACGGGCATGCCGTACGTACTGGCGATAATCCTGGGCATCGGGATCACGGCCGTCGTCGGGGCGCTCATCTACCAGTTCATACTGGTCCGGGTGCGGGGCATGGAGATATCCGAGATCATAGCGACATACGCGATCGGATTGGCCATTCTGGAGGGTTTGCGGTGGGGAGGCCTTCGGGGCGGGACATTCAGCCTGCCCGCCTTCTTTGCCGGTTCGGTGGATATACTGGGTGTCAGCGTGGACTACCAGCGCCTCATCATCGTCGGGGCCGGGATCCTGACATTCATCCTTCTTTACCTCTTCACACGCTATACCAAAATGGGCCTTGCTTTCCGGGGCATTGCCCAGGACGAGAGGGCCGCCATGATGCTCGGCATCAATTCGGACGTTACGGCGGTCCTGTCACTCGGCATAGGTTCGGCGCTCGCGGGGCTTGCGGCGATACTCCTGCTCCCTCTCGGGAACATCGTTGTCGAGACGGGCTACAACGTCCTCATCTTCGCAATTGCGGTATGCGTTATCGGAGGGTTGGGGAGCTGGGGGGGCGTCATAGTGGCGTCATTCATTATCGGGTTCGCGCAGATCCTTACGGAATCTTTCCTTTCGGCCCATTACCAGATGGTGGTTGCCCTTCTCGCTATTATCCTCACGCTGCTTGTCAAGCCGTCGGGGATCTTCGGCAAACAAAAAGAACTGGAAGAGCGGGTGTGATATGGACGCATTGATGCGGAAAGAAAGGATCGACCGGGGCCTCAAGGTCCGGACGGAAGGTATATACGCGATATCTGACATCCGGGAGATCCTGTACCTCATGGGGCCGAGGATCCTGCTCATCGCGGGGCTCTTCGCCCTTCCCTTCGTATTTGAGCTTGCCCCGTACTGGAAAAAGGTCATCAACATAATGTGCGCCTATGCGGTCCTGGCGCTGTCCTTTGATTTCCTGGCGAACTACGTGGGCCTTGTGTGCCTCGGAGGGGCGTTCTTCACCGGGGTGGGCGGATATTTTGCCGCTATATTCAACACGACGCTGGGGATGCCGATATGGCTTTCCATGCCGCTCGCGACGATAGCGGGTGCGGTCTTCTGCACCTTCTGCCTCCTGCCGTGCCTGCCGCTCAGGGGTGTCTACTTTGCCATCGTGACCCTGATGTACCCGCTGTTATTCACCCGGATCATCGAGGCGCTCGATATACTCGGCGGGACGAACGGCATGACGGGGATCGACGCGTTCCCCAACGCCTATGTCGAGAATTACACGATCATCGCCATCGCACTGATCTTCCTCTTCGGCATGCGCAGGTTCGTGAACCAGGACGTCGGGCTTGTCTTAAGGGGCGTCAAGGACAACGACCAGGCCGTAAGGGCATCGGGTATCAGCGTGACGCGGATGAGGATAATCGCGGTTTTCATCGCATCGCTCATCGGGTGCTCCGCAGGGGCGTACATCGCGCACCTTTACATGTGGGCGGGGATCTCGCTCTTCGCGCTCGATTTCTCCATCATCCCGATCGCGGCCGTGGTCATAGGCGGCGGCGGGACGCTGGTGGGCGCGATGATAGGGGCCTTCATACTCGTGCCGCTGTCGGAGGTCCTGCGCGCCTTCGGGACGTTCAGGATCGTCATCTACTGCATCATACTCACCGGTTTTATCGTCTTCAAGAGCGAGGGGATCATGGTCTACCTTCAGCGAAAGTATCATCAGTTTGAAAGGTGGGTGAAGGTATGAGCGCGCAGCCGGTCTTATCCATGCAGGGCATCACGAAATCCTTCGGTGGCTTGAAGGCGCTCATGGATGTGAGCTTCGACATTTACCCGGGCGACGTGTTCGGGATCATCGGGCCGAACGGGTCGGGCAAGACAACGCTGATAAACTGCATCACAGGGTTCATCAGGACAGAATCGGGCAAAGTGACCTTCAGGGGCAAGGACATAACCGGCTTAAAGCCCCACAAGATCGCGGACCTCGGCATCGCGAGGACGTTCCAGATCATGAGGCCGTACCACTCCCTGCCGGCGTTCAAGAACCTCATCATCCCGCTGTGGTCTCCGCGGGCCCGGAAGACAGGCGGGTGGCGGGGCGGCGGCAAGCACGGGGACCGCGACACGGTTGCCGTGGATATCCTGGAGGAGATCGGGTTCGAACGCGACTCCCGGGTGCCGTACAAGATCGCCTCGACCCTGCCGACGGGGTACCAGAAGCGGCTCGAGCTGGCGCGGTGCATGGCGCTAAGGCCCGAGGTGATCTTCTGCGACGAGGTCTTTTCGGGCCTTAGCATGAGCGAGATCGCGGGGATGCTGCCTCTCATCGAAAAGATGAGGGATGAGGGCATAACGCTCATCATGGTGGAACACCGCCTGCGGGAGCTTTTCAAGGTTGCAAACCGGGTCATGGCGCTCAATTTCGGCGAGAAGATACAGGAAGGCGAACCGCTGGATGTCATCGAGGACAAGAGAGTCCGGGAGGCGTATCTCGGAAGCGAAGGAGTGTAGATCCCATGTTCGAAGCCTTTGAGATGATGGTGTTCTTCGAGAATATGATCGCCCTCAACAACGTGAGCATCACCTGCGGCGAGGGCAAGATCGTCGGGATATTCGGTTCCAACAGCGCGGGGAAAAGCACGTTCATGCACGCCATATCCGGCATCATCCTCGATATCAAGAAGAAGGAGGAGATGCGCGGCGGCGAGCGGATATCCGTGTTCGGCCGCGTCTTTTTCAACGGAAAGGACATGAGCGCGGTCAAGCCGCACAACCGGGCCAAGGCGGGCATCGTCCTGTGCCCGGAACGCCGGCGGATATTCCCCGAAAGCTCCGTGCTCGAGAACCTCAAGATCGGGTCGTTCCTGACGGGGGGTACGAAAACGAGGCAGAACCTCGATTACGTGCTCGATCTTTTTCCGCGCCTGAAGGACCACCTGAAAAGGCAGGGAGGTTTCTTAAGCGGCGGCGAACAGCAGATGCTGGCGATCGGAAGGGCGCTGATGGCGTCGCCGAAACTGCTCCTTCTCGACGAACCGCTGCTCGGCTTAAGCCCCGCGTACCAGGAGATCGTCATCAACGGGACGAAGGCCATCCGCGACTCGACAGGCATCTCGATCATCATTACGGAACAGTATGCCCGGCCGGTGATGCCCATCATCGATTACGGATATATCCTCGAGAACGGCTCGAGTGTGCTCGCGGGGACGCGTGAGGAACTGATGGACAATCCCGACGTGAAATCCGCCTATTTCGGCGTATAAGGGGTGACGCATGGCATCCTTGGAAAAGGAATGTACGTTTACTCGTTTTGAGGAAGTATGCAAGCAGTACACATCCAGGACGGCGCTCGCCTATCTCGGCGAGACCTTTACGTACGGCCGCCTGGAGACACTGGTGCATCAGTTTGCCCGGGCGCTTTCCGACCTTGGCGTAAAGAAGCAGGACAGGGTCATGCTGTACATTTCGAACTGCCCGCAATGGATAATCGCCAATTTCGCCATAAACCGCATAGGCGCGGTGACGGTGCCCGTGTCGCCCATTTACACCGCATTCGAGATAGAGTACATGATAAAGGACGCCGGCATCGAGACGGTCATCTGCCTTGACACGAACTTCGTCTACGTGAAAGAGGTCATGGAAAGGACAAACCTGAAAAGGGTGATCGTGACGAACCTCGTTGATTTTGTCTCGCCCATGAAAAGGTTCATAGGGCACCTGTTCGACAAGATACCGCATGGCAACGTGTCAAAGGGCGACAGGATATATTCCTTCGCGAAAATCCTTTATGAGTCGCGGCCCATCCCGCCAAAGGTCGATATCGACCCGGTCAAGGACCTGTCATATATCATGTACACTGGCGGTACGACCGGGTTCCCGAAGGGCGTCCCGGGGAACCATATCGGGGAGGTCACTTACATCCGTGACATCATGGACGACGTTATAAAAGACTACGTGACCCCGGGAAGGGATTCGGTCCTGATGGTGAACCCTCTGTTTCACATCATGGCAAAGGGCTTCTCGATCGCCTTCGGGTTCAATTACGGGAACACCGTTGTCCTGATGCCCCTGCCTGAGGTCGACGCCACGCTGTCGGCGATAGAGAGGTACAGGATCAAGTGGATGCTCGGCGTGCCGGCCCTGTACCGGATGATGCTGGAGAATGACAGGATCGACCAGTACGACTTAAGTTCCCTGAGATATTGCTACTGCGGCGGCGACGTCCTTCCCGTCGAGGTCTTCAAAACGTGGCGTGAAAAATATTCCATACCCCTCTACCAGGTGTACGGTTCAACGGAAATAGGGCACGTTACATACAGCCTCCTCGATCAGGAGCCTTCGCCCACGGTTATCGGGACGCCTCTCAAGACCCGCAGATCGATCGTCGTCGACCGCGACACCCTGGAGAAGCTGCCGCCGGGCGAACTGGGGGAGCTGCTCGTGACGTCTCCCTACACAGTGAAGGAATACCTCAACAAGCCCGACGAAACGGCGTATTCCTACGTGCAGATGAACGGCGATATCTATTACCGTATGGGCGATTACGTAAAGCTGAACGAACGGGGTGAGCTGGAGTTTGTCGAGAGGACCGCGGACATCATCAAATACAAGGCGTACCGCGTCTCCGCGTCCGAGGTCGAGGCGGCCCTCCAGGACCATCCCACCGTCATCGGCGCATGCGTCATCGGGGTCCCCGACCCGAGGGTGGGCGAAAGGATCAAGGCGATCGTCGTCCTCAAGGAGGACGCGAAGGGGATTGGCAGCAACGAGCTCCTGAAATGGTGCCGGGACAGGCTCGCGCCGTACAAGGTCCCCGGCTACATCGAATTCCGCGACATGCTGCCCAAGTCAAAGGTCGGCAAACTCCTGCGCCGCGAGATCCGCGACGAGGAAAAGAGAAAGCTCGAGAAAGAAAAGAGAAGATAGTTCAAAAAATCTTCGCGTTTATGCCTTCGGCGAGGGTGGCGCCGAGTTCGCGGCAGTGCGCGAGGGTGGCGTCTGTTACGGGGCCTTTGGATATTATCGGGTGCTGGACCTTTTTGAAGTTGTATCCCTTGCAAAGGCGTTCTATCTGTCTCACGGCGCCTGTGCCGTCGTTGCCGGCGCTGACGACGATACAGCAGGGCTTTTTCACGGAGCGCGGGTCGTCCCGTAATTCCTCGTATGTCCGGTCAAAAAGATCTTTTATGGCGCCCGACATGTACCCGAAATATTCCGGCGAGCAGAACACGACCGCGTCGCACGCGCGTATGTCGGCCGCCAGGGTGTCGAACGCTTTCTTGAGCACGGCTTCGGAACCGGCGGCTTCCGCGACGCCTGCCGCAATTGCTTCAGCCATTCGCGCGGTATTTCCCGTTTGCGAGTGATAGGTAATCAGGACCCTGGCCATGATCGGTCTGACAGGCCCCCGGTCACGGCTTTATGACCTGCGGCGGGTTGCATCCCTGGATGCTGTCGCAGTCCTCGACGGCTTTTTGGGGCGGTTGGCAGCCGTTTATATCGTCGCAGTCCTGTGCGACGCAGATGCACGAACCGCTCATCTGCTCCGTCGGGGTGTACCCCGGCCCGCATGTCACGCCGGCACAGGAGCCGGACGCCTGGGCGTACAGGCATGAACCGGCGGATAGGAAAAGAATCGATGCCATGAACAAAATAGCAAACAGGCGGCAATTCATACATGTCCCCTTTTTCTCAGATATTTACCTACTTTAGACACTAAAGCGTATCAAACAAAATGTAAAGGGAAAAGAAGGCGGCTCAGGCGCGATCGGCTGCTCCGTCTTGACAAACGCGTCGAATAACGTCATAATCCTTACCTGCACCGGAAAATTACAGATCTTTTCCCGGGCCCTGACAATGCCGGGAAGAGGAAAGGATGTCTTACATGGCGAAGCGCAATCAGAACGCTTTTTTAAAGAGACAGAAAGAGATCAAGCGGCAGCAGAAGGCCCAGGAGAAGATGGCGAGAAGGCACGGTTTGAAAAGCGAAGAAACCGAAGAGATCAACGAGGAAACCGCAGCCCCGGTACCCGAAGCCGAGGAAACCGCAGCCGATCAAACCCCGGAAGACCATACATAAGACACACAACCCGGTATACCCTTCCACCCATAACCCACAACCCATCACCCATCACCAGTTTATCGTTAAAACCCCGGATTCCGGCTTTCGCCGGGGTAGGGTGCGTTATCGCAAGTATTACAATGCCGGTCCGGTGAATTCAACAGTGTTTGGCGGCCGCCGTGCTGAACCAAAAAAGTCCCGCATGTGCAGGACTTTCAATAAATTATTGCCGAAGATGGACCGACTTACGCCTTGCCTTTTTTCGCTTTTTCCCGTCCGAACAGGAAGACAAAAAGTCCGATCAGGATCAGAACGGCCCCGCCGGCGAGTATGGCGGTGCTGCGGGTCATGAAGATCATCACGAAACCGCCTATCATGATCAGTGCTGAGATGATGTAGAAGATCATTGCATTCTTATCATCCATTGCCCGGCCCCCATTCAATTTGGAATATTTAACTATACCATACGTATGCACAGAATCAAGTGGCCAATTTTACTTATTTCCACAAAAATGTGTAATCATTAGTATTACATGATAACACCATTACAACATAGATATCAATACATTCAGCGGTCCTGAGGAATTATGGGGCGGTCCGGGCATCTCTTAAGGCAGTGCGGCCCGCCGTGAGGGTTCAGCGGCGATGGTGCTCGTCATGGCCGCCGGAACCGGGCTTGATCCCGCAGAACAGGCTGTTGTCACCGGCACAGCTGCACTCTATCTGGAGCGTGCTGTGATGGACCCCTGCTTTTTTCAGCATGTCCTCGATGTTCTTCCTTGTTCCCTCGGCTTCCTTCAAAGTCTTGTCGTCGACGAGAATGTGGGCTGAAAAGGCGATCTGGTTATGTGCGATCGGCCAGAGGTGGACGTCATGGACGTCGATGACATCGTGCATCTTTGCGATGTCCGCCGCAATTTGCTCGACATCGAAACCCCGTGGCGTGAGATTAAGGAATATGGACATCGTGTCCCGTACGAGCCTTATCCCTCCCCAGATGATAACGCCGCCGATGAGCACGCTGGCAATCGGGTCTGCGTATGTCCAGCGCGTGTAGTAGATGACCAGGCCCGAGATGATGACGCCGACGGACGACAGGGTGTCCCCGAGGATGTGGAGCCACACGCTCTTCAAGGTCAGGTCGTCATGGCTGTGGCCTACGATGAATGCCATGACCATGTTCCCGATGAGACCGGCGGAAGCGATCGCTATCATGACCCGGATGTCGACGGCCGGAGGTGCCATGAACCTGTGGTACGACTCGTAGAATATGACGACCGCAATGATGAGGAGGCTCAACCCGTTGATGAGCGCGGCGAGGAGCCCGACCCGTTCATAACCGAAGGTCGCACGGGAATCGGAGGGCCTCTTGCTTATCGTGGCGGCCACGAGACCGAGAGCTATGGCCAGCGCGTCGGTGACCATGTGCCCGGCGTCGCTCAAAAGGGCAAGACTGTTGCTCAGCCATCCCCCGATCAACTCTCCGGCCATGATGGCGAGGGTCACGATCAGGGTAAGCGCGAGTCGTTTTTGGCCTGTCATCCCCATGATGTACTATAATCCATCCGGGCTATTGAGGCGATTTATTTCGTTTCAATTTCTCCAGGGCGGCCGTTATGTCCGATGAGCCAGCGTGCTTATACGTTTTGCCGTTCATTTCTATGACACATGTCGGGGTCCTGTCGATCTCGTCCTGCTTCAGGTATCCCGATAACGTGTTAAAAACGGGCTTCACATCGTACGGTCTGAAACAGACCTTCTTTTCGTTAAGAAAAGCCTCGAGCTTCTGCGCGTCGACGATCCTTTGCCTGGCCGCCTCGAAGAGGCACCTTCTCGCGAGAAGAGCGTTATCAAGGGTCTTTTTCTCGTTCAGCGCATACAGGAAATATCGGGCATACACTGAAGAGTACCGGGTGAACGGGGTATCGACGAAGGTCAGCTTTATTGTCCTGTTGCGTACCAATTCAGTCAGGATGGGTTCAATGCCGGGTTCCATATTGCTGCATGGCTGGCAAAAATAATCAGTGTAGAACCTCACCGTGACCTTACCTTCCCCGAAGGTGGATACCGGAGCCTCCTGTGCCCGGCACTCCGTGAAGGCAAGGCCGACCGTGCAGCCAAGGATAAAGATGACCGCGCACCCGATGAGAGCTTTTTCCGTCAGCCGTCCTTTCATTCTTCCCTCACCATATTTGTTCTCATTTCTTAGCGCAAAAACGTGTATGTATAGGTCGGCGCAACAGAACCTTTGAAGACCAGCGCAAAGCCCGCGAGGCCCATACCCATGAAAAACAGGGAATAAAAAAGGTGGCGCCTGATGAAATTTA
Source organism: uncultured Pseudomonadota bacterium (assembly GCA_937862865.1). Classification (GTDB taxonomy): domain Bacteria; phylum Desulfobacterota; class Syntrophorhabdia; order Syntrophorhabdales; family Syntrophorhabdaceae; genus Delta-02. The sequence continues at coordinate 11,676 of CALMFJ010000059.1, read as the reverse complement.
CCATGTAAAGGGCAAAAACGATACCGCCAAAGGCGAGACAATACGGACAGTAGGTGTCATACCACACCTGGAAGCCGATGAGGTAGAACTCAATGCCGGCCCCGGCCGAAAGTATCAGGAAAACGAGGAGGTCCTGCTTGAGGATGCTAAGCAGTATGATCGAGACCATGCAGGCCACCCCGACATACTGGAGGTCGATGCCGAAGATACTGCCGCTCAGGTACGAACAGGACCCGCCGCAGATGCTGTAGTAGACCTCAAGCCCTATGGCGATGCAGGCAAGAAGGATATTTATTATGCGTTTGTATTTGCTGACGAGGCCCGTGACGGTGCGCGGCCTGGCTTCGTCTCCCGGCAATGTGGGCCCTGCGGCATCTTCCATTGTTCCTCGACCTATCTCTGAGTTGTTCCACCCGGTGCTGGATGGAACGAGTATGTCCTCGGTGCATCCGGCGGAACAGGGCACGAGGTGCAGGCGAAAACAGGTGCGGCAACAGTGATGAGGGTCACAAGAAGCATAACCTTTTTCATTTTACCTCCCATAAGGGCCTTCACATGTGCCATGTCCCGTCCCGCACATTACCGGTCAACCGGCGCAGCAGCCGCCCGGAGAACCGCATGAACCAGGTGAACCGCAACAGCCTCCGCCAAAGTCCGGTATTGCCCCCGGTCCCGAAGAAGATGCCGTGTTGTGCGCCGACATCAGTTTCGTCAATTTCGTGCTGCTGCATGATGGGCAGGCGACCTTTTCGTTTGATGACAAGACGATAAATTCGCTTACCGCACCGCAGTCTTCGCATCTATATTCATAAATAGGCATGCGTTCCTCCTCTTAATGATGGGCGCAGCCGCCGGCATGTCCGCCGCAGGTACGGTCTATGGTCAGTTCCGTCAACTTGTTTTCGTGAAACAGGGCGAGATTTTCCGCTATAGTGCTTTCCGCAGCCTTGAAAACCTTGATGCCCCGGGCGTTGAGGCCGTTCAGGGCCCCGGCCCCGATCCCGCCAACGATAACGGCGTCTATGTCGGCGCCTCCAATGGCCTTCACCGGATTGCACGCCCCATGGATATGGTCCATGTCACTGTTGACGATCCTGAACATTGCGTTGTCGTCGGTATTGACGACGATAAAAGCCGGAGCTGAGCCAAAATGCCCGTATACCACACTTGCAGCACCTTCGTCTTTTTGGACGGCAAAACAGAGTTTCATACATCTCCTCCTGCTTCCTGTTTCGGTTCTATTTTCACAGCCTTCCCGTGAAGGATGGCGTCTGCTATCTTCCGGTGCGCGGCCTCGACGATCCGCCCGAACGTTGCCCGGGAGATGTTCATTCTTTTTGCCGCATCTTCCTGGTAAAGCCCTTCGTAATCGGCGAGCCTCAAAGCTTCGACCTCATCCAGATCGAGGTTTACCTCATCGAGGTCCGCAAGGGGAATGCCTCTCGGTTTAAAATAATCCGATTCGACGGTACAGCACGTGGACCTGCATTTCTTCGGGCGAGACATGGACATATTATAAGCATATGCTCATAATTTGTCAAGTGAACAGTAAACAGTGAGGAGAGTTCTTCTTCTGTTTACTGTTCACTGTTCACCACGGGAGGTATTCTGGTTCCGCAGTGTTTGCATTTGACGGCCTTGTTCTTTTCACCCGGCTTTGTGACCTGTTCCCGTTTACACTTCGGGCATTTTCTCTTGAGATGGAGGACGGTCCCCATGACGGCCGCTAAAAAAGGGTTTATCATTCGAGTTCATCCTTTCCGACAGTACAGTATACCGGGTTGTCCCTGTCTGAATCAAGATACTGCACAGCACAGTCGATGTCCACCCGTTTTGCGATAAATAACAGGACATCATCGGCTTTAAGGCGCAGAGTGGGAGAGGGCATTCTCTCGACCTTTCCATTCCGCTCGATCCCGATGACCGTGACCCCCGTTCTTACGCGCAGGTCGAGGTCCCTGAGGGTCGCGCCATCGCAAACGGACCCCCTGCGTATCCGGTATGTCTCGATGACGATATCCTTGAGAAGGTCTTCGCGTTCCACCAGGTACCTCCGGGGAAGCCTCACGATCCTCAATGCCCGGTAGTTGTCGCTGCGGGTCCTATCGATATGTTCCCGGATGTCATTTATCGGGATATGCAGGCGGTGGAGCACCTTGGAGAATATTTCGATCGACGTCTCGAATTCTTCCGGGATGACGTCGTTGGCGCCAAGCCGTTTCAGCTCGTCCACCTCCGCCACATACCGGGTGCGAGCGAGTATATAGAGGTGTGGATTTTCGGAACGGGCAAGCTGGACGATCCTGCGTGTGGACGGTGCGTCGCTTATGGCTACGACGAGGATGCTTGCGGTCCCGATGCCCAGTTTATGGAGAATTTCGATGCTTGTCCCATCGCCGTAAAAGATGGGTTCGCGCTTTCGCTTCGCCGACCGGACCGTCTTGCTGTTGAGCTCCAGGATGACATAATCGATCCCCGTGGAACGGAGGATCCGGGCCAGGTTGCCGCCATTGAGACCGAACCCGACGATGATGACGTGATCACGTATGCTTTTCGGGTAGCGTTCCCGGTCAGCCCTGTGCTTTCTTTTCTCAACGGCGGACAACGGGGTCTTCGTTACGGCCCATTCGGCGATCCCGGCCGAAGCCCTTATCAGGAAAGGCGTGAGGACCATGGTGATTATCGATGCCGCGAGAAATGCCTGGTACAGATCATCGGATATAAGCCCCTGCTGTTTGCCGGCAAGGGCGAGGACAAAAGAGAACTCGCCTATCTGGAAAAGGTAAAGGCCGGCGGTAAGAGACGTCTTCATGGAATTTCCGAGGACCAGGCTCGTTACAGTCAGGACGCCGGCTTTTACAAGGACAATGATCAGCACTATTTTCACGATCCCGGGGAAATTCGCCGTCAGCACGCCGACGTCGAGCAGCATGCCGATGGAAATGAAAAAAAGGCCCGTGAAGCTCTCTTTGAACGGTACGATATCCGAAACAGCCTGCGCTGAATATTCCGACTCCGATATGACCATTCCCGCCAGGAACGCCCCCAGTGCGAGCGATAGGCCAAGCGCGGACGTGAGAAGCGCCGTGCCGAGACACAAAGTAATGATCGATATGACGAACAGTTCCCGGCTTTTCGTCCCGACTATATGCCGGAAAATGTGCGGGACCAGCCACCGGGACGCAAAAAGTATGAGCCCGATCACCAAAAAAGCCTTGGCCAGGGTCCACGCGATGCCGCTTCCTCCTCCCGTTTTTCCCGCGAGCACGGGAATAAGGAGCATGAAAGGAACAACGCAGAGGTCCTGGAAGATCAGTATCCCCACGGAGAAGCGCCCCGGGGGACTGTTCATCTCAGCGCGTTCGAGGAGGATCTTGAACACGATGGCGGTGCTGCTTAAGGCCACAATGAAACCGTGGAATATGCCGGCGTTTATCGTTTGATGGTAGAAGGTAACGCTGACAAGGGCGATGCACGCTATTGTCAGGCCCGCCTGCAGGCCGCCCCCGCCAAGGACGATCATTTTGAGCTGGAACAGGTTCTTCAGCGAAAACTCGAGCCCGATCGTGAACATGAGGAGCACGACCCCGATCTCAGCAAGTATTTCGATGCTGTGGACCTCTTTGATGAGATTGAGGCCGAACGGGCCGATGAGGACCCCTGCCACGAGGAACCCGACAACGGATGATATCTTGAGCTTGCCCAGAATGAACACAATGACGGCGCTGATCCCGAGAATGATGACCAATGCCTGTAGATATTCGGTTATCATGTCTTTATCGCTCCAACCGCGTTGCTGTGGTATTCTACCATATTCCGGCACGGTCCGTACAACCGGGCCTGGCAGGGCGGTTGCATTTCCGGGTGATCAATGATAGAAACGGGATAGGGAGGTGACCCATGGTTGAGAAATGGATCGAGGAGATAAAGAGATCTGTGGACCCCGAGATGCTCGGCATGATGCTCGTCCACAACGGGATCGTCCGGGCGAGCTCAAAAGAGGGCGGGCAGGTGAAGGGCATGCGCCTGTCCTATGACAGGAATATCCTTGACGCCGTGATCGACGAGGCCAGGGGCCGTGAAGGGATAGTCGGCGTCAGGGCCTGGATAAACGAGGGGGACCTGAAGATAGGGGACGATATCATGTACGTGCTCGTCGCGGGCCGTTTCAGAACGGACGTATTGCCGGTGCTCCAGCATCTTCTCGGAAGGATAAAGGGGGAGGTGGTCCGTGAGGAGGAGGTCCTTCCGTAGGCGCGGCCCTTTCAGGACAGTCGATGCCGCTGTCGCGCGTTAGCCCATGATACCCTTCGATCATCTCGGGCCGGTTTTCAAGAGGTTCGCGTCGCTCGTATATCCGCAAAGATTTAGAAACGACCTTGCTTCGCTGTCGCGGCGGATGGAAAGAGGGGGGCACGTCCTCGACGCCGGGGGCGGAACGGGGATATTGTCTGCGTTCCTGTATGCGCAACGCAAAGATCTCACGTTCGTCCTTCTCGATCCCGCGCACGGCATGCTCAGGCATGCCCCGGCGTTTGCGGTGAGGACGGTCGGCGTGGCCGAGTCGATGCCTTTCCCGGGACACTTTTTCGAAGCGGTCATGATCGGGGACGCCTTCCATCATTGCGATGATCCCGACAGGGCGGCAGAAGAGATGAGACGGGTCTTAAAGCCGGGCGGTGTGCTTGTTGTGTTCGAGATAGACCCCGAAAAGGCGTTGGGCCGCTTCATCGCCCGGGCAGAAAGAGCGCTCGGAGAGCCGGCACATTTCTTCGCGCCGGGCGTCCTGTCGGCAAGGCTCGCGGAAGCCGGGTTTGCGTGCACGGTGTCCCGCTACGCCTGGCGCTACGCTGTCTGGTGTACAGCGCCCCGGCGTGCCGGATAGAAACAGTTAACCATGCCGTTATTTTGGTTGACAAATAACGGTTGAAGCAAGTAGAGTGGAGACAAAATTTTCCGAGGCACGGGGATCAAGGAGGGGCAATGGGGAAGGTTAACCTCAAGCGGTACGGGCTTTATCTTGTGCGGTGGCAGTTGTCGACGCCTATCCTCGCGGTGGTGTTGTACTGGCTGGCGAATGCGGGGGAGTTCGTCGCGACGACCATAGCGAACCTCATCGGCGGCCTCATATTTTTCTGGGTCGACAGGTTCATCTTCACGTCCCGGCTGCTGGCGGTCCAGTGGGAGGTAAAAGACGTTGTCGTGTGCGTCGATTGCGGCAGAGAGGCGCGCGGCTACCGGATCGTCAGGGCGGAAGGGTACGACAGGACCCGCGACCCGAAGCCGGAATTCCGGTGCGAGGAATGTTCGAAGAAGAAGACGGAACTGCTCCGGAAACAGGGAATAGACGTCTGAGGTAAAGGAGGCACACGTGGAGTCGAAGTTGAATGTTGTCCTGCTTGCATGTACGCCGGACCCGGAACAGACGGTGGCCGCGGCGGCGAAATTGTGCTACAGCGCATCCGATGTCAGTGTGATCAAGGAGACGGTGGCGTCAAAGGACCAGGAGCCTTTCATAGGGAAGCTGGTCGACTCGGGGCACCTAAGCCCGATAGAGCACGCCTCTTTCACCTTCGCGATAGAAGGAATATCGCGGGCCTGCTCCCACCAGCTTGTGCGTCACCGGCTTGCTTCGTACAGCCAGCAGTCCCAGAGGTATGTGAGCATGACGGACGGTTTCGGGTACATAATCCCGCCGTCGATATCGGCGGACCCCTCCCTCAAGGAGCAGTTCGAGTTTTTCATGGAGGGCATCCAGGAGTTTTATAACAGGTTGATAGACGCCCTGAAGGACCGCGGCATCGAGGGTGAAGCGGCGTTTGAAGACGCGCGGTTTGTCCTCCCTAACGCGGCTGAGACGAAGATCATCGTGACCATGAACGGGAGGGAACTCCTCCATTTTTTTTCCCAGCGATGCTGCCGCCGGGCGCAGTGGGAGATACGCGCAATGGCCGTCGAGATGCTCAGGCTCGCGAAAAAAGCCGCCCCCGCGATCTTTGGCGACGCCGGGCCGTCATGCCTTAACGGCCCATGCCCCGAAGGGGCATATTCGTGCGGCAGCGCGGACGAGGTCCGGCAGCAGTTCCGCACGCTGTGAATTCAAGGAGAGATCATATGGGACCCAACGTGAAAACATACAAGGACATCGACAGGTCGATCCTCAAATCGATCCCCAACCCGTCAAAGGAAGCCTACGAGATCAAGATAAAAATACCGGAGTTCACATTCCTCGGCGTGAGCGAACAGCCCGACTTCGGCGTCGTGTACCTGACCTTCTATCCGAAGAAGAAGATCATCGAGCTGAAATCACTGAAGCAGTACATGTTCCAGCTGCGGAACATCATCGTCTCGTACGAACGGCTCATCAACATCATATACGATCACCTCATGGAAGTGTACGAACCGGACCGCGTGCGCATCGTCATGATATGCCACCCGCGCGGCGGCATCAGCTCAAAACTGACGATAGACTCCGACTGGGGCGCGCGCGGCGGTGAAGAAAAATATAAGGATTGGGTAGGGATAGAGGACGGGTGGAGTGTAACGATGTAATGAAAATGGGCTATAGCCTCTCTTTTTTATTATTCCATCCGATCAGTAACGAGAAGAAGAGGGCCACTATACAGACTATGCCGCCGAAAATGTAGGCGTTGCGGTATCCGGCCATGCCTGCCGACGGGAAGGTCCGCAGGCCCGGGCCGGCTGCCGTGCGCGACATGAGGGCTTCGAAAAGGCACACGCCGAGGGCGAGCCCGAGGCTGTTGATCGTGTTGAACACCCCGGAGGCGCTTCCCTGCTTGTTGGCGGGAGCGAGCCGCATGACCTGGTTGTTGTTCGGCGAGATAAAAAAGCCGAAGGAAAAGGCGATCCATATGAGAAAGACAACGACGGGCACCAGGCCCGGCATATCAAGGGTGAAGGCGAAGACGAAGGAGCATGCCCCGGCAGACAGCATGGCAAAGGCACACAGCATGCTGGGACGGACCCTGTCGGATATACGGCCGGCGTACGGGCCTATCGCCATGTAGATCACGGAGTAGATCATAATGACAAGGCCGACGGTCTGTGTCGGCAGCTTTTTGCCTATCTCGAGATAAAAGGGGAGAAGGAAAGAATTTCCCGCGAGGAGCATGTACGCGAACAGGGTGGACGTCACCGCCGCGCTGAAATGGAAGCTCCGGAAGAGGCTGAGCTCGAGGAGGGGCTCCGCACATTTTGCCTCGCGCACGAAAAATGTGGCCAAAAGCACAAAGGCGGCGCCGAAAGACCCGAGTATCCGGGCAGAGGCCCATCCAGAGTCCCAGCCCGTGCTGAGGGCGTATATGAAAAATGAGAGGCCGCCGAAGCTCAAAGCCGCTCCGAGTATGTCGAACCCGGCTTTTCCGAGGGTCTTCAAACGGGCCGTGTCCTCATCGGGTATGTACCTGTTTACCGCATACATGGCGAATATCCCGAACGGGACATTGACCAGAAATACCCACCGCCAGGATAAGTAACCGGTGATAATGCCGCCGGCGGGCGCCCCGATCGCTATCCCCAGGGCGGCCCCCGTCGACGCGATGCCGAAGGCCCAGCCGGTCTTTTCAGGCGGAAGGAACCGCGGTATCACGGCGAAGGCTATGGCCAGTATCATCGCACACCCGAGGCCCTGTACGAAGCGGGAGGCTATCAGCATTCCAAGGGACATGGCGGCGCCGCACAGGAATGAGCCCACGGTGAAGAGCAGGTAGCCGCAAAAGAACACCCGTCTGAGCCCGAAGCGGTCGCCCAGTTTTCCGAAAAGAAGGAGCGTGCTCGTCGATACCAGGAGGTATACGAGGATAACCCAGGAAACTTCCACGGATGTCACGTGAAAACGCTCGGCAATCGTGGGAAGCGAGATGTTGACAATATAGCTGTCAAGCTTCGACATGAATGCGCCGAAGGCGACCGTTATGACGATCCAGCGGAAAACGAGCGGCGCCGGTCGGGATGGCATACGAAGTCATTCTAAATGAGCGGGCCCCGATTTTCAATACATTTCCCCCCGCGCCGGTGCTGGCGCTCGCACGCAAAGCATGTTACGATGTGGCCGGGAGAACGATGTGACGGACCCTGAGAAGCTTGCCGAAAAATACCTGCACAGCATGGGCGAGCGCCTGATCGACGAGGGCGATCTCGAGGAAGGCATCGTGCTCCTCCAGAAGGCCATCGATGTCGGCGATACCCCGTACGCCTGGCGCGGGCTCGCGCGGGCCCTGGAAATGGCCGGGGACAGCGCGGGGGCCGTTGGGGCCGTATCGCGTGCAATCAAGGCGGCCCCGGGCATACCGGAGTATTATTACGAGCGCTCGCAGTTCCTCGCCGCGCTCGGCAGGGACGATCTGGCCGGGGAAGAGTTAGGGAAGGCGATCGCCATAGATCCCAATTATGCGCGCATCGATGCCATCACCCGGGCGGCCGGTATCCTCAACGAAGCGTTTGAGGGCGTGTTTGACAAACCGTCATGCCCCGTTGCGTCATGTCCCGCTTACTGCTGTCATTTCAAGGACAGGATGTTCCTTCACGGGGTTACGATAGGCGCCTGGAAGCTCAATGCCCTTCGGGAGTATTTCAGGGAAAAAGGACTGAACGAAAAGGACCTCCTGGGGGCTTTTCCCGTGGCCGGGACCGAAGGTACGGACAGTCTTTTTTCGCCGCACGACATTATGAAATATGACGGCACGGCCTCTATCGTCTTCCCCCGCCGGAAAGGGCATGCACTTGGCGCGGACCTTGCCCGCGATATACCCAAAGGTCGCCGTTACCTGTCGCTTATGTGGATCGACGATGCCGCGCGGCCCTGCTGTTTTCTCGAAGACGGCCGGTGTTCCGTCTACCGCGTGGGAGGCGAGCCCGTCGAATCATGTTCCTCGTTCCTGTGCATGACAGGATTTGTCTTCACGGTCCTCGAGCATCTCGGAATGCTCAAGAAAGAATGGCTGGACGGGGCCTCCATGGCGCACCTTAATCAGGCCGCCGTGGAGGCGCTTATTATCCTTGGCGGAGACGTGTACGGCAGCGAGGAATTAGAGGCATCGGACCCGCCCGACGAGGGCCTCAAGAAAAAACTCCTGGACCAGGCACAGGGGAAGATCATCCGTTTGTTCTGATGATCGGCCTTCAGTGACGGTACGCGTCCGCGGCGGTCTGCGGAACAGAAAATTCCCTTTCATTTGTTCTTTGTTTTATGATACCTAAATGAAGTCGGAATACCCGGCGCTGGAGCAATAATGGAAAAGATCAGAACGCTTCGCGGCTTTCGCGATATCTTTGGCGAGGAGCTCGGGAAATTCAAAAGGATAGAGCAGGCATTCCGGAAATACAGTGCTCGTTTTGGGTTCCGGGAGATCGAGCTTCCCATCCTCGAGAAAACAGAGCTCTTTGTGCGGAGCATCGGCGACACGACGGACATCGTTGAAAAGGAGATGTTCACATTCATGGATGCCGGCGGGGACTCGTTGTCCATGAGACCGGAAGCGACGGCGGGTATGGTAAGGTCGTATCTGCAGGAAGGCCTTTATGCGACGGAGAGGATGACGAAGGTCTGCACGATAGGCCCCATGTTCCGGCATGAGAGGCCGCAGAAGGGCCGCTACCGTCAATTCCACCAGATCGACGTGGAGGTGTTCGGGGTAAAGGAGCCCCTCGTCGATGCCGAATTGATACTCCTGGTCAGGATGCTCCTCGATGAGCTCGAGATCCGCCGGTACCGTATAGAGGTCAACAGCGTCGGATGCAAGATGTGCCGGGAGTCTTTTCGCAGGATACTCATTGATTTTTTTGAAACGAGGAAAGACGAACTGTGCGGTGATTGCTTAAGGAGGCTCGAAAAAAACCCCTTGCGCATCTTCGACTGCAAGAACCAGCAGTGTATCGGGGTAACAGCCGATTCGCCCCTCCTTTTCGACTCTCTGTGCGAGGAGTGCAAAGACCATTTCGACCTGTTCCGGCAATATGTAGCAGGCTTCGGCGTCGATATCGAGGTCAACAAGCGCCTTGTGCGGGGCCTCGACTATTACACGAAGACCGTTTTCGAGATAACGTCGGACGATCTCGGGGCCCAGAAGGCGTTCATAGCGGGCGGCAGATATGACAACCTCGTCGAGGAGATGGGAGGGCCCGCAACGGCAGGCATCGGTTTCGCCGTCGGCGTCGAAAGGCTCGCCATGCTTCTGCCTCCGGGAGAGGCTGAACCGGGAACGGAATGCTTTTTCGCGGGCATAGGGGACCGGGCGCGGGACTATCTGACAACGCTCCTCAAGAGATGCCTCACCGAAGGCATCCCGTTGCGTTACGCATACGAGGCCAAATCGCTCAAGGCGCAGATGCGGTACGCGGACAACCTGAAGTGCGGCTTTGTCCTTATCCTCGGAGATGACGAGATAGACCGGGGGACCATAACATTGAGGGACATGACGGGCAAATCCCAGGACGAGCTGCCGCTGGACGCTGATACGATCGTCAATACCCTGAAAAAGCGGCTGTCCGGGCAGGCCCCGGCCCTCTCAACCCGTGACGGATAAAAAAGTAAAATTTTTGTAGCGATTTTTTCCGCCAGGTAATACAATAACTTTTGCAATCAATGATATACACGGTCACTTTAGATCCGATGCTTGACAGGGTCATCTGTTTTGAAGAACTGGTGTATGACGACATCAATTATATCACCGAAGATCAGAAAAGGCCCGCGGGCAAGGGTGTCGATGTCGCGCGGGTTATTCGTGAGCTGGGCGGCAAAAGTATATCACTTGGTTTTGCAGGGGGATATGCCGGATTGGAAATGACTGACCTTCTCGCCGCTGAAGGCATCGAAGCGGATTTTACCCGGATCAAGGATGAGACCCGGTCGAGCCTGACCATATTCCAGCGAAAAAAGAAGATGCAAACATTGCTGCATACCCCGCAGCCCGTTCCCGACCAGTCCGAAATCGATTCATTGCGTGCAAAAGTGGACGCAATACCTGATGGAAGTTCGGTGGCCATATGCGGGAATATCCCTTCAGGCATGAAGCAGGACTTTTTCGCAGGACTTATCGGAAGCTTAAAACAGCGAAATATAAAGGTGTTCTTTGATTCCGACCGCGAGGCCCTGATATTGGGCGTCGCGCAGGGCCCCTACATGATCAAGCCGAACTTATTCGAGCTCAACCGGCTGACAGGGTCGAAGGCCGCTCGGCCGCAAGAGATCAAGGAGGTTGTTAAGCCTGTCCAGGATAATGTCGAATATATTATTGTGTCCCTGGGCGCGAGGGGGGCCGTCGGTTTTTCAAAGGAAGGAAGTTATTACGCGAAGCCGCCCCGGGTAAATGTGCGAAATTCAACGGGTCCCGGAGATTCGCTTCTGGGAGGTTTTATCTTTGCGATGACGCAGGGCCATTCTTTTGCGGAATCGCTCAGGACCGGGGTCGCCTGCGGAACCGCAACGGCAGCAGGCGTATCAGACGCCGTTTGCACAAAAAATGACATAAATACCATCAAGGAAGAAGTAATTATTGAAAGATTTTAATTTACATATTAGTATTGATGGTATATATGTATTCAATATAGGCAAAGATTAATACGAAAGGAGGTGAAAATAGATGAAGAAGCTCGTTGCATTAATGATAGCTATCGCTTTTTTTGCAGGTTTTTCACTGATCGGATGCGGTCCGTCCG
>CALMFJ010000058.1 GCA_937862865.1 uncultured Pseudomonadota bacterium | reverse complement strand
TATAGAGGACGAGATAGCGGAGCTGGAGAAGCAGAAGCTGCAAAGGTAAATAATCGTTCTACGTTCTGCGTTCTACGTCAGAAACCGTTCTACGTTCTGCGTTCTACGTTGTCTAATTCATGGAAAATACAAGAAAAGGTCGTCATTCCCGCGTAGCGGGAATCCAGTGTCTCTGATCTTTTTAACGCAGAACGCAGAACGTAGAACGTCTTTAATTCAACCCAGAACGCAGAACGTAGAACTATACGATCTTTTTGTTCTGCAGCAGTGTTGTCAGGGTTTTCAGTTCGTCCCCGTAGAAGGCATCGGCCGGGAGGTACGCCTCGGTCCCGTCTGAGAAGTTAAGATGCATACCTTTTTTTGTCTTCCTGTATTCGGCGAGCTCCGTCCAGTCTTTTTTGAGCTCTTTGTGCGCCGAGCGCATGCTGATGCTTCGCTTTCCAAACGCTATGGACACTTCGGGGTCTTTTACTTCTGACGGTGCAGCTGCGGCCTTTCTTTTTTGCATTTCAGGCCGTGCTACGAACGTCCAGATGATGAGGATGCCGAAGAAGATGCAGACGATGCTGGCGAGGGTGTTCTGGCCGCTGCCGAACCCGATAAGTCCCACCATGAGAAAGAAGATCCCCACCGTAGTCACGACGAACCTCTTTACCGGGTTCATTTCCTGTTTCGGAAGTTCCGCCGGCTTTACCAGTTCCTTCATCCGTCCCGAAGAGTCATACCGGGAGACGTCGGAAAAGGGAACCTTAAGGGTGAAGGCCTCGTCATCGTCAGCGAATTCAATTTCAGCCATAAATGAAACCTTTTTTCGTTCAACGTTCAACGTTCAACGTTCTACGTTGTACGTTAAAACCAACCATCATAAATTTCTCCCAGCGCAGAACGTCTTCTATTATCCCGCCCCCGCGTTCCCATTGATAATTTCAACGCAGAACGCAGAACGTCTTTATTGTCCCGGGCTCCCGTTCCCGTTGATAATTTCAACGCAGAACGTAGAGCCCGGAACGTAGAACGATCTTTTAGAGGTATTTCGCCACGAGCGATTCCGCTATCTGTACCGCGTTCAGGGCGGCGCCCTTGCGGATGTTGTCTGCAACGACCCACATGTTGAGGCCGTACTTGACCGTGTCGTCGACCCTGATACGGCCGACGTATGTGTCGTCTTTTCCCGCCGCGTCCAACGCGAGGGGGTATATGTTTTTCGAGGGATTGTCGACGAGCTTGACGCCCGGCGCTTTTTTGAGGAGCTTGCGTGCCATGTCCGGGGTCATTTCGCGCTCGAACTCGACGTTGACGGATTCGGAGTGCCCGTAGAAGACCGGCACCCTGACCGTTGTTGCGGTTACGGCGATGGAATAGTCTTCCAGGATCTTCTTGGTCTCATTGACCATCTTCATCTCTTCCTTGGTGTAACCGGTGTCGAGGAAGCTGTCGATATGAGGAAGGCAGTTAAAGGCGATCTGGTGCGGGTACACCTTCTTTTCGATCGGCTTCATGTTGTATATTGCAAGGACCTGGTCTTCCAGTTCGCGGATGGCCTTCTGTCCCGTTCCCGATACCGCCTGGTACGTGGACACGACGATCCTCTTGATCTTTGCCGCGTCATGCAGGGGTTTCAATGCGACGACCATCTGGATGGTCGAGCAGTTGGGATTGGAGATGATGCCCCGTTTCTTGTGATCTGCGATAGCGTGTTCGTTGACCTCCGGGACGACGAGGGGGATGTCCGGCTCCATCCGGAAGGCGCTCGTGTTGTCGATGACGACGCATCCGCTCGCTGCTGCTATCGGGGCGAATTTGGTGCTGACCGCTCCGCCCGGTGAGAAAAGGCCGATGTCGATGCCCTTGAATGAATCCTCCTTCAGTTCCTGTACCCTGACATCCTGACCGTGGAAGCTCATAGTCTTCCCGACGCTCCGCGAGGAAGCGAGAAGCGTCAGGTTTTTGACCGGAAAATTCCGTTCCTCGAGGACTTTGACCATTTCATTGCCGACGGCGCCCGTGGCCCCGGCTACTGCTACGTTGTACTGTTTCATTTTAGCCCTCCAGCTTTTTCTTGAGATGGTTTATCAATCCGCCCTCATTGATCAGTTCTTCCATGAAGGGGGGTATTGGTTTGGCATGGACCTCTTTTCCTCCGCACTGAATAATGCCCCGGGAGATATCAACTTCGATCTCATCGCCATCTTCCACGAGATCGTAAATGTCTGCTTCGAGGAGCGCGAGCCCCTTGTTGAATGCGTTGCGGTAGAATATCCGCGCAAACGTCTTTGCTATGATGAGCGTGATCCCGAGCCCCGTGATCGCGAGGGGGGCATGCTCACGTGATGAGCCGCACCCGAAATTTATCCCGGACACGATGATGTCGCCCGGCTGCACCTTTTTCGGAAAATCGGGCGCGAGCGGCTCCATGCAATGCTGGCTTAAGACCTTCGGGTCCGTGTGCATAAGGTACTGGGCCGGTATTATGATATCGGTGTCGATGTGATCGCCGAATTTCCAGACCTTTCCTTTGAGTTTCATATGACCTCCTCGGGACGGGTGATCTTTCCCTTGATCGCTGTCGCCGCCGCTACTGCCGGGCCTGCGAGGTAGACCTCGCTTTCGGGGTGCCCCATCCTCCCGATGAAATTCCTGTTCGTTGTTGCCACCGCCCTCTCTCCCTTCGCCAGGATGCCCATGTGGCCGCCAAGGCACGGCCCGCAGGTCGGAGGGGAGATGATGCATCCCGCATCGAGGAATATCTGGAAATAGCCCCTGCGCATCGCCTCGCCATAAATGGACGGGGTGGCGGGGATGATGATGCACCGCACATCTTTGGCGACCTTTTTCCCCTTGAGGATCTCCGCCGCCATTGCGAGGTCTTCCATCCTGCCGTTCGTGCAGGAACCGATGACGACCTGGTCGACGTTCACGTTGCCGAGCTCGCCGGCGTCCTTCGCATTCGACGGCAGGGAAGGGCAGGCAACGGTGAAGCCCACCTTCGAGGCATCGATCTCGTAGGCCTCTTTGTATCTCGCGTCCGCATCGCTTGCGTAGACGGTGTACGGCCGCGCCGCATGTTCCTTCATGAAGGCGATCGTCTTGTCGTCGACGTGAAAGATGCCGTTCTTGCCGCCCGCCTCTATGGCCATGTTTGCGATGGCGAACCGTGAGTCCATGGACAGCGAGCCTATCGCGTCGCCCGTGTATTCCATCGCGCTGTACAGTGCGCCGTCAACCCCGATCATTCCGAGGATGTGGAGGATGAGCTCTTTGCCGGTCACCCATTTGCCCCATTTCCCGTAGCAGTGGAACTTGATGCTTTCCGGGACCTTGAACCAGATGCGGCCCGTTACCATGCCGTACGTGATGTCCGTCGAGCCCATGCCCGTCGAGAACGCGCCGAGCGCCCCGTACGTGCACGTGTGGCTGTCTGCGCCGATGACGATGTCCCCGGCGACTACGAGCCCTTTCTCGGGAAGGAGCGCGTGTTCGATCCCGCACTGCCCGCCTTCGAAGAAATTGACTATCCCGTACTTTTTCGAGAACTCGCGGATCTTCTTGCAGTTCTCCGCCGAAAGGATGTCCTTGTTCGGCGTGAAATGGTCGAGGACGAAGACCACCTTCTCCGGATCGAAGACCTTCTGTGCCCCGACCTTCTCAAACTCTTCGAGGGACAGGGGCGCCGTTATATCGTTTGCCATCGCGAGGTCGATCCGGCAATCGACTATCTCACCGGGCTCGACGTATTCCTTGTCAGCATGCGCTGCCAGTATTTTTTCCGTTATTGTCATTCCCATATCTATATCCCCTTACGCCTTCTTCGATTTCATGTATTCCAGGCGGTTCAGCGCATTGATATACGCCTTCGCGCTCGCCACGATGATATCCGTGTCCGCGCCTTTGCCGATGGCCTTCAGGCCCTTTTCGGAAACCTTGACGAAGACCTCGCCCTGGGCGTCCGTGTCCTGCGTGATCGAGTTCACGGCGAACTTCTCGAGCTTGCTGGTTGTCTTGACGAGTTTCTTTATGACCTTGAACGTTGCGTCCACGGGGCCGTCACCTACCCCAACGTCCTGGACGACATTCCCTTCGATCTCCAGCTTGACGGTCGCGGTCGGGACGATCTTATTCCCGCACGAGACGCTCAGGTACACAAGCTTCAAGCGCTCGGCCATCTTGTAGATCTCATCCATGATGATCATTTCGATGTCCTCATCATAGACGTTCTTTTTCATGTCGGAAAGCGTCTTGAAACGCTTGAAGGCCTGGTTCAGTTCCTTCTCGTCGAGGATATAGCCGAGGTTCTCGATGCGGTCCCTGAAGGCGTGCCTGCCGGAGTGCTTGCCGAGGACGAGCGAGCTTTTCGGGATGCCGACCGACTGGGGCGTCATGATCTCATACGTGAGCTTCGCCTTTAAAAGGCCGTCCTGGTGGATCCCCGACTCGTGCGCAAAGGCATTGGCGCCGACGATCGCCTTGTTCGGCTGGACCGGGACGCCCGTGATCGACGTGATGAGCCTGCTCGTCGGGAATATCCTTTCCGAGACGATCCCCGTATCTGCGTGAAACTTGGTCTTGCGGGTCTTCAGTATCATCGCGATCTCTTCGAGCGATGCGTTGCCGGCGCGCTCGCCGATGCCGTTTATCGTGCACTCTACCTGGCGAGCCCCGTTATGGACCGCCGCGATCGAGTTCGCGACCGCGAGGCCGAGATCGTTGTGGCAATGGACGCTGATGACCGCCTTATCGATATTGGTCACGTTCTGCCTGATGTACCGGATGAGTTCACCAAATTCGTGGGGGACGGCGTACCCGACCGTATCGGGGATATTTACGGTTGTGGCGCCGGCATCAATGACCGCCTTCACGACCGCACACAGGTAATCCCAGTCGCTGCGCGTCGCGTCCATGGCGGAGAACTCGACGTTGTCCGTATATTTCTTCGCCCGTTTTGTCGCTTCGACGGCAATCACGAGGATCTCCTCGCGCGTCTTTTTGAACTGGTGCTTCAGGTGTATATCCGAGGTCGAGATGAACGTATGGATACGGGGGTGGGCCGCTTCCTTGACGGCCTCCCATGCCCTGTCAATATCCGCGTCATTGGCCCGCGCAAGGCCGGCGACCTGGCATGTCTTGAGGAGCCTCGCTATCTGCCGTACGGCGTCAAAGTCGCCCTCGGAGGCGATGGGAAAACCCGCTTCGATAATGTCAACGCCGAGGAGCTCGAGCTGCCGCGCCACCCTGAGCTTTTCTTGAGTGTTCATGGTATTGCCGGGCGATTGCTCGCCGTCGCGCAA
>CALMFJ010000057.1 GCA_937862865.1 uncultured Pseudomonadota bacterium | reverse complement strand
CCGGGACGAGCGGCGCTACCGAACCGGCCTGGTCTGCAAGCGGGGCCGTCACCGACGGGACGGTCACGTGGGTACCCGTTGCAATGCCCGTGTGTAACAAGTATACCAATGGAAGCCTTGGCAATGTGCAATCTGATTATACTGTTACCAGCCCGACATTAGACAGGACCATCACCCTCGACGCAACGTACAACGCCGCATTCAATAAATTTCTTTTCGGCTGGACCACGGCATCGGGCGGGGCCACCCAGAAAGCGGATGTATGGAAATTCAGGCTGACCTTCAAACCGTAACATCCTGCCCCGTGACTGGTGCGCAAATCGACGTCAGGCCAAACCTTGCCCGGGAACGAAAACGTTCTGTGTGCTGTCGATGGCTGTATCATCGGTTTTTATTTTCCTGTTGACTTATTCTTGTCAAAACAATATAAAAGTATTTATAATTATGGGAATTATAGCTACATATGGAGATATATTAACCTGTAACTTTGGAGTATGTTTATAAGTTATGGATATATCTAGTATTTTTGTGCATATGTTTTCCGATCTGCCTGGTGGGCCGTTGTCGCCTGTATTGCGCGGGACGGGGTGAGCTTGGATATCCTCGGTATCGACATTGGAACGGTCAGCGTCAAGTACGTGCGGTGCAAAGGCACCGCCGGCAATAGTATCATCACGTCCCAGGGCGATTATCCCTACAAGGGGGATTTCGAAGACTTAAGGCTCATCGTCGAAGATATCCGGATGAAGGAAGGGACCGATTGCGAGGTGGCGGTCGGCATATCATCTCCGGACATACTCAAGAAGTCGTTCACCATCCCGGTCCTGCCGAAGAAAGAACAGAGGGAAGCGCTGAACTGGACGGCGGCGAAGGCCCTGTCGGTGTCCCTCGACGATATGGCGTACGAGCACCTCATGCTCGGGCGGGTCGAAGAAAAGGGAGTGATGAAGGACGAGGTCCTTTTTGTCGGCGCGCAGAAAGGGTACATCGACCGCGTCCGCTCCTGTTTTGACCGTGTCGGTTTCAAGGAGCTTGTCCTTATCACCGACATCGCGTTCGCCTATATCTACGCGCTCGGGGAGATAGGCGAGCGGTCCGTTGCGGTGATCGACGTCGGGGGGAAAAGGACAGGCCTCTATATCGCGAGCGGCCGCAGGCTCATGTTCGCCCGCGAGATACTCACGGCGTCGGAGAGCTTCTCGGACGCGCTCGTGAGCGGGCCCGGGCTCTCGTTCGACGAGGCCGAGCAGATCAAGAAAGAGAGGGGCTTCGACGAGGAACTGACGGAGATCCTGAAGATCCCCTTCGAGCGCCTCGCCGGGGAGATACAGAGGACGTTCAGCGTTTATAATCAGCATTATCCCGACAAGGCCGTGACCCAGGTGTACGTGACGGGCAGGGGCGCAAAGATACCGAAGTTCTTCGAAAAGCTCCAGGAGACCCTCGTCGAGGAGGTCGATCACCTCGATTCCATCCACACCATAGAGGATAAGTATATCCCGTCGCAGACCCTCTCCATGAACCTGGACGTCCTGCCGAACCTCCTGCCCGAAGGCGCGAAGCGCAGGGAGCAGACAAAGCTGATAAGAAAGTTCAGCATGTTCGGGACCGTCGCCGTCGCGGCGGTCCTCATCCTCGTGTCGCTCGGGATGTGGCGGTCCGTGCAGAACGTCGACCTCAGGCTGGGTGTCGAGCAAAGAACGCTGGAAAATGTGAAGAAAGGCATGGCCGCGCTCGGCGTGAAAACGGTCGAGACGGTGGACCCCGGCGATATCGCCTTCATACGCAGCGAGATCCAGAAGAAGGACCTGACATTTATAACCTTGTTGAAGTACCTTTCGTCGCGGACACCGAAGGATGTCTACCTGAAATCGATAGAGTTCGGCGGTGAGTTCCCGCCGGACGCGGCCGCGTCGCCGGATGCAAAAAAAGCCGCGGGACAGCCGCCGTCCGAACCTGCGAAACCGGCCGCACAGCAGGCCGGGAAGACGCCCGACAACGAATATTCCGTTGCCCTGAAGGGGTACGTCTTCGGCGAATCGGACGCGCTCGAACTGGCGCTTTTCAACTTCATACTGGCATTGAAGGACTCGACATTTATCAGGCAGATCGAGATCGTGAGCAAGGAGACAAAAACGTTGCGCGGAAGACAGGTCCTCGAATTTGCGCTGACTGCGAGGTGTGCGAAGCATGAACTATAAGAAACTCGCACTGTGGCTCGGCATACCTCTCGCGATGATCGTGGTGTGGGCGCTCGTCGTCTACCTTCCCATAGAGGCAGGCGCAAAGAAGAAACAGACCATGATCAACGCGATCCTGAAGGAACGCAAGGACATGGAAGCGAACATCATGACGATGTCCCGGCAGATGCAGACGCAGGAGAATGCGAGAAAGGCATATAATGAGTTCCTGGCCCAGACGCCGAGCATCGACAGGATGCCGGGGTTTATAGGCGGCCTCGTGCGGGACGCCAGGTCGAAAGGCATGGCGGTCGGGAACCTCAACGGGAACTACAGTTCATTGGATGCGGCCCACAAGGGCATTGTCAACCCCGTTTTCGAAATGAACCTGAAAGGGGGATTTCTCGACATGGGGAAATTCCTCGAGGAGATATCGAACAAGACCGCATTCAAGGGCGTCCAGAAGGCCCGCATCGCATTCGACGATCAGGACGGCATAATGCTGGCAGGCAGGTTCGTCATCGAGTTCAAGGCGTTGAAAGGGAGGCCAGGTGAAGGTAAGTAAACCGGTCCTCATCTTCGGCATCGTGATCCTGCTTATTGCCGGGTACGTGCAGTTCTTTACGGGGAAGAAAAAACCGAAAGGCCCGGTTCAGCCCCCCGCCCAGGCGCAGGTACAGCCCGCGGGCCAGCAAGGCGCCCCTGCGAAGCCCGGTCAGCCTGCACCGGCGGGCCAGCCGCAGCAGCAGGTACAGGCACCCGCCCAGACGGGCCAGCAGGCGCCGGCAAAGCCGGGGGATGCGCCTGCCGCACAGCCCCCGCCGAAACCGCAATTCGATAAGATCAATGTCGCCTGGGCCTCCGATCCCTTTGCACTTCCGGTGCTCACGGAAAAAAGAAAGAAGGAAACAAGTTCTGCGGTCCGGCTCGTGGCCATCCTTGAAAAAGGGGGAAGCCGCGTAGCGGTCATCGATAAGGATGTCGTAAAGAAAGGCGACCTGATCGGCAGCGAAAAAGTTGTCGATATCGGCAAAGACAGGGTCGTACTGGCCCGGGGAGGCATCAGGAGGACGCTGGTCCTTGCCGATCCCGATACCGTGACCCAGGAATCAAAGCCGGCAAAAGAGGAACCGCCTAAAAAAGAAAAACCTGCGGAGAAGGCCAAATGAAAACACGATGGATCTCTTTACTACTTCTCTGTTTCCTGATATCGTGCGCCAGCACCGAGAACGCGCGTGATGCGAAACCGGTGCCGAAGCCGCCCGACATTCCGAGCCCGGTCTCGTTCCAGGCAGACAGAGAGCAGAAGGTGGTAGCGAAACAGACGGATGACCTTTACTCTTTTTCACTGAGGGAAGCGGACGTCAAGGACATCCTGCGGGCGATCGCAAAGCAGACCGACTACAATGTGGTGATCGAACCCGACGTGAAAGGTGTCACGACGGTCGATCTCAAGCAGGTCACCCTTCCCAAGGCGCTTGGATATATCCTGGAGCCTCTCAATTATGCGTTCAAGATAGAAGACAGGACCATATATGTCTCGAAACCGAAGCTTGAGACAAAGCTTTTTATCATTAATTATCTTGCCCTGAAAAAATCGTCCACAAGCAGGGTCCAGTGGAGGGAAGGAGGCTCGTCAAGCACGACGACGGGCGGAAGCACGACAAGTGCGCAGGACAGGAGCATCGACATACGAAGTGAAAGCGAGGCCGACCTCTGGAAGAGCCTCGAAGATAACCTGAAGGCGCTGCTTTCGCCGGATGGAAAGTCAACGATAAACCGACAGGCTTTCACGATCATAGTCATGGACTATCCTAAGTATTTAAAGCAGGTTTCGCTCTTTCTCGACAGCCTTGAGGGGCCCATGCACCGGCAGATAATGATCGAAGCGAAGATCGTCGAGGTCATACTGGCCGCGGGGTCGCGTGTCGGCGTTAATTGGAGCATGGTAAATGCACGGATCGGGGGTTTTGCCAGGATCTCCGCAACGCAGACCTTTCCCGTGCCGACGGATTTTACGATGACCGGCAACACCATTAAGTTTAGCGTCGGCTCTCCTTCCGGCACAACGGGCGATCTGGATATAGCCAACACCTTCATAGAGGCGCTTCAGAAGGATTATAAGATAGAGGTTCTTTCCAGCCCGAAGGTCGCCACCCTTAACAACCAGCGGGCCGTTATAAAATCGACAACGCAGGAGGTGTATTTCGACCAGACCCAATCCAACACGACGAGCGGCACGCTGGCGACGTACACCCCGAAATTCCTGAACACCGGTGTTGCGCTTGACGTGGTCCCCCAGATAGACGAGAACAACAACATAATCCTCAGCATACACCCGGTGTACTCATACGTTTCCGAGAAAGTCCCGTATCCCAAGCAGACGGGCGACCTCGTAGAATCAACGGTCGGTGTTCCGGTGATCACGACGCGTGAGGCGGATACGATCGTCCGGGTAAAGGATGGGGAGACCGTGGTGATCGCCGGCCTCATACAGGAAAGGAAATTCAAGGACAGAACAGGCATATTCGGGCTCGCCAATATTCCGCTCCTCGGACCTCTTTTCAGGGCGGACACGGAGGAGAAACGCAACACGGAGCTCGTGGTATTTCTGACGCCGAGGATAATTCATGACAGGTAAGGGTAGGTAATGAGCATAATCCATGATGCCCTGAAGAAGGCGCAGGAACAGAGGAAAGACAAACCGGAGGGCGTTCCCTTCGGCAACGCGCCGGAGCCGAAGAAAAAACCGCCGTACATCGTGATCGGAGTGGTTGCCCTGGTCGCGGTCATTATTATTGCGTACCTTTACATCCCTGCGTTTCACCCGACAAAGGCGGTTCCGCCCCGGAAGGCGGGCGTAAAGCCCGCTCCCGTGGCAGCTGTACCGGTGAAGCCTGCCCCGCAGAAGGCGCCCGAGGCCCAGCCGGCGCCCGCAAAACCAGCCGCTCCGGCCGTGCAGATGGCGGCCGGCACACAGGCCCCGTCTGCGGTGAAAGGCACGCCCAAAACGGTCGATGCCGCACCGGTCCCGGCGCCGAAGGCAATGGACGCTTCGGTCCGCCCTGCCCCGCCCGCGAAAAGATCGAAGGCCGCGCGGCAGGAAGCGGAGGATGAGACTGTTCGGCGCATCCCTGCCCGGAAGGCCGAGGACGACTCGATAAACCGCCAGTACAACGAGGCCCTTCAGCTTATGAACTCGGGACAGCTCAAGGAGGCGCAGAAGGCCTTTCTCGCACTCCTCGGCCGCAAGCCCGATCACGTGGAGGCCCTCAACAATATGGGCGTCATTTGCGCATCCATGGGCAACAGAAAGGATGCCGTGGCGTATTTCAAGAAGGTGCTCGAATATCGCCCCAATTACCCGAAGGCATATAATAATATGGGGCTTCTCATGATGACCGACAATCCCGGTCTGGCGGAAGAATATTTCACCAAGGCTATCGCGCTGGAACCGGAAGGCGTCGAGCCTTACCTGAACCTCGCGGCCCTGCTCAGGACCGGGAAGAAATTCGCGGAAGCGGCAAAGGTGCTTGAGGTCCCGATAAGCAGAAATGTAAAGGACGCGAGCCTTTACCTGGCTTATGCCGTCGCAAAGGACAACATGGGGCTTACGGCTGAGGCGATACGGTACTACCGGCAATACTTGGGCCTCGCGAAGCCGTCCCGGATGAGGGACGGGGTCGTCGAGCGCCTGCGCTATCTTGAGGAAAGGGGAAAGAGATAGTGGCACGAATGCGTAAAAGGCTCGGGGAGCTGCTTCTCGACGCAAAAAAACTCACCGAGAAGGACCTCCTCCGCGCGCTGACCGAACAGAAGAAGTACGGCGAGAAGCTCGGCAGGGTCATTGTCAAGCTCGGCATGCTCTCGGAAAAGGAGATCATCGATACCGTCAGCAAACAGCTCAATATCCCCATCATCGATATCAAGGATATAGAGGTCCCGGAAGACGTCATTTCGCTCATAACCGCGGATATGGCGAAGAACGCCATGGTCATCCCCATCATGCGCCGTCATAATGTCTTGAAGCTGGCGATGGTGGACCCGCTCGATATCGACGCAATGGATGACGTGGCGCGTCATGTCATGATGGAGATAGAGCCTCTTATCCTCCCGGAAGGCGAATTACGGCAGGCCCTCGAGAAATATTACGGTCTCAAGACCATCGTTGAAGAGACCCTCGACAGGATACGCGAGCAGGACCTGACACTCGAAAAGACCGAAAAGGACGAAGACCAGGAGGAACGGATATCCGTTGACGTGATCGACGAGGAGCCCGTCGTCCGCTTCGTGAACAGCCTCCTCGCGCAGGCGCTCGCTGACAGCGCAAGCGACATACACGTCGAGCCCTCGAAGAATACGATGCGGGTGCGCATGAGGGTTGACGGCAGGCTCCGCGATGTGCCGAGCCCGGACAAGAAGATGTTCCTGCCCATCGTCTCGAGGATCAAGATACTTGCGGGCATCGATATTGCGAAAACGAGGACCCCCCAGGACGGGCGGTTCAATATCCGCGAAGCCTCGCGCGAGGTCGGCGTCAGGGTGTCCACGTTTCCCACGATCCACGGGGAAAAAGTGGTCCTGAGGCTCCTCGATAAGAGCACGGCCCTGTACGGCATTGACAATCTCGGTTTCTTACGGGACGACAAGGAGAAGATAAAGAATGTTCTGAAGCGGCCCTATGGCTTCATCCTCTCCACGGGCCCGACCGGGAGCGGGAAATCGACGACACTGTACGCCATTCTCAATTTTATCAATTCCGTGGAAAAGAATATCATCACGATCGAGGACCCCGTCGAGTATACGCTGGAAGGACTCGCGCAGGCCCAGGTGAACCCCCGGGCAGGCATGACGTTCGAAAGCGGGCTGAGGTCAATCCTCAGGCAGGACCCCGACGTTATCATGGTCGGCGAGATCCGGGACAGCGAAACAGCAAATATCGCAGTGCATTCGGCCCTTACCGGCCACCTTGTCCTTTCAACCCTGCACACGAACGATGCCGCCAGCGCCATCACCCGGCTCATCGACATGGGCATCGAGCCTTTTCTCGTAACCTCGTCCGTGACCTGCGTCATCGGCCAGCGGCTCTTGAGGAAGATATGCCCGGAATGCAAGGAATCGTATTACCCCGCCCCTTCCGTTCACAGGACGTTCCAGATACGGGAAGACGTGCTGCTCTACAGGGGAAAAGGATGCCCCGCCTGCAAATATAAGGGCTACCGCGGCAGGACAGGGGTTTACGAGGTCCTCGTCATGGACGACGAACTGCGGGAAATGATCAACAACAGGGCACCGAGCGAAGCGTTGAAGAAGAAGGCCCACGAAAAAGGCATGCGTGTCATGCGCGACGACGCGGTCATGAAAGTTCTCTTTGGTACGACGACCCTCGAAGAGGCCCTCAATGTTGTCCAGGAAGAATAGCAGGAACAATACGCGGGAATTATGGCCACATTTGCATACAAAGCGAGAGACGAACGGGGCCTTCTAGTCCAGGGGAACATCGAGGCCGCGACGCAGCGCGAAGCCATGATGCAGCTCGATTCCATGGGGTACATCCCGGTTTCTGCGAAAGAAACCGGCAAATCATCCGCGTCGGGACCGTCCGAGGACATCCTGGCGCGCTTCCAGCGCGTCAAGTTCGACGACCTCATATTCTTCACCCGCCAGCTCCGGACGGTCGTACGGTCAGCAATTCCCATCGTTTCGGGTTTGAGGGCGCTCGCGGAGCAGACATCGAACCCCCGCCTGCAGAAAGCCATTGCCGCTGTGACGCAGGATATCGACAAGGGGTCGAGTTTCTCCGACGCGCTGGCAAAACATAAAGGGGTGTTTTCGGA
Organism: uncultured Pseudomonadota bacterium; assembly: GCA_937862865.1. Classification (GTDB taxonomy): domain Bacteria; phylum Desulfobacterota; class Syntrophorhabdia; order Syntrophorhabdales; family Syntrophorhabdaceae; genus Delta-02. The sequence goes on along the minus strand of CALMFJ010000057.1, from coordinate 745 downwards.
GATCTACGTCGCCATGGTGCGTTCGGGCGAAACAAGCGGCAACCTGGAAGAGGTCCTCGAAAGGCTGTCGGCGCTCCTCGAGTTCCAGATGAAAACGAAGGAAACGATCAAGTCCGCCATGCGGTACCCGACCTTCGTCGTCATAACGCTGGTCTCGGCCTTTATCATACTCGTCAACGTCGTCGTGCCCAAATTTGCCCCGTTATTCCGCAGCGCGAAGATAGCCCTTCCCCTTCCCACCCAGATACTGCTCGTGATCAACGACATCTTTCAAAAGTATCTCGGGGCCTCTTTTATCGTCGCGGCCGCGCTGATCGTTGCGTTTTTCATATACAAGCGGACCGCGAACGGGAAATATGCCATCGACGTTTTGAAGCTCAAGATACCGCTCATCGGCGAGATCGTCCTGAAAACATGCATGAGCCGGTTCGCTTTCACGCTCGAAAACCTCGTCAGCTCCGGTGTGCCGATCATACGGACCCTCGACATCGTCTCGCGGACGGTCGGCAATGAATTTGTCGCGCGGAAGGTCCTCGAGATATCAGAGAACATTGAAAAGGGGCATGGCATAGCCCGCCCCCTGAAGGACGCGAAGATATTCCCGCCCCTTGTCATTCATCTCATTGCGACCGGGGAAGAAACGGGGTCGCTCGAAGATATGCTCCGGGAGATCTCCATGCACTACGACAGGGAGGTGACATACACGGTCGGCAGGCTTTCGGCGTACATCGAGCCGATCCTTACA
>CALMFJ010000056.1 GCA_937862865.1 uncultured Pseudomonadota bacterium | reverse complement strand
ATCGCGGAGCTTATCTGCCAGGGGATGAACGGGGAGAACAAAACGAAGTTCATCGCCGTGAGGTTCGGGAATGTCCTCAACAGCGCCGGGAGCGTCATCCCTCTGTTCAAGGAGCAGATAGTGAAGGGCGGCCCGGTTACGGTCACGCATCCTGAGATGACCCGGTATTTTATGAGCATACCCGAAGCGGCGCAGCTCGTTATGCAGGCAGGGGCCATGGGCAGGGGCGGCGAGATATTCGTCCTTGACATGGGCCAGCCCGTGAAAATAATGGACCTTGCGAATGACATGATCAGGCTTATGGGCCTTAAAGTGGGGGACGACATCGATATCGTTTATACGGGTTTGAGGCCGGGTGAAAAGCTCCATGAGGAGCTGGTTTCGGAAGAGGAACAATCGGTCAAGACGATGCACGGTAAGATAACCATGGTCAAATCGCCCCCGGTCGATTGGCCGAGGCTGAAAGAGCAGATCGAAAATATTGTCCTTCCGATAAAGGAGAATGACCCTGCCGTCATTCTGGACCTCCTTGTTTCGTTAATTCCTTCTCAGTCTGATAGGGTCGATCCAAAAAAATAGCGAAAGGTTTATGCGGATCATAAACGCACAGTACGTAAAAGGTGTGTCCTCGGTGCGCCAGGTGGAGCATTCGGGGGATGTGCCCGAGGTTTCGTTTATCGGCAGGTCGAACGTGGGGAAGTCGTCCCTTATCAATGCGCTCGTTGCGCAGCGGGTCGCGCGGACGAGTTCGCGGCCGGGGGCGACGAGGATCATCAATATTTATAACGTGGCGTACGAGTCGCAGGGGAAGAGGGGAGGAATGGTATTCTCCGATTTCCCCGGTTTCGGTTACGCGAAGGTGTCGCGGGCGATGGCGCTTGGCTGGCAGGAGATGATAGAAGGGTACCTTGCGGGCAATGACCGGATAAAGGCGATCGTCTGGCTCCTCGATGTGCGCAGGGAGTTCGACGGGCTTGACGAGATGATGTTTGAATGGCTTGTATCGAAGGAATTGCCTTTCAGCCCGATCCTCACGAAGGTGGACAAGGAGAACCAGGGAAATATTGCCCGTAAGGTGCGCTCGTTCGAGAAATTCTTCCCGGGGAGGAAAGCTATCCTTTTCTCGGCAAGGACCGGCATCGGCAAGAAGGAGCTTCTTACGTATATTGAAAAGGCGGTCTGAACCTGTTGGCCGCCGTTAGCCTTTTTGTACGTCCTTGAGATCGAATATCGACTTGAAAATATAGCCTTTTGATTCTATCGCCTCTTTGCCGCCGTCAAGGCGGTCAAGCAATGCTATCACCGCTTTAACCACATACCCGCCTTTTTCAACCCCCTCAATTGCCTTGAGCGACGAACCGCCCGTCGTGACGACGTCCTCGAGGATCACGACGTTCATTCCCTTCCGTAAGTTCTTCCCTCCCTCGATCCACTGATTTGTGCCGTGCCCTTTCGGTTCCTTCCTGATGAGGAAACCCATGAGGTTGTCCTTGTTCGTGTAGGAGGCGAGGACGACGGATGACACGAGGGGGTCGCCGCCGATGCTGACGCCGCCGACGGCGTCGATGCCGGGGACCTCGCGGGCCATGGCGTACATGAGTTTGCCGACGAGGAACATGCCCTCCGGGTTCAGGGTCGTTTCCTTCGCGTCGATGTAGAAGCTGCTCTTTTTGCCGCTCACGAGGGTGAACTCCCCCTCCTCGTATGATAATTCCTTGAGGATCCTAAGAAGCGTTTCGCGATCGCCTGCCATCTCCTTCTCCTTCATGCGTAACGGGATTGATGCTGCGGTGCTGTTAACGATATCACGGAGGTAAGGGAAATTCAAATGGAACTTGGATACGCCGTTCTCATGTTGTATTATAGTTCGCATGGAACACGATGAAAATGCGGCAGACCTGAGGTTTACGCCCGTTGCCTCCCTGAAAGGCGTGGGCCCGGTGATAGCGGAAAAGCTCGCCCGCAAGGGGATAGAGACGGTCGAGCAGCTGCTGTACTTCGTCCCGGTGAGGTGGGTTAACAGGGGGGCGCTCAGGAAGATCTCCGACCTGAAGGCGGGGGAAGACGTCAGCGTGGTAGGGCGCGTGGATTCGTATCGCTCCCTGTTTTTCCGGCACCACAGGAAAAAAGGCTACGAGGTTGTCGTTGCGGACGACACGGGGCACCTGTCCCTCAAATGGTTCCAGTGGACCGCCGGGTACCTCAAGCAGATATGCCATAAGGGGACCGTGCTTTTCATATCGGGAAGGGTGGGGCAGTTCGGCGAGTTCCTCCAGATCGTGCACCCGGCCGTTACCGTCCTCGCCGGGGATGAAAGCCCGGACGATACCCGGACGGTGCTTCCTGTGTATTCGCAGCTTGAAGGGATAAAACAGGGCATGGTCCGCAATATCGTGGAAGAGGCAGTCAGGGTTTTCAATACGCGCCCGTTCGGTGTTTTGCCCGCAAGCGAGGAGAAACGTCACTCTCTCGTTGCCTTCACCGAGGCGGTCAACTGTGCTCACGGGCTCGATGGAGGTTTCGACGAGGAGCGGTCGGCCTCATCCGTGAGAAGGATGATACTGGAGGAATACCTTCAGTTCCAGGCCACCCTTATGGCGAAGAAACGGAAAGCCCATAAGGAAAAGGGCATTGCGTTCAAAACGGAAGGCCCGTCCCTCCGGCGTTTCCTTGACGGCCTGCCGTTCGGCCTGACGGTTGGACAGGAGCGCGTCATCGGTGAGATCGTGGCGGATATGGGCCGGGGTATCCCCATGAACCGGCTTCTCCAGGGTGATGTGGGCTCAGGCAAGACCGTATGCGCCGTGGCCGGGACGTGCGTGGCCGTCGACAGCGGTTTTCAGGTTGCGTTCATGGCACCGACGGAGATCCTTGCCGAGCAGCATTATCTCAACGTGCATCGGTGGTTCTCGGAGCTTGGCATCCCGGTCGTCCTGCTCAAGGGGAATATGGGGAAGCAGCGCAGGGCGGTCCTCGACGAGATACGCAGCGGGGCAGTGCCGGTCATTATCGGGACCCACGCGATCATCCAGTCGGATGTTACCTTTCACCGGCTGGGCCTTGTTATAATCGACGAACAGCACCGCTTCGGGGTCGATCAGCGCAAGAGGCTCCGCAAGAAGTCTTTCTCTCCCGACGTGCTCAACATGAGCGCGACGCCCATCCCCCGGACGCTATCCATGGTCGTTTACGGGGATCTCGACGTCTCTGTGATCGACACGATGCCCGAGGGCCGGCAGGCCGTGAAGACGCTTGTATTTGCGGAAGACAAAAGGGCGAAGGCAGAGGCGATGGTGGAAAAGGAGCTCAAGGCAGGTCACGGGGTTTTTATCGTTTACCCGCTTATAGACGAATCCGATACGCCGGGTATGCGCAATGCGACAGGGATGGCAGAGCACTGGCAGCGGTCTGTCTTTCCGGGCCATCGCGTGGGCCTTCTCCACGGCAGGTTGAACACGAAGGATAAAGAGAGTATCATGGAAAGGTTCAGGCAAAAAAAGATCGACATTCTCGTATGCACGACCGTGATCGAGGTCGGCATAGACGTCCCGCATGCCACGACGATCGTTATAGAGAATGCCGAGCGTTTTGGCCTTTCCCAGCTTCACCAGTTGCGCGGACGGGTCGGAAGGGGGTCCGGGCCGGCATCGTGCATCCTCCTGGCGTCCTCGTTGCGGACGAACCTGGCGTCGAAGAGGCTCAAGATCATGGAAAAGACGAACGACGGGTTCGCTATCGCGGAGGAGGACCTTAAGATACGGGGGGTGGGCGACATGCTGGGCGTGAGGCAATCAGGGATGCCGCCCTTCAGGATCGGCGATATTGTGAGGGATATCGACATCATGGCGAGGGCGCGGAGGATTGCCGAAGAATACACGAAGACGCTTTCGGATGACGAGCTTCAGGGCCTTGTCGCCGCAATTGGCAACAGGTTTGACGATCCGCGGGAATTTTCAGGGACAGCATGAGGGGCTAACGAATGGTCGATGCATTGCGATATGCGGTCAACTGGCTTCCACCCGGCAAGAAGGCGGCGGTGTGCCTGAGTATTGATGACGTTCACCCGGGGAGATCGTCTGATCATTATGAGGCGGGCGGCGACCTGGGAAAGGGCGTGCTCGGGCATGTGGAATGGCTTCTTGACCGGCACCCGCAGCTTCATGCGACCCTTTTTGTCACGGCCGATTGGAGAGAGATCCATCCGCGTCCCACGCGGAAGATGCTTGCAGCCATTCCGGGCCTTCGCGACCATTTCTATCTGGCAAAGATACGGCCGCGGGGCGCCATGAGGCTCGATCGGCACAGGGAATTTGTCCATTATATTACATCCCTCCCGAGGACTGAAATAGCTCTTCATGGGCTTTACCATTGCCACAGGGGTTTGAAGATCCCTATGGAGTTCCAGGAGCAGAATTGCGAAGAATTTACGGCCCTCCTGGAAGAGGCAATCGCGATCTTCGGGCGGGCCGGCATTGATTATGTTCCGGGTATATGTCCGCCGGGCTGGAATTCTCCTCCTGCTTTGCTCGATGCCATGGTGAACGTTGGCCTCAGATTCATAGGTTCGGCAAGGGACCTTGCCACGCCTGTCTCCGGCCATGCGCGAACAGACATGCACGGGATGAACGGTGTGTCCCTGATATACCCGCAATGGATCCACGACAGGAGACTTCTCCATGTGACGTCTAATTTTTCGTGTACCAATACCATTGACAGGGCCTTCGAGATCATCGAGGCGGGCGGCCTGCTTTCCATCAAGGCCCATGCTGTGAAGAAGGTGTTCGATTATGTTGCCGATGATGGCCTCGATGTGGGATACAGGAATTTTCTCGATATGCTTTTGATGGTGCTCGAAGAAAAATATGGCGATGCACTGTTCTTTACATCCATGGGGGAGATCGTCCGCCGGGCATTCGAGGACCGTACGGGCCCACCGGAGGACGTATGATCGACATCGTAATGAACCCTGAGAATATCGAGGACTTCTACCTTGAATGCCTGAACAGGTGTTTCGGCGACTGGGGCGGGACAGCGATGTACAGATGGTGTTTCGAGCGGCGCCTGGGCGGCAGGAAACCCGACATTATGCTCCTGAGGAAAGAAGGGGCCGTTCTCGGGGGATCGGCAGTGACGTACCGGCATGCCATGCTCAACAACGTCATGGTCCGCATTGCCGTCATGACGGGTTCGTGGACGCTCCCGGAAGCGCGCAATCAGGGATGCTTCACGATGATGGTGGACGAGTCGCTGTCGCTCGCAAAGAAGGCGGGCGCTGCGCTGTTGATGGCATTCGTCACGGAAAAGAACCCGAGCACGAGACGCCTCATTGAAAGGGGCTGTGCCACGTTCCCGTCCCACTACCTTGTCTCACCGTTGGATGGA
>CALMFJ010000055.1 GCA_937862865.1 uncultured Pseudomonadota bacterium | reverse complement strand
GACTGGCAGTCAAGAGGTCGAGGGTTCGATCCCCTTCAGCTCCACCATTGAAAGCAAAAGGTTACGAAATTGAGCGGCTTTCGTAACCTTTTTTATTGTGAAGTGGTTGTGAAGTAGAGTTTTTCAGTTCGGCCCGGGGCCTTCCGTCCTTTTTTTATAAGACCAGTTTCTTGAATTCCTCAAAACCCATTTGCTCGATGAACGCGCCGATGCGTTGTTTCGCGGTGCATTTTTCCTTATAGACGGCTATGACCTTGTCTATCAGGGCCATGGCGTCTTCGTCTGAGAGGTCCCGTGTCAGTTCCTGGGAGAGCCGCGGCTTCGGCCCGCCGTTGCCCCCGACCAACAGCCTCCAGCCGCTTTTCGCCCCGACAAGGCCGACATCCTTGATGCATGTCTCGGCACACTGGTTCGGGCACCCGCTGACACCGATCTTGAACTTGCTCGGGGTTTCGAGGCCGTGATACTTTTCATCAAGCTTCATCCCCATGGTCAGGCTGTCGAGCATCCCTCTTTTGCAGAAGGTCGTGCCGGGACATGCCTTTATGCTTCTGATGCAGAGCCCGACTGCGGCACCCGGCGTCATTTCCAGCTCTTTCCAGACATCGTCGACCTGGTCCTCCTTAAGGCCGACGATCGCAATTCGTGAGGCACTCGTCACTTTTAATGCCGCTGCTTTATATTTTTCCGCGACATCAGCGATCCTCCTTAAAGCGGCGGGGCTTACCACACCGCAGGGCATGTGCGGGGCCACAGCATACGTTTCTTTGTCCCGTTGAAGGATTACTCCTTTGTCGCCATCTTCAAGCATCGTCTTACCTCCTTCATTGCGTTATGTTGGAACCTGACATTCCTATACGAAGTTCGTATCTTGCGGAGTCTACCCCGAAGCCTTTAAAATAGCAATAGAAACTAACGACCGGACCAAACTTCGGACGCCGGGCCGGAGCGTACGCTCATCACACCACATGCGGTCCATTGACAAAACACCGCCTGCCCCAATGATCGAAAAAGGCTGCTCCCACCGTCACCAGATCAATTTCAGCCTCTTCAGTTCGTCCATCAGCTTTGCCTTCCGGACCGGTTTGACGAGAAAAGCATCGCACTTCCCCCGGATCGCCTCGACCACATTAGTTTTGTCTCCGACGGCCGTGGTCATGATGATCTTTGCCCAGCACGATGGAAGGATCCTGCTCGACTCCTCAATGGCCCGGATCTCCTTGAGGGCCTGCTGGCCGTCCATTTCGGGCATCATGATGTCGAGACAGATGAGGTCATAGGGCTCCCCGGACTTCAGTGCGGCACGTACGGCCCCTACCGCTTCCCGGCCGTTCACGGCGATGTGGAACGTGCCGAAGCTTTTTAAGAGTTCCTGGAGGAGCAGTCGGCTGGTGAAATCATCTTCAACGATCAATGTCTTCATAAACCCGTTCCTTTGCCCTCATTCACAGTTCTTTCGCCATTACTTCCTTCAGCCGTACAAATTGTGCTTCTATCTCCGGCAGGTAAGTCGTGACGGATTTAAGGTCGCCGGTTCTCCCGGCCTTTTCTATCTCTGAGGCCATCGTGCGCAAGACCTCGCCGCCTACGTTGGCTGATGCCCCCTTGATAGTGTGGGCCTGCTGCTCGATACCCCGGGTATCCGCCGCATCAAGATATCGCTTGAGGGCCTCCAACCGCCGGGGAATGTCCTCCAGAAAATTCTTAACGATCACCCGGAGCACGTCCTCATCGCCCATAAGGCGCTCCATAGCACCCGCCTTATCGAATATCGTTGCCCTATCCCCCGGCCCAGCGGCGGCACGTTCTGCAACCTCGCCCTGCCCGCTCTGCGCTGTCACCCCCGGCTCCGCTGGCAGCCATCTTTCCAGAACTTCCGACAGTACCCGCGGTACGACCGGCTTGCTCACGTAGTCGTTCATCCCTGCTTCCAGGCATTTTTCCCGATCGCCCTGCATGGCATGGGCGGTCATAGCGATGATGGGGACCCGGTGATTGAGGACGGCAGATCCGGGACCGCGGATGCTTCGGGTGGCCTCCAATCCGTCCATCACCGGCATCTGCACGTCCATAAGCACCAGATCGTACGGGATGTTCTCCAGGGCCGCAACCGCTTCAACGCCGTTCGCCACCGCATCGGCGCGCAAGCCTATCTTCCTCAGGATGGCCAGGGCCACCTGCTGGTTCGTGATGTTGTCTTCAGCCAGCAGTATGCGTGCCGCGTTGCGGCGCATCTCCCGGACTGCGTGACGCGTGATGATAGGCCGTGGCATCGCCCGCTCTGACGCGGGACCGGCCAGTGCTGCTGACAGGCAGCCAAAGAGCTCCGACTGCCGTGCCGGCTTGGTCAGGTAAGCGGAGAAGCCGGCCTCCTCCATTCGCCGCGCGTCGCCCCGCTGGCCCAGGGACGAGAAGAGGACCAGGCGGGTATCCTTTAGTTTTTCATCGATCCTGATGACCTGCCCCAGCGCCGCGCCGTCCATACCCGGCATCTGCATATCGAGAATAGCGATCAGGAAGGGATCGCCCGCATCGTGGGCGCGACGGAGGGCCTTGAGCGCGGTGGGGCCGTCTTCGGCCTCCTCGGCCCTCACGCCCCAGGACCGAAACTGTGTCATCAGCACCTCGCGGTTGGTCGCGCTGTCGTCGACTATCAGGACATGGGCTCCCCGGACCTCGGCAAGCGGAAGGTTTTCTTCCTGCGCCCCCTCGGGCTGTTTGGTCAGGCGCGCCGTGAACCAGAACTCGGACCCGACGCCTTCTATGCTGTTCACACCTATCTCTCCGCCCATCATTTCCGTGAGTTGCCGGGAGATGGCCAATCCGAGTCCCGTTCCCCCGTACTTGCGCGTGGTCGAGGCGTCCGCCTGGGTGAACTTCTGGAACAGGATCCCCTGCTTTTCCACGGGAACGCCGATGCCGGTGTCCCTGACAGAGAAGCGGACCACGGCCTCGTCCACGTCCTCCGACACAAGTACCGCCCTTACGACGATCTCCCCTTTGTGGGTGAACTTTACCGCATTTCCCGCCAGGTTGATGAGGATCTGCCGCAGGCGCCCCGGGTCCCCCCGAAGGCCGGCCGGGACATCCGGAGAAGCTGCACAGATGAACTCAAGACCTTTGTCCTGGGCACGCAGGGCCAGTGTGGCGGCAAAATCATCAAGAAGGGCGTGCAAATCGAAGTCCAGTGTTTCCAGTTCAAATTTGCCGGCCTCGATCTTGGAGAAGTCGAGGATGTCATTGATCAGGCCGAGCAGCGACTCGGCGCTCGAGCGCACGGTCTCGGCATAGCGCCGCTGTTCATCGCTGAGTTCGGTGTCGAGCAGCAGGCCCGTCATGCCTATAACACCGTTCATCGGCGTGCGGATCTCATGGCTCATGTTGGCCAGGAACTCGCTTTTGGCGGCGTTGGCCGTCTCCGCCTCCCGGGCCATCGCGTTGGCCCGTGCGGTGGCTTCCTTCAGCCGGTGGTTAGTTTCAACCAGGCCCTCCTCGGCCCTTTTACGCTCGGTGATGTCCTCCCGTATTCCCATCAGTTTTTCAACGTTGCCGTTATTGTCTTTGATGGGGACAAAACACGATTTATAGATCTTTCCGGGCGGCTGACTGGCCTCAAACTCATAATGGCAGGTCTCCCCGGCGTATGCCCTGCCGAGCAACCGGCCTACCCGTTCCTGATCGGCGGCGTTAACAATATCCAGGTATGAACGGCCCTGCACGTCCCGTTCATCTTTGAGCCCCAGCATGAAAAGTCCCGCCCTGTTCATGGAGATTATTCTGCCGTCCATGTTGATCTCGTGAATGCACATGGGAGAGTTTTCGATAAGCAAGCGGTTGCGATTTTCGCTTTCGCGCAAAGCGCGGGTGATCTTTTCGGTTTCCAGCAGTGCCGCTTCCAGTTGGTCGGTGCGTCGGCGTACCTGGGCCTCGAGGGTGATCGTCGTTTGAAACAGGTTGAAGTCGGAACTCTGCGTGCCCGCGTTGCGTTCTGTGCGGTCCATCAGCGACTTAACGACCTTGTTCAAACGTACGATCTCTGCCTGCAAGGCCTGCTCGTTGCCGCCGGGTACCGGCCTCGTCTGCTCATGCATGGCGTGCCTCCGTGCCCTGGCCGATCGCGACCCCGGTAAAAGTCTGGTTGACATGTATGCCCCGGTATTGTTCGCCGTAGCTGCTGAAACCTATAGTGTTGTTGCTGCGGAAAATCTCCGAGACACGCTCTCTCCATCCGTTCTGGGAAACTTCGAGATTACGCAGGATACAATCGAAGCCGAAGATGAGTTGCGGCGGCCCGATCTCCTCACGAATTTTTTCGAACGTCTGCTCCAGATTATTCACCAGGTCCAGGCCATGCGCCAGCCGGAACACCAATCCCTCCTCGATAGCGCAAAAGAAGGTCAGGCTTCCATCGGCATTTGCCGTCTGGATAGACCGCACATAATCCGTGCCTCCTATCATTACCACAACAGGCGAAGCGGCGAAATGAGCAGGGCCGAGATCATGCCTGTCAACACCGACCACCCGCGCATATTCTTCTGCGGCCGGCAGCCCGTTGATCTCCTTGATGATGCGCTTCGAGGCGTCAGCTTCCGTGACCACCAACCGTTCGTCGGTAGAAACAAAATGCTGCGTTTTAAATATCCTGAAGGGCAGGGAAGTGCTGACCAGGATCAAGACAGCGCTATCGGAATGGAAACGCCCATTACTGTAAACAAAGGTCTTCAGAAATTTCTGGTCGTCAGCCGCCGAACCTCCAAACAGAGCGATCCTGCCCAGCGAATGCTGTAACGCATGCGCCACCGGCTCTTCACGGATGGACAAACCATCGATCAGCATAAAAGCGAAACTGTTGTCCGGGCATGCCTGCGGAGCCCTGTCTTCAAGCCGGTGCAACAGCGTGCGGGCCACATCATTTCCTCTCGAGATCTCGAACTGGCCCAGGCGGTCGACCAACCCGGTAACCGCTGCATAACTGCCGGCGGGAAAACTCACCCCTGACAGGCTATGCTGATGATAACCCGCAGGCCCTATTTCCCCGGATGTCGTGCATCCCACCACCTGGACACCACCAAACAGGCGGTCAATCTCGGCGGCCAGTGCATCGAGGTCGTATTCGCTGGAGCAAAAAAAGACCACCAGTTCCATATCAGGCTGTACCACCGATTCATAGAATTCCGCTGCCGCCTGACGCGCTTGAGTTGCACACGATTGTGCAATCCGAATATTTTGCATGCCCATGCCTGTCGCCCCCTTTTTCGATATCAAAAAGCTCTCTTTAACCCCTGAGCCCCTTTGCCCTTCGATGCGCCTGCACCCCGACCGATGATCGCTTCGCCCGGATGGGGCCGGTGCTCATCGATCGTTTGTTCTCGAACGTACATCTCCCGGGACACCGTATCCACCCTCTGTCATTATCGCCCGATCTCTTGGAGGCTTAAGAGGACCTCCCGCTTTTGAGACGTCCCGGATCACGGATGTCATCTCCGGACAGTCTGAATGCCGCTGTCGGCCGGGACGAGAGGGCCCCGTCCCTTTCCGGCCCCGCTATCAAAAAAACAAAGGCCGCTCAAAAGAGCGGCCTTTTCGTTCCAGAACGTAACCGGGCCTTAGAGTGACTGCTCGCCGACGGGATCACAGTCCACAGTGAAACCGACAGGCTTCCCGTTTTTGAAGGTGCCCGAGAACTGCCTGCCGTTGCGGCAGGTGAATGTCCCGTCGCCCGTGCGCCTGCCGTTCACAAAATCGCCGGTGTACCTGCTGCCGTTTATCCATGTGTAGGTCCCGCTGCCCGTGCGCCTGTCGTTGACGAAGTCGCCTTCGTAGACGTCGCCGTTGGCGAACCTGAAGGTCCCCTTGCCGTGGAGCTTGTTGTCGATGAAATCCCCGGAATACCGGTTGCCGTTCGCCCAGGTGTAGGTGCCTTTGCCCGTGCGCCTGTCGTTGACGAAGTCGCCTTCGTAGACGTCGCCGTTGGCGAA
>CALMFJ010000054.1 GCA_937862865.1 uncultured Pseudomonadota bacterium | reverse complement strand
AACTGCTTCACGCTCGGCACGGCGACCACCGAGATCTACGTCATGCACGGCGAAACAGCGGCAGTCGCAAGCTTCGCACGCCGTCTCGTAAAAGAGAAAGATTCCGGCAAGCCTCTTGGACCGGTCATCGACAAGATGAACGCGACCGTGAAACACTACTATGACATGTCACGCCCGTCCTACTGCGCCAAGATGGGCCTCGTGGACGAGGTTGTGAAACTGTCCGACCTGAGGAAATACTTCGTGGCATTCGCGAACTGTGCATACGCGAACCCGAAATCGATTTGCCCGTGGCACCAGATGATCATGCCAAGGATCATCAAAGGCTAATGAAACGAAATATAGGTCAGGGTGGGCCTTCGGTGCCCACCCTGATTTTTTTGAACATTTAAGTTAACCATTTTTCAGTAACCGTTGACTGGCCAAAGGTGAATAGCAACATCCCATGAAGAATACACTGTCCTCCCTGCTCAAGGACATAAAGGAAAAAGGTAATTACCGCCGGATACGGTACGTCAGGCCCGTGTCAGGCGCAACGATAATCCACAACGGCAAAGAATACCTGAACCTGTGCTCTAACAGCTACCTGTCGCTTCATTTTCATCCTGCCATCAGGGAAGCCGCGATAGCGGCGGTGGAAGCTTATGGTACAGGTACCTGCTCATCCAGAAGCGTGTCGGGAAGCATCGATCTCTATAAGGGCCTGGAACAGAGCATTGCCCGGTACAAGGGATATAAGCGTGGTCTCATATTCCCGACAGGCTACATGGCGAATATCGGGATCATATCGACCATTCCGGGTAAGGGCGACGTGATCTTCAGCGATGAGCTGAACCACTCGAGCCTCATCGACGCAATGCGCCTGTCCCACGCAAAGAAGATCATTTTCCGGCACCGCGACCCGGACGATCTGGAGAGGAAGCTCAAGAAATATTCTTCCCCCGGCGGCAACCTGTTCGTGATAACGGAGTCGATCTTCAGCATGGACGGTGATGTTGCGCCGCTTCGGGAGATAGAGGGGCTCAAGAGGAAATACGGGTTCTATACGATAGTCGACGACGCCCACGGCACCGCTGTCTTCGGCAGACAAGGCAGTGGTGTCGAGGAATTCTGCGGGCTCAAGGGGAAGGCAGACATTCACATGGCAACGTTCGGCAAGGCGCTCGGCTCGATCGGGGCGTTCGTCCTTTCCGACGCTGTTGTGATAGAGTACCTCGTGAACCGGGCACGAACGTTCATGTATACAACGGCCCTGCCGCCCGCGGCACTCGGTGCAGCACAGGGCGCACTCGGACTGGTCGCGAACGACCTGTCATATAAAGATCAGCTATGGAGAAACATAGACTACATGCGGTCGCGCCTCACACGGGCCGGTTTCGACCTGAAGGACAGCGTCGGACCCATCATCCCGATCGTTGTCGGCAAAGATTCAGATGCCGTGAAAATGCAGTCCATGATAATGAAGGACGGTTTTTTTCTTCAGGCAATCCGTCCCCCGACAGTGCCGTCCGGCACGTCCCGCCTGCGCCTGACTGTGGTACGGGACTTCACGCAGGAGCAGATGGATGGTGCGATCTACGCGATCGTCGCCGCAGGGAAGAAGATGAAATTAATATGAGAGGCGATAGGCAAGAGGCGATGGGCAATGGGAAAAGTGCAGGAAAAGAGTATGTTGCACAAGTCAATAAAAGCGTTGACAACGTAAGGCTCAATAGTTGAAGAGCCATGGTCTTCCGGTTAAGATTGTTTTACGACCGAAGGGAGTAAAATGTATTCCACACATGATCTGAAACCCCTCTCGTCGTCATCCCGGCGAAAGCCGGGATCCAGTGTCTTTGCCTTTAACCTGAAACATGAAACAGTGACTACGAGGTAATTATGTACAGCACCGATGACCTGAAGAAGTGGGACAAGAATTATATCTGGCATCCCTTTACCCAAATGACGGATTGGGCCGACAGCGACCCCCCTGTCATTGAACGGGGGGAGGGGTTCTACCTTATTGACACGGAAGGGAAGCGCTATATAGACGGCGTTTCTTCGTTGTGGGTCCTTGTCCATGGTCACGGCCGCAAAGAGCTCACAGATGCCATAGAAAGGCAATCAAAACAGCTTTGCCATTCGACCCTGCTCGGTCTCGCGAATGTCCCGTCGACGGTGCTTGCCAGAAAGCTTGTAGACATAGTACCGCGCGGCCTGAAGAAAGTTTTCTACTCGGACAACGGCTCGACGTCCGTCGAGATAGCGGTCAAGATGTCGTACCAGTACTGGCAGCAGAAAGGCGAAAAAAAACGGAAACGGTTCATCTCCTTTACGAACGGGTATCATGGCGATACCATAGGCTCGGTCAGTATCGGAGGGATCGATATTTTCCATAAGGTGTACGGCCCGCTCCTTTTCAGGTCTATCAAGGCCCCGTCGCCTTATTGCTACCGGTGCCCTCTGAAGCTTGAACGCAGCTCCTGCGGTATGGCATGCGTCGCACACTTCGAGGAGATCGTGAAAAAGCACAGGGATGAGGCCTGCGCAGTCGTCATCGAGCCCCTGGTCCAGGGAGCGGGGGGCATGATCACTCAGCCTCAGGGCTTCCTGAACAGGGTATGGCAGATCGCAAAGGAAAATGGACTTCATTTTATTACAGACGAGGTGGCGACCGGGTTCGGCAGGACAGGCACAATGTTCGCGTGTGAGCAGGAAAAGGTGAAACCTGATTTTATCTGTATGGCGAAGGGCATAACCGGCGGTTACCTGCCGCTTGCTGCAACGGTGACGACGGACGAGATCTTCAGCGGGTTCCTGGGACGTTTCGATGAATTCAAGACCTTTTTTCATGGCCACACCTATACAGGGAATCCCCTGGCCTGCGCAGTCGCCGTCGAGAACCTGAAGCTTTTCGAAAAGGAACGTGTCATCGAAAAAATGGCGGACAAGATTGCTCTGTTACGGAATGAGCTCGCTCGTTTCGAAGAGCTTCCCTTCGTGGGCGAGGTCCGCCAGAGAGGGTTTATGGTCGGGATTGAACTGGTGAGGAGCAGGAAGACGAAGAGGCCTTTTCCTGCCGGCGAAAAGATCGGGCAAAAAGTCGTGGCCGAAGCGCGAAAACAGGGTGTCATCATACGGCCGCTCGGCGATGTCATCGTACTTATGCCGCCCCCCGCCATCGATGCGCCCACCTTGAAAGAACTCGTCAATGTAACGTACGAGGCCGTAAAAAAGGCGACCGGCGCCTGATCGGCACCGACCGCCATTTCAGGTTCGATGCTTCAAACTTCAGGTTGAAGACCGCGGCAAACGGCCAATTCCGGGGCATTTCATGGTGAGCGCGAAAAAAAATGCAGGGTATTTTGCCTGTGATATCACCCGACTATGCATCTATGGTGCCAGATGGCGATTTTTCTCGATTTTTTTTTGGAACATCGCTTGACATCCTGAAGAAAATAAGTATAATTATCCATGCTTCAAGGTTGAACGTTGTTCTTTGAAAATAGTAATGAAATAGCAGGTCCACGTCTAATTCAGAATTTGTTGTAAACAGGTTTGTTTTGAGAGTTTGATCCTGGCTCAGAACGAACGCTGGCGGCGTGCCTAACACATGCAAGTCGAGCGCGAAAGTCCCTTCGGGGGCGAGTAGAGCGGCGGACGGGTGAGTAATACATAGGTAATCTACCTTCGAGCTTGGGATAACCCCGCGAAAGTGGGGCTAATACCGGATAAGACCACGTGACTTATGTTGCGCGGTAAAAGGTGGCTTTTTCTTCGGATGAGGCTATCACTTGAGGATGAGCCTATGGCCTATCAGCTTGTTGGCGGGGTAAGAGCCCACCAAGGCTATGACGGGTAGCTGGTCTGAGAGGACGACCAGCCACACTGGGACTGAGACACGGCCCAGACTCCTACGGGAGGCAGCAGTGGGGAATATTGGGCAATGGGCGAAAGCCTGACCCAGCGACGCCGCGTGGGCGATGAAGGCCTTCGGGTTGTAAAGCCCTGTCATGCGGAAAGAACGACCCTGTGACGCATACTCACAGGGAGTGACGGTACCGCAGGAGGAAGCACCGGCTAACTCCGTGCCAGCAGCCGCGGTAAT
>CALMFJ010000053.1 GCA_937862865.1 uncultured Pseudomonadota bacterium | reverse complement strand
GAGAGCCCGGCCATTTTTTTCAGCTGCGGGATTAATCGATTGCCACGATCACATTGCTTGCTTTAATGACCGCGTATACATCCTTTCCCGGGGCAAGGCCCAAATTCTCTGCCGAGGTCTTTGTGATGATGGCGACCACCTGTGCGCCTCCGGCCACTTCGATGACGACCTCATCGTTCACGACACCCGTGGTAACGGTCTTCACCTTTCCCTTTAATACGTTGCGCGCGCTAAGTTTCATTTATTGCCCTCCTTATTCTGTGATACATCTCGTTTTACCGCCTGGGTGCCTCGATGAATAGCAAAGACACACATACGCCCTGAGATTATCTCCCGGACCGTGCGATGTGAAATGGAGTTTGTGTTGCTTTCCCTGGTTCGCGTCCTTAATAGACCGTATAGCAGACATATCGGTTTCCGTCAACAATCGAGCGTGAAGTCCGACAGGAGTTGTTACCTGATCACAAAACCGTGCCTTCGAATGATCGAGCGCGCCTCGTCGGATTGCAGGAACGAAAAAAAGTCCTTTGCATCCTGGTTCTTTGTCCCCGAAACGGTAAGGGCGGTCATGTAAACCACCCGGGAAAACAACTCTTGCGGTACAGTGAACCGGACCGTGACCTGCCGGGAATGCAGTGCATCTGTCTTATAAACGAAGGCGCCGTCGACTTCCCCCCGTTCCGCATACATCAGGCACTCCCGGACGTCCCGGGCCATGACGAGCTTATTCTCGAGCTGCTTATCGATCCCGGCCTTCTTGAATGCCTCAATGGCGTATTCACCCGCGGGCACGCTCTTCGGGCTTCCGATCGCTATTCTGTTGAGCTTCGTGACGTCGTTAAGGGTTGCGGGACCATGGGGGTTGCTGCTGACAAACACGAGGGTGTTGTACGCGAAGGGCATGACGGTAGCGGGATCGACATGCTTTTTCTCCTTCATGTAATTCATCCATCCTACATTGGCTACAAACAGGACATCCATATTGCCCCCGCCGTCGAGTTGTTTTGCCAGTACCCCCGAGGCGGCATAATTCTTCAGAATTCTGACAGACGGATGCTTCTTTGTGAACGCGGCGGCGATGTCATTCACCACGTCCTTCAATCCAACGCCCGCCGCGATCGTTACTTCACCCGCCGCAGCAGACACGCTTAATGCGATAGTCATGATGCATACAAAAATTAACCTGAGCATAAAACCTCCTGAATAATCAGACCGGCGGCCTCCGGCGGCAGGCAAGGCAGAGCAAACCGGTGAATAGTACTCCTGTGTGTTTCGATCGCTCCCGTTCATAAAGCCGGCGCGAGTTTCATTGTTTATATACCATCGTATATAACGCCCTGTAAACAGAAATCAGTGTTCCCTGTAAACCCCTTAAGAACAGACTACCCGGCAGATGTAAAGCGCAGGGGCCGCAACCCGGTTTTCGCTGATGCCGGAACAGCTTGATTTTTCCGGGCCTTGCATTGTATAATCAAAGACATAACGCCGTATAGCGGCATGGCATACCCGGCGCCGTGCACAAGACATATCGCTCCTTTCGTCCAACGCCATGCTTTTCGGGGTATTATACATGCCTGTACGTGCTGCACAAGGAGGTCATCTTGATGAAATACGCTCTTCGCGCTATCTGCTTTGCCTTTCTGATCACAATGCTGTCTGCCCTGCCCGCCCGCGCAGGCGAGATCAACGTGTCCGCTGCCGCCAGCCTCCGCGAGGCTGTCACGGAGCTGACCGGCACCTTTGCCAAGAACACTCCCGGCACCACATTTAAGAATAATCTTGCGGCGTCAGGCTCTCTCGCAAAACAGATAGTGAACGGCGCACCTGCCGATATCTTTTTTTCGGCAAATCCCGAATGGATGGAGTACCTCAAGGGAAAGAAGCTGATGGACGAAACAAATATCACAACCCTCGCATACAACGTCCTCGTCTTCGTGGGAAAGCCTGAACTGAAAGTCAAGACAATGAGGGATGTGGTCACGCTGGAAAAGATCGCTATAGGCAGCCCGAAAAGCGTCCCAGCAGGTCAATATGCCGCAGACGCATTCAGAAAGGCCGGAATCGAAAAGCAACTCGAGAATAAGCTCGTCATGGCCCGGGATGTCCGGGAGTGCCTCATGTATGCGGACAGAGGGGACGTCTCCGGTGCTTTTGTCTACAAGACCGACGCCGAACAGATGGCCAGGAACGTGAAGATCCTCTTTATCGTGCCCCAGGAGCTCTATCCGAGAGTGACCTATCCGGTCGGGCTTACCGCGGCGGGGAGCAGGAAGGCCGAAGCCGGGGCATTCTACAGATTTCTCCAGTCCTCAGATGCAAAAAAGATCCTTGTTAAATACGGATTTATTGTAAAATAATGATCTTGGGACATTCAGATTACCTTGCTATCCTTCTTTCCCTCAAGGTGGCGTCGGTTGCGACCATCCTGTCCCTGCCCTTTGGTTTTGCAGTTGCTTACCTCATGACATACAGGAGGTTCCGGGGGATAGTCGTGCTGGATGTCATTGTCAATCTTCCCCTCACGCTGCCGCCCGTCGTGATCGGTTATCTCCTCCTGCTCTTATTGGGACAGCACGGGTGGGTAGGCAGGTATGTCTTGCAGCCCCTCGGCATAAAACTCATATTCACGTGGAAGGCAGCGGTCATCGCCACCGCCGTGGTAGGCTTCCCGCTCATGGTCAGATCTATCCGCACCGGTATGGAGACGATCGACCAAAGGCTCGTTCAGGCTTCCCGCACCCTCGGAGCCGGGTGGTTCGACACCATTGTCACCGTCATTGCGCCGCTCTCCATCCGCGGGCTCATCGCCGGCTCGATTCTCATGTTCGCCCGCGGGCTCGGCGAATTCGGCGCCACAATTGTCGTGGCAGGGAACATCCCCGGCATAACGCAGACCATCCCTCTCGCCATCTACGAATACGTCAGCTCGCCGAGGGGCGACGCGATAGCCATCGCGCTGTGCCTGATCTCCATATGTATTTCTGTGGCTGTCCTCGTCTTTTATGAATGGCTCGGCCGGCGCATGGTAAGGGCTGATTGAAATGGACCTGACCGTTCACGTGAAAAAGAAGCTCGGCACCTTTTTTCTGGATGCGGATTTTACGGTGCAGGGAAACAGCGTCGGGATCTTCGGGCCTTCGGGAGGCGGAAAGTCAACGCTGATAAGCCTCGTTGCGGGTTTAAGGCACCCTGATCAGGGGTTCATCAGTCTCGACGGGGAAACTCTTTTCGACAGTACCCGCGGTCTACACATGCCGCCGGAGCATCGCCGTATCGGCATTGTTTTTCAGCGCCCCCACCTCTTTCCCCATCTGAGTGTCAAAAGCAACCTTCTTTTCGGCTACCGCCGCTGCGACCCCCGGTATCGCAGGATCACCCTCGATACACTCGTGCAGGTGATGCAGATAGAACACCTCCTCCACAGGGGGGTCAGGCACCTGTCGGGGGGAGAGAAACAGCGTGTGGCCATCGGCCGGGCGGTCCTTTCGAACCCGCGCCTTCTGCTCATGGATGAACCGCTGTCGGCCGTCGACGACAGTCTGAAGTTCCAGATCATCTCCTATCTGAAGAAAACCTGTGAAGCCTTTGACATCCCGTATCTTTTCATCTCGCACGCACTGGTGGAAATGCGGGTCATGACCGACAGGGTGATCACCCTGGCAGACGGACGCGTGACGGGACAGGTCACGGCAGAGGGGCTGGCCCGTGCGGAGATGGGCCATGCGGCCCGTTACGTCAACCTCATCCGGCTGAGCTCGCCACGGCATATCAACAGTCTTTACGCTTACCGATGGGGCGGGGGCGAACTGCTTCTCTCAACGGACACGGGCCCGGAAGAGGGCCTCTTCCAACTCCCCTCCACGGACATCATCCTCTTTAAGCGCCACCCCGAGGCCATCAGTGCACGCAACCTTCTCAAGTGCCGGGTGAGCGAGCTTTTTGAAACAGGCGGACGGGTTGGTGTGGTGCTCAATTACGGCGGAGAGCAGCTTGTCGCAGTGGTGGTCGGGGAATCGGTCCGTGAACTTGATATAGCGGAAGGGGTCGAGATTTACGCCGCCATCAAAGCTACGGCCTTCAGGCTCCTGGGTTAACAGAAGAAGAGACGCAACGCGTCTTGTTCCAAAGTCGAAGGCCGCCCCTACGCTCGCCGCAAACACGTGGTTGACAGGTCTCAACGGGTGGCTATACTATCTGTAACAGTCCATGATGCCGGGAGGTGCCACATGAAAGAGATCCATAAAACTCTCAGCCGTTTTAGGAAAAAATATTCATCGGTGTACGCCATGCACGAGGCGCTCGGTCAGGAGATCCACGAAAAGAGCGGGCCTCTCCCCGAAAAAACCCGTTGGCTGATAAAGGTCGGGATATCGGGAGCGAGCAGCCACAAAACTGCGCTTGAGACGCACATATCAAAGGCAAAAGAGGCCGGGGCATCTGACGACGAGGTCCTGCACACCCTTCTCCTTCTTATACAAACGACCGGCTTTCCAACTTTTATGGAGGCCTATACCGTTTTCGAAAACATGCGCACCAGGAAAGGTTAACGGGCGGGAGGCCCGATCTGGCGGCTTCTGCCGGGGCCGACCGGCCAAGGATCGTTTTCAGCCAGGGCCGGGCCCGGTTTTCTCTATCCGGTGCATGTGCGCGCAGAAGGGGGAAGTTCCTCCCGTTGTCTATTTCGGGCCCTTGCATGCGTCGATATAGACGACCTCCACCAGACTCCCCGGACGGACCGGGCCCCAATCAGGAGCGTAGGTCTTCGAGAACAGCACATCACCGTTGCTGCTGTGATAGTTTATTGAAACGAAGCTGTATTGCCGCAAGCTACAATTGAACTCCATTTGTTCCTTGCTTTCTTTCAGGTTCTCGTAGCCGCGCACCGAATTGCCCCCTTCTTTCTGCACCTTTATAATGTCCTGTTTCCCTTGATCGGTAAATTCCCGTTTCACCCAGATTCTGATATTGCCGTCAGAGGTCTTAACGATAGTGGACGTATCATAGTAAAATTGAGCGGTGTCCGACTTGCCTATGTAGGTCCAATCGGCCAATAAAGGCAGGGGCGTAAGGAATAAAAATATTATAGCGATACTCAGTGGTCTGCTTTTCATAACACTCCTCCCATACGTCATAATCACAGATATCAAGATTTCAAGCAACAAAAAAGCCCCGGCCGCGCCGGCCATCCAAATGGGGCGGGGTGAGTTGTGATATAATCATCTGAAAAAGCGCCTTTTGATAAAGGGATCACGCTGATGGCACCGCCTCATTTTTCCTCGAAGGTCTACCTGACGGTCATTCTGGCATGCCTGTTCGTGCTTGACGGTCTTTCCCTCTGGCTTGTCGCCAGGTCCGACTATAACAGGACGCTGGACCATGCAAAGGTCGTCCTTCAAAAGACGGCCATCTCCCTGGAGGAACGTGTCAAGCGGACCGTAGCGGCCACGGAAGCCATCCTCGAGAACCGGGCCATACGCATACGGGAGAAGAGCGTCGGGAGTCACATGCTTGTGCCGGACGAATATGGGCGGTTGAAACAGGCGGCGTTGAGCCTTCCCGATCCGGGATCGCTCTGGCTGATAAACGCAAGGGGCGACCTCCTCCTCGACTCCACGCAATATCCGTCCCAGAAGGCAAATTTTTCGGAAAGGGAATATTTTGCGCCGCAACGGGACCAGGGTGTCCGATTCTACGTGGGCCCGGTAGTGAAGGGAAAAATAACGAAGAAATACAGTTTCACCATAAGCCACCGCATCGAGGGAAGAAAAGGCGAGTTCCTGGGTATCCTGGTGGCCGCGATCGATTCCGACGATTTTACGAACTTCCTTAATACGATCAACGTCGGCGAGTATGGGGCCGTGGCCGTCTTCCGTACCGACGGTGTATTGATCTTCCGGCAGCCGATGCAGGACAAGTATCTCACGATGAACTATAAGCACCTTAAGCTGTTCACTATCTCTTTTGACAACGCTCCTGCCGGTGTGTATGAAGCCGACAGGTGGATGGACAATGCCAGGAGGTTCGTCGCATACCGTAAGATCGAAGGTCGTCCCCTCATTGTCGTGACCAGTGTGCCAGCCCGTTCCCTGCTCACGGAGTGGCGCAAGAGGTTACGGTCTTACACAGCCATAGCCCTGGCGATCTTTTTTGCCCTCGCGGGACTCTCCTGGTTCGCATACAGGACCGTATCCCATGAAGAGAAGGAAAAGTCGAGAGAGATCAGTGAGATCAATCGGTCGCATGAATCGGAGATCGCCGAGCCCAGGCGCGTCGAAGCAGAGCTCAAGTCCGCCCATGATGACCTGGAGACGCGTGTTGAACAGAGGACCCGCGAACTCAACACGGCCAACGAGCAGCTCAGGGCCCTTTCGGCACGCCTTCTGTCCATCCGCGAGGAGGAAAGGACCCGGATCTCGCGTGAGATCCACGACGAGCTGGGCCAGGCATTGACCGGCCTGAAAATGGACCTCTCGTGGCTTCTCAGGAAATCCCCGGAAAACAGCCTGCCGTTTGCCGAACAGATAAAACCTATGACCGAACTTATAAATAAAACGATCCAGACGGTGCGAAGGATCTCGACGGAGCTGCGGCCCGGCGTTCTTGACGACCTGGGCATCGTGGCCGCGATCGAATGGCTTGTCGAGGATTTCAAGAACCGGACAAGGATAGAATGCACATCATTTGCCGATTTGAATGGCGCCGTTATAGGCCCCGAACTCTCGACGGCCCTCTTCCGGATCCTCCAGGAGGCTCTCACGAATGTCATACGGCACGCGGAAGCAACGCATGTTACAATAGGCATAAGAAACGATGCCGGGGTCATCGTTCTCGAGGTCGAGGACAATGGCAAAGGGATCAGTGAAGGCAATATCAGGAATGCGCGTTCTCTCGGGATACTTGGTATCCGTGAGCGCGCCCTGCTCTTCGGCGGCGAGGTCCATATCGAAGGGGCTGCCGGAAAAGGGACAACGCTTGTGATCAGGGTACCCTTAATAACACGACCGGAGGAATGATGCTCAAGATATTGATAGCCGACGACCATCCGATAGTCAGAAAAGGTTTAAAGCAGATACTGTCTGATGAACCCGACATTGAATATGTGGGTGAGGCGCGAAATGACAGCGAGGTATTGAACCTCATGCATGCCGGGGAATGGGACGCGGTCGTTCTCGATATCACGATGCCGGGCCGGGGAGGATTGGAGGTCCTGACGGATCTCAGGAGGCTTTACCCCAGGATCCCGGTCCTCGTTCTGAGCATACACCCGGAGGACCAGTACGCCGTAAGAGCGCTCAAGGAGGGTGCGTCGGGCTATATGAACAAGGAAACGGCACCCGAGGAACTGGTTCGGGCAATTCGCAAAATAATCAAGGGCGGCAAATACGTAAGCCCGACCCTTGCAGAAAAACTTGTCTCGATGCTGAGGAGCGAAGCACCCTTGCATGAACGCCTTTCGGTGCGGGAACACCAGGTGATGCTTCTGATCGCATCGGGCAACACCATAACCCGGATAGCCGACGAAATGTCACTCAGCGTAAAGACCATAAGCACGTACAGGAGCCGTATACTCGAGAAACTGGGAATGACAAACAATGTCGAGATCACCCGCTACGCCATCAAG
>CALMFJ010000052.1 GCA_937862865.1 uncultured Pseudomonadota bacterium | reverse complement strand
GTCAGTGCCTCGGCTAAGGAATGGCTCATAGTCTCCGCGACAGTGTATCCCCGGAGCCGGAATATGGAAGGGCTGACGTAGGTTCGCTTCAAGTTCATATCCAGCAGGGTGATAGTGTCCGCCGTGTTGTCTGCGATGAGCCGGTAGTGTTCCTCGCTACGGCGAAGGGATTCCTCGACCTGCTTCCGCGCGGAGATGTCGCGGTTGGCCCCTTGCCTCCCGACGTATTGCCCGTTTTCGTCAAATACGCTTTTACAGATATGGCCTATCCACCGTACCGAACCATCCTTGTGAAATATTCGATACTCGATCTCTGTCTTGTCTAAGCACAATGAATCATGTTGTCTGTGTTCCTCCACCATGGGCCTATCATCAGGATGAACGATCTCCAGAAATTTATCACGGTTCCCGATGAATTCTTCGGCAGTGTAGCCGGTGAGGTTTTCAACAGAAGGCGAGGAATACGTAATATTGAAGTCTTTATCAAAGAAGAATATCCAATCAGAAGTGTTCTGGGCGAGCAGACGGTATTGGTGCGCGCTTTTCTTCAAAGCCTGCTCAGCATGTTTAAGCTCGGTGATGTCAACCCACTGGCATACCACATATAGCAATTCGCCTTTCGAATCCAGGATCGGGAACATGGATACATCGATGTGCATATCATGCCCACCTCTTAAATCGTCGTGGCCGGCCTCGGCCGCTTTCCAGAAAACACCGAAACGTACTGTCTCATGCTCCTCGAACGCCCTTTGAACCGTGGTCATGATACCCTGATTCTTCAGATTTACATCATTGAACACATTGTATTTTCCGACAATGTTATCTTCGGTGAGGTTTATGCTTTCACACAGCGAACGATTTACCCTGATGACAGTTCCCTTCTTGTCTGAAATCCACATAGCAAAGGGGGCCATGTCAATGACTCTGTCGAGGAAAACATTGATCGCTTTTATTTCTTCCTCGGCACGCTTGCGACCCGTTATGTCGGCGTGCGTGATGACGACCCCGGTTCCTTTCCCCCTCAATCGGGCTGCACGCATATAAAACCAGCGTTCCTTGTTGGGCGAGTGGCAGGGATACTCGATGGAGAATGTAGTTTCCGTCCCTTCCAGGACACTCTGGCTACTTTGCATGACCTGTGCGGCCAGTTCGTCGCCATCCCGGCGATGGGCCTCCTCGCAAACCTTCAGGTAGTTCGTGCCGACATAGGCATCCCTTTCAGGGCAATCGTTTTCTCGTGCGAATTGCATCCATGCCTCGTTCACGGCTATGATATCGCCGTTCCGGTCCAGGACAGCGATGTTTGCAGTGATGGAGTTGATGACGTCGCCCGCCAAGAGCTGGCCTTCTTCGAGGGCGACGTCATAAACCTTTATGGTTCTGCTCGTGTGAATAATAACAAAGGAGGTGATGGCCAGAAGAAGTGCCGCCATACACAGGACTATGAAAAACTCCCTGAAGACCTCGCTTGAAACTTTGTTATAATGGGCCTGGGCGAAATTGTCAAGGAGTACGACCTGTTCCTCCAGTTCATTGAAGGCAAGCCGCATGCTCACCTGCTGCGTTTGTGTGTCAGCACCCGATTTGGACGCCTCCGCCAGGCGAGATCGAAACGAGCGGAGGCTCTTGTCGAAGTTTTCCCACCTGGCCGCATCGCCCAGCCCGAGGTCACCGATGGACCTTTCGAGAGAGGAGATAGACTGATTGATCAGCGCTAATCCTTTTGACCGATCAAAGGGTGAACCGTGCCCTCCGTCCTGGCTCAGATGGAGAAAACCTTTGGCCAGATCTATCCTGCCATGGTGTATGGTGTCCGCTATTGTCTTGATACGATGAATGTTGTGCTGTTGATGAACATAGATTCCGGCAATTCCTGCGTTAGCAACAGCAGTCACAATGATGATGGCCACGATCCAGCGGGCAAGACGGGAAGAGACGAACGGTTCCACGGGTGCCTTACTGAAGAAAAGCCGACTCGCGCTCACGGGGACAGGACCTCCGCGGTAGTAATGCGGCCGGGGAGTTCCTTTTCGGTGAAACCGAAACGTTTTAAGAGATGAACATGATCAGGGCTCCCGATGAAACCCTTCTGCGCATCGGACCAGGCGTGTTGTAGCGCGCCGTCTTGCTTACGAAAAACGAAAGCGCCGTAGCCAAGGTTCCCGATCGTTGCACGCGGCTGATCGAATGGCTGTGCGATCTCGACCCGGTTGCCTCGATTGTGCGATGTGATCCAGCGGAGGGTGGGAGAAGACAGAGCGAGACCATCCGCAATGCCCGATTCCACTGCTGAAAGACCCGTCAGGGCATCCGGCACGGGAACAAGCTGCTCTTTAGAATAGCCTATGTGCAAAAGTAGCTGTTCCTCCAC
This sequence comes from uncultured Pseudomonadota bacterium, assembly GCA_937862865.1. Taxonomy (GTDB): domain Bacteria; phylum Desulfobacterota; class Syntrophorhabdia; order Syntrophorhabdales; family Syntrophorhabdaceae; genus Delta-02. The sequence goes on along the minus strand of CALMFJ010000052.1, from coordinate 6,489 downwards.
AGACCCCGAGATTGCGGTGATCCTGGTCCCGGGACGTTTCAGCGCCTGTTCGTAGGAATGAAGTGCGAGGGGATTGCCCTTTCGGACGAGCAGAGCTTGGCGTGCATGGAACGTTGGCTCGGAGAAGCGGGCCCGCCTGGCCCGCTCGGGGGTGATGAACATGCCCGAGGCGATGACGTCGATGTTCCCTGCCTCGAGATCGTCGATCAGATGGGAAAACTTGACGTATCGCCACTCGATCCCGGGTATACCCAGCCGCTCCACGATCCGCCGCGCCACCTCCGGAGATTCACCGGTCACTTTTCCGTCAGGCGCAAGGAAGGCATACGGGGCCTCGACGGTGTACCCGATCCGGATGACTCCGGCCTTTCGAATGCGCGACAGCGAGGTGTCCCGGAGGAAAATCGACAGGAGGGCGGCTGCAAAGGCGAAAATGGTGATAAGGAGGATGACCGCTTTCCGATGAAAGGGTTTCATTACAGAGTCCTTGTTGTGGAAATGGCGCCGGGCATATACGAAGGGTTCAGCAACTGTTTTTGAATTGGCCTGTTAGATCTGGAGTGAAGGGATTGGCCGCACAGGAACCCGTCAGGGTTGAAACACAGGTCGAACCCACGGTGACCGCAATATGCACAACAAGGTTGATATGTGGTTGTCGCCTGTGACACCGCCTCCTTCCTTTTCTAGAAGGTTTCTGGCGTGTTTCCCGCAGCGAAATTCTCAATAGACCTATAAGATAGTAATACTAATTATCCAATCTTGTAAATAAAATTTATTTTCGTCGAGCGCATGCCCTGTATCCCTGTTCAGACTCAAAATAACCAAAAATAGCCGACAGAGTCTTCCTTGTGACAATTATCTTTCCCCGATGATCAAAAGCTGAAAGGTGGAACAAAAAGGTCCTCTATCGCGGGATGAATTATCAGGTTGTTATTGCTCGTCAGCAACGATGAATGGTAAATAGATAGTGGCATGACTTGAACTGTTTTTATGAAAGGATCACTAGATTGAACGTAATAATCAACTATCAGTGTAATTGCAATTGCGATTACTGTTTTGCGAAACCATTTTCCGCGAATACCGCGTATATGCGGGTAAAAGAGTTCAAGCGCATCCTGCGTTTCTTGAAGAGGTCGGGATATTCCTTCATACGCATTTTCGGCGGGGAGCCGACCCTGCATCCTGATTTTATCGAACTTGTGAGGTACGCGGACACGCTGTTCGGCAATTTCTTCGTTCTGACGCACGGGTTCGTGGAGAAGGAGATAACGGACCGGCTTACGGAATTTTCCTCCGTGAGGTATGTCTGCAATTACGCCGCACGAAAGTTTTCGGGCCGTCCGGAAAGCGATCTCACGCATTTCCTGAAGACCCTGGGCAAATATACGACGCTCGGGGTGACCTATACGGGGGATGTTTCGCCGGGGGAGATCGATGCGTGGATAGAGACGATCAATAAATACAATTTGAAACGCCTTCTGCGGTTCGGCATCGCATCACCCGACTGCGAAAGGAGCAATGCGTTTATCGACTTCACCGAAGACAGGAAGAAGTTCAACGAGGACCTGCAGCTGGTCGCGGGAAAGCTGTTCGAAGCGGGCATCAACCTGGCGCAGGACTGCACGAGCGTCCCTTTGTGCAAGCTGGATGATGCGACAATTGCCCTGTGGAAGAGGAATTTCGGGAAGGACATGCTGACGTCGTGCGCGCCGCCTTCGGATTACATGCCGGGGGGCATGGTGAGCAGCTGTTTCGGCACGGCAACATTCCAGGCCCCGTTTTCCCGGTACAAGACCGGCCAGGAGTTCCAGGCGTATTTCATGAGGCTCCACAGATTGCTGGAAGACAACATAGTCATCGAGCCGTGCTCCCGGTGCAGGTATTTCAGGCTGTCCTGTTCCGGGGGGTGCCTCAACAATTTCATATCACGGTTAAGGCCCCTGGTCTTACGGGAAGGGGCGAGGGGACAGGCCGATGATCAGAAATGGCTGATATATTCCGATGACGGGAAAACCCTCGTCCTCAAAGGGGATGACATCGATACGTGCTTTATATTCAAGGGGATAGAAAAGATGTTTTTCGATATGCTGGTCGAGGGACGCAAAGACATCGAACTCATCAAACAGGACTCCCCGAAGAATGTCGTTGAGGTGTATGATTATATCGTTCAATGAGCACGTCGGTACCCTGTCTGTGCACTATTTTTATTGACTTGCAATTGTGCGGACAGTGTAATACACTTGTAAGAGCAGTTATGCAAAATTCTACGTTATACAGGAGTGAACCATGTTGCTAGTGAACAAGAGTGGACGGGTTTATGACGTTCCGGAGCATCTGGCCGAGGAATTCGTGGCTCTTGACCTGGGCCGATCGAGAGAGACGATCAACGAGATGCTGAGCACGCTGCGCACCTCATATTCTCCCATGCCGGAAGAAGATGATTGCGGGTGCTGCTGCATCTATTCTAATTATTGCCCGAACAGATAACCTCCCGATGTCACGCTGCAACATCGGATTTGGCGGCGCGGCACGCATGGGGGTTTGTCCGTTTTTGGGGTTGAGCATCCAGATAGTATATTAGGATACCGGTCGCAGCAGTCGTGCTGTAAAGATGACTATCCCACAGCTTATCTTCGTGCCCGGCCGACGAGGTCTGCCCGTATCCCGCCGGGGGCCCCGGGATGTTTGATGGCCGGGCAGCGTTGCCAATCCCCGCAAAAAACTTTGCAAGGATCTTCACATGACATCAGAATCACCCATTTTCCGCGATCTCAGGGGTGTAACATTTCAGTTGACCACGGCCTGCAACCTTTCCTGCGATTACTGTTTCCAGGACGCCTGCAATGTCTGCGTGTCCCCTCCCGGTCAGGGGACGGGAATGGTCGACCCTGTCAAGACCGCAGAAACGCTCATAAAACTTCTCGACTTCAGTGCCGAGGACATGGGGATGGTCTTCTCCGGGGGCGAGCCCCTTCTGGCCCCGGTTGACTGGTATGAAACGTTCTTTGCCCTTATGGACCGATATCTGGAAAGGTCCGGGAAAACGCTCGAGTATTCGATCCAGACGAATATCTCGATCCTGAACCCCGCTATCATTCCGCTGTTCAAGAAACATGATGTGCATTTTTCCGTTCACTATGACGGGGAGCTCGATGACCCGAAGATATCCTCGAAAAGACGCAGGGACAATATCGTCACGCTGCGTGAGATGGGGTTCCCCGTCTCGGCGCTGGTGGTGGGGACAGTCGAGTCCTTGAAGGCCCTGCCGTCGACCGTGGAGTTTTTCGCGAAACACGGTGTCCGGTTCTACCGCGTGAACTGCGTCTCGAGCCAGGGCAGAGGCCACCAGGTTGCGCAGATACCGCCGAAGCTCCGGGCGGAGGCGGAATTCGAAGCGGCGTTCCTGGCCTCCCAGTTTGACTTCGCGACACGGGACAATGTCGGCCTCAACAAGTTCCTCTTCTACTATAATCACGTCCTCTGCGGCGGGGCGCAAAACCCGTCGCCGCGCCCCCAGAAATGCATGGCCGGCCTTTGGTCCGCGTACGTGGATGTCGACGGGCTTGTCTTTCCCTGCAGTTTCTTTACCGGAGTGACCGGTCCCATTGCAAAGGCTGAAGATCTTCCTTCCGCTATGGATGGCGCTATGAAGGTGATCGAACTGTGCGAGGCGCCGAATGCATACTACGAGGAGAAGTGCAAAGGCTGCGAGGCCTTTCCGATCTGCGGGGAATACTGCGCACTGCAGCCGGTGACGGACACGGATGTCATGGAGTCCTTCTGCAATGCCCAGGTGACGCTGCGCCGCCTGATGGACGAGAACAGGCAGATCGCGGAGCTCATTGCGAAGAGGTTCCTCGCCCACAGGAAGGCCTATCCCGATGATGTCCCGAAGTCATGCGGCACACGGGCACGGCAGATGTAGAAGCTCTTATTTCGGCCGGGGGCCGGGTTGTCCGCGTTCGAAACGATAACAATGACTTCCTCTAAACTGTTCAACAGGAATTTTACCCTCGTGTTTGCCGGGCAATGCGTATCGATCACCGGCAGCGCTCTCTACTCCGTTGTCCTTGTCCTGTATTTGAAGCAAATGACCGGTTCCGCGACCATTATCGGCATCGTGGAACTGCTCGCGTTCCTTCCATGGATCGTCCTCGGCCCGTTTGCCGGGACCCTCGTCGACAGGTCAAGCAAAAAGAGGATGATCGTATGGTGCGATCTTTTGCGCGGCCTGCTGATGCTGCTGTTGTTCGTCGCCGGCCTCGATCATGTCAGCGGTTTTAAGATTTTTGACATCGCGACAGGGCGGTTTCATTTTGGCCCGTTTCCCGCCGTCGTGTATGCCGTGTTCTTTGTGACGGTGCTGGTGGGGATCATCGACTCCGCCTTCAACTCCACAATGTACTCGATCGTTCCCGAGATACTGGCGAGAGAAAAAATTCAGAAGGGCAATTCGCTGTTCCAGGGAGCAGGGGGCGTGCTGGCCATGGCGGGCAGCTCCCTCGGGGGTATTTTCTTCAGTTTTCTGGGCGCCGCGCTGGCGTTTTGCATCAACGGCGTGTCCTTCCTGTGCGCCGCCTTCGCGGGCCTGTTCATATCGATGCCGCACGGGAGGCGGCCGGAGAGGCGCGCTTTTTCCTACAGGAGTTTTCTCGGGGAGACCAGGGAAGGGTTCCTTTACATCTGGGGAAACAAGGGTTTGAGGAACCAGACCGTCATTTACGCCCTGTCGAACCTCCTCTTCCCGACGGTCATGCTGTCCCTGCCTTTTCTTGTTGAGGATGTCCTGCATCTGAAAAGCGCATATTACGGGTACCTGTTGAGCATGCTCACCTTGAGCTCTATTGCGGGCTATTTTTTCTTCGGCCTGTTCAACACGACGGAGAAACAGAATTACAGGGTCATATGCTCGATATTCCTCATCGAAGCCCTGCTCTTCCTGTTCCTTTCGCGCAGCGCGAATGTTGTTTCCGTTTTCCTTCTTCTATCACTTTTGTCCCTGTGCATGGCCGTTTCGCGGCTCATCAACACGTCCCTCAAACAGAAGGTCATACCCGAGGACCTCAGAGGGAGGGTGTTCGGGACGCTGGACTCCATCAACGGAGGCCTCGCTCCGCTCTCATTCGTGCTCAGCGGGATCGCGATCGACCTCACCGGGAAGAACATCATGATGCTTTTTTCCTTTATTTTCGGCATATACGCGCTGCTCGCGATCGCCTTTGTCCTCGACCGGTCCATCCGCCGATTTTACCTGAGCGTGAACGGCCCGTCCGAAATCGACGGTCCCGATAATTAAATCGAAGGCCTTGCAGCACACCTTGAGCGTTCTTTTTCCGGTGTGTGTGGTAGACTGTGGGGAGGAGGGTGCACTATGAAGCTCATAGCGGTGGTCCTGCTCGTTTTCAGCCTTGTTTCGTGTGGGTCCGTCATACGGACGGACTATATGCAGCAGGGTACCCGGAACCCGTCGCTCGCGGCGCTTATCCAGGACCCGGACATGCAGCGCGACCGGCTTTTCATCCTCGGCGGGGTGATTGCACGCACGACGCTTAAAGCAGACGGCTCACAGATAGAGGCCCTCTTTGTCCCGGTGGACAGTCTGGGGTACCCGCAGGGCGCCGTTCCTTCAAGCCAGCGTTTCCTCGCGCTGTATCCGCGGGAGCAGGGCATCCTTGACCCCCTTATTTATCAGAAGAACAGGCGGATCACGATCGCGGGCGTCTTCACGGGAGTCGTCAGGGGAAAGGTTGACGAGATGGAATACGTCTTTCCCATGTTCCGGATAACGCAGGTCTACCTCGAACCGAAACGACCGGCAGCGGTATACTATTACTACCCCGCATGGTGGGGATACCCCGGCGGGCCATGGTAAGCCGGGGCATACTATGAACGAGGGAAGGGAGGATCCTCATGACCGCAGGAAGTTATGTCAGGTCCCTTTGCCTGGCGGCGCTTATCGTGATCGCCCTCGGCGGTCTTCTTCTCCACCTGCGCATCCATCCGTATGGGAACAACCCGTCTTTTCTCATCAACGTTGTTTGCGGCATCATCAGCGTGATCGTCGTCCCGCTTCTGTTCCTGTTCAAAAGGACGCTGCATTACGGATATGTCGTCAACGGGTTTATGGTGATCGTCGGGACGGTCACCATGGCGCACTTCAGCCTGGCGCACCTGCCGGCGCCGCTTACCCCGGCCGGCATTCTCCTCAAGACGACGTTTCCCGACATCCTGATATTATGGGGCAAGTTCTTTATCGGTAAGGCGCTGTTCGACCTGGAGGTCTTCGGCTATAACAGGACCGCTGAAAAGAAGGGCGTATCATACCGGTATCCCAACCTCGGCTGGTGGTTCGTTCACCTCATCGCCGCCGCCGCGGTCTACGGCGCCGGCCATTTCCTGGGGAAATGACATGAATATATTCAGGATATACTCACGAAACTGGTGGATACTCCACATCCTGGCCATAGGGTTCTTTCTCTGGCTGGGATA
>CALMFJ010000051.1 GCA_937862865.1 uncultured Pseudomonadota bacterium | reverse complement strand
GCTACAACTACACGAAATACCAGGGCCGTGAGGTCTGTATCAAGTGCAACCCGGGTTATCGCTACACGATCCATCAGGGCAGGGAAGTCTGTGTGAAATAGAAGGTTCTCGTGAAATTCACAACACTGCTTCTCGTAATGGCAGCTTCTGTAACGATTCCCTCCATCGCTTTCCCGGCTGACTGGGTACTGGTTGCGCAGACAAAAGATGGCGGTTCAACAACGTATTATGACCGGCAGAGTGTGACAAACACTTCCGACAACACCGTCAAGCTGTGTACAAAGACGGTCTATAGCGAACAAGGACGGAAAGTTTTCATTGAGAGACTAAAGAAACGAAACCCGGAAATAAGGGGTTACGAGAATCTTTCGCATGCTTTTTATTATGAGGAGGTAAATTGCGCGACCAAGGAGCACGCCCTCCTTGAAGTGACAGACCATTCGAACGACGGAAAGGTAATATATCATCAAGAAATGAATAACAAGAAATGGATCAGAGTCCTTCCCGGGAGCATGGCTGACAATTTGCTGCAAACAATCTGCCCGGGAAAGAAAGGGGAATAGTCCCGAAAATTGGATCGGGGCCCACGGGGGGTGATGGCTTGTAGCCGTCTGATCACATATCTCTCATTTCCCCAGCAGTATCTTGACGAATTCGCGGTATCTTTCCAGGATCTCTTCCTGCGTCTTCGGATCTGGTTCGATGCCTTTTTCGACCAGCGCATCCCGAAGATAACCTGCAACGGTGAGATTTGAAGCAACAAGTTGAACGATAAGGTCCCTGTCCTGTTTATCGAGCGCCATTATTTTCCTCCTTCCTGAGATATGGATTTCCGGGTCGGGCATCATGAGTGCTTAAGGCCCGATCTTACGCTTTCAATATCGTTACACAGGGAATGCCCCTGTCTTCACCAGGTGAATGGATTATAGAGCGCGCCTATGATCAGCACGACCATGCATGCGAGGGTCAGGACCGATGCGTTATGCAGAACTCCGGATATGCCCTTCCGTACCAGTCCGTTCACAGCCAGGTGTATCGTGATGATCGATGCAAATAACGAGATGTAGACCGACAAGGTCAGCGTTATCCCGTGCGCCAGGTATGCCAGGGTGCCGGGCTCATACCGAAGGGGTGACACTGTCAGTAATATGATGAATCCATAGATCGACAGCACGATAATATGGGATATGAAAAGGAGCCCGTTCTTTTTGCCCCCGGCGGCAGCGCTCGCCGTGCCGGGCGCTTCGTTAGCCGCGGCCGGAGTCTCAACATTCCCCCGATCTTTCTCCCGGTGTTCCCGCAGGAATTCCCCGCAATACCGGTATCCGATCGCCTCGTTTTTGATCACTTCAGCCGAAAGCGGGCATTTGTTCAAGGTGCCTCTCCCGAAACTCTACAGAAGCCTCTTACCTCGGGTGTCTGCCTTGATGACGTACTCTATTCCTACGGTAGCATAACAATCGGGATGTTCCAAGCATTTTTGACGAACGGAAGAACACCGGTCAGGGGACGTTCTTAAGAAATTAAGTTATTCAAAGTAATCAGCTTGCTCGACGTTTCTTACTTTCTTAAGAACGTCCCTCAAATTCCTCCGTGACGTTTCTTACTTTCTTAAGAACGTCCCTCAAATTCGCACTGGCAGATTAACTGCACACCCCGAGAAGGCAGATCCCGCTGCGGCACTCCTCCCGGGTCTGGCACGGATCGCCCGGCCCTTTGCCTCCCCGCGGGGGTGTCGGCGGACCGCCGCGGCCGCCGGTGCAGGTGACCTGCGTGAACCCGCCGCAACCGCCGCGGCCCGGGACATTGCAGATCTGGCCTGTGGCGAGTATGCGGGTTGGCGCCATAAAAGCCCATCTGAAATTCCGGGCCCGCTGGAAACCATTGCGCCGGCAGAACTCGTCGGCAGCCGGCCGGTCGCATTGCTGGCCGGAGTACAGGCAGCGGTCGACCGCATAACCGTTCACCCGGGGATTATTGAAGATTTGCGCTTGGGCCGGAACGGGCGATGCGTACATCAGGGAAAAGACAATGAGCAGCAACAAGAACCATTTCACAGGACCCTCCTTGGCGTTACGTCTGGCGTTCAGCACTGCGTAGTGCCGCGAGTCTCAGTGATATATTATAGAACAAGTCGCGCCAATTTTACAGTAAAGCAGGCTACAATAACGGGCTCGACCGCCAGAACGTTATGTGACATTGTTTGATAATTGAATAAGGTGCCTGCCTTGCCGGAATTCTTAGGTTCTTGAAGAACTTCCCACTATCTTCACTCCATTGACGGAAACAGGGACCTTTGATACTATCTCTGTATATTTTTTGTCATGGAACGTATAGCCCCGCACTGGCCGTGCGTTGGGCGTATGTGCCAGGACCAAAAGGAGGATTCTATGAAACGCTGGATCGTCATAACAGTTTGCATCTGGGCCTTTCTGCTGTCCTTCGGCCCTTCGGCGCTCCTCGCAGATGAATGCAGGGGCAACAGCTGGCAGCCGACATTTGTGCGTCACAACTCCGTCTCGCCTACGATATTCTATTTTACCGGGAGCACGTTCATACCTATATCGAGCCCCCAGGAAGCGCAGCAGACCTGTCGGAATCAGGGGGTCCGCATGCCCATCAACGGCCAGACGTGCATGCAGAGGGACTGGGGCGGGTTCGGTTGCGGCTGTAATATAACGCCATCACCGAACAGGACCTGTGCTGCATTCCAGAATTTTTTGAGAACCTATGAGACCAACGCCCTGGGGAGGGTCTGGAACGAAGAAGAGTCAGGCTGGAACGGGGTCTGGACGAGAAGGGGCAGGACCAACACGTTCGATGCCGTCTGGACCAGGCCCGGCCAACCGCAGCAGAGGGCCGCACTTACCATAGGCATCAGGGGCGCCGAGGTGAATGTGTCCCGCCAGCAGCCGAACGGAACGTGCACATACCGGGGCATCCTCGCATCGGACATGAGGACAGTCAATGGCTCGTACGGGTGTTCCTGGGCAGCGGGCCCTTTCCCGTGGAGGGCGACCATCCAGCCCTGACACAGACAGAGTACTTTCATTCAGTAATCCTTTTACATGGCCCACGGCGGAAATATCAGCGGTCTTTATTGGTTTTACGGCGTTTTGATAGAAAGGTGAGCGGAGAAAATAAGGAAAGATTTAAGGAAGTCCCTATTGCCCCTTGTTCGCGTACCCGTCCAGCGTCTTCTTCGGGTCGCATTTGTTGCTGCGGATGCACTGCAGAAAAAAATACGGTTCAATCTCACCCTTTCGCACCTTCCAACTATAGGGCCGCGAGACCCGGGAGATGCCGAAATGAAGATGGATCGGCGACCCCTTACTGTTGCCGGAATTGCCGATGTAACCCAGTACGTCTCCCGGCTTGACCTTTTTACCGATATATATCCCATCGGCAATCCGCTCCAGGTGGCTTCCGTAATACCGGTACCCGTCATCCCCCGCGACACTGACCCACCTTCCTCCTTTGTTCTCGGGGCCGTTGACGTTCCTGTCCCAGATGTCTTCCTTCTGAGCATCCTCGACCGTCCCCGAAACGGGAGAAACAAAGACCGCCCCCTTCTTGCAGAATATGTCTATCCCCGGATAGCGGTGGCCGCCCCGGGAAAAGGAAGCGGAGCCTGACGGCTGGACCGGGAAGGTGTAATGAATTTCGGCATGGACCGGGGAGCAGAAGAGAGCGATAAAAAACACGCCCAGGAGCAAACGATGTCCCATGTTATTCATACCTCGTGATAAACGTCCTTCTGGTCCTCCGGGCTGCCTTGACATGTCTCCCGTTTGTGCTATTAACACTATATACGTCTTTGAAGCGAGAAAAGTAAAGGAGGTTAACATGGCAGGCAGCGTGTACGTTGTTAACGAGATCGTGGGCACCAGTACGGAGTCGTGGGAGGATGCGATCAAACAGGCCATAGCGACCGCTACGAAGACCCTTCAGGATGTCCGCATTGGTGAAGTGGTGAAACAGGACGTCACCGTCGAAAACGGGAAAGTGTCGGCGTTCAGGGTAAGGGTCAATATCTCGTTCAAGTATCACAAGGACGCACTCTAACCGCATTTTGTTGCTAGGGCCTGCGGAGACAAGGGTAAGGGATTGGAGTAAAAAAGGGGGCTACCCCTGTTCATGAAGGCAAAATAAGAAAAAGACCGGGGTAGGCGGCTATTGTAAACCGATTGAAGCAATGAATGCCTGGGACGAGAATCGAACTCGTACAGAGCGAGGCTCCGAGGGATTTTAAGTCCCTTGCGTCTACCTATTCCGCCACCCAGGCATCCATTCTTTATAATAGGAAAAGATTGGCTTGTCAAACGTAAAAGACGGTTTGTTGACATGCAGGGTTTTTTCCAATATTCTGTCCCTTAATGGCTTATGACAATGGAGTGAACGTAGCCCTGGTGGTGTTCGCGTACCTTATCGGGTCGATACCTGTCGGGGTTGTTCTCGGGAAGATGAAGGGGGTAGACCCGCGCAAGACGGGCAGCGGGAACATCGGCGCGACGAATGTCATGCGGGCGGGAGGAAAGGTGCTCGGCATCGTCACGCTTCTCGCGGATACGGCGAAGGGCTTTATCCCGGTCGAGGTCGCGGGGGCGCTCGCCAGGGCCTGGACCTTCGCGCTCCTGCTCGCCGTCCCGGTCGCGGTGGGCGGGATCCTGCTCGCGGATCGGCTCCTCTACTTCCTCTACGGCGCGGAGTTCGCAGTGGCCGCGCCGGCGTTTGTGGTCCTCCTCG
>CALMFJ010000050.1 GCA_937862865.1 uncultured Pseudomonadota bacterium | reverse complement strand
CTTGGATCCCGGCGTCAAGCGCCGGGATGACGGGGTGGGGATTGGCAGATTATTTTTTGAACAATTCTTTCCAGCGCTTCTCCGCTTCTTCCTTTGCTGACGTTTGGGCCTTGCGTTCGGTGAAGCGGAAGTATTCGCAGAAGTTTGCCCGGTCCTTTTCCTTCACGAAATCGGCCCTGTCTTCCCTGCAGGAGTTGGATTTGCCGGGGTCGTAAAAGATGCAGTTCAGGCATACGTGGAGGTCTTCGTGACATACCGGGCACTCGTCCCGGAACGATATTTTCTCTGCCTCTATCGGCGTGCCGCATTTATTGCATTTCACCTAGAGCACCTCGAGAAGATCTTTGAGGCCTGTTATGGTCCTCCTTTCCCCGGCGGCACGCTGCCCGTTGATGTGGTAGGATTCTATGCCGAGCCCGGACGGGACGTCATGATCGAACACGGGATGATCGCCGACATGGACCATCTCTCCCGACGCGACCCCTGTTTCGGAGCACAGCCTCCGGAAAAAACCCTCTTCTTTTTTTATCATGCCGTAGTCAGTCGTGGCCGAGACAATGTGGGAAAAAAGACCGGCGATCCCCGTATGGGCCAGTTCTTTTTCGACAAATATCCTCGCCGCATTGGAGGCAATGACAAGGGTATAGCGGTCACGAAGCGAGCGCAGCACCTCCGCCGCATCCGGCATGAGACTTATATACGATTTGTACCTTTCGAGCAGGGTGTCGGGCTCAACATCAAGGGAGAACCGCTTCAGCCAGTGCCGTATCTCGTACCAGAGTATGTCGCCGTCCCCGACGGACTCATACCGGGTGCGCACGTACATCCGGGCTTCCTCGAAGGGCATGCCGTATGCCTTTGCATATTCGTCCGGTATACCGTGGTTCCAAACCATATCACCGTAACGGGCATCGACGAGCGTCCCGTCGAGGTCAAACGAGATCACTTTCTTCATGGGACCATTATACCAGATTCCGGTACGTTTTTCCGCCGGCGCCGCGGCCGCGAAAAACATTGCTTTCGCGGGGCAAGTTTGCTTTAAATGTTATACGGAGGTTTTAGATGAAAACAATGCTCTGCATCCTGACGGTACTTTGCCTGCTTATATGCACAGGCGGGAACACGCTTGCGAAAGAGACCGTGAAGATCGGCCTTATCACCCCGCTCACCGGGGACGTGAAGACCTACGGTGAATCCGTAAAGAACGCCTTCAACATCGCCGTGGAGGAATACGAAAAAAGGGGCAGGTACAGGATCCAGGTCATCATCGCGGATGATCGCAACGATGCGACGGAAGGAGCTAATGCCGCCCTCAAGCTCATCACCCAGGACAGGGTATCCGCGATCGTCGGGCCCGTCACCTCCAAGGTCGCCATTCCGGTGAGCGACATTGCAAACCAGCATAAGGTCCCCATGATAACCGGGACGGCAACGAGCCCGAAGGTCACATACTCCGACAAGAAGAGAAAGCCCTACGTGTTCCGGGCATGCTTTATCGACCCTTTCCAGGGCATCGTGGCCGCAAATTTTGCTTTGAAGGACCTCAAAGCGAAGACGGCCGCCATCCTGTATGACGTCAGCAACGATTATTCCAAGGGACTGGCTGAAAATTTCAGGACAACCTTCACAAACGGCAGGGGGACCATCGCGGCCTTCGAGTCGTACCAGAAGGATGATGTTGACTTCTCGGCCCTCATAACGAAAGTGGCACTGAAGAAACCCGACCTTATCTTCCTGCCGGACTATTACAACAAGGTCGCCCTCATCGCGAGGCAGGTACGCGAGAAGGGCATCAAATCCGCCATCCTCGGCGGTGACGGGTGGGATTCGTCCGATCTTCTCAAGATAGGGGGGAATGCGATCGTGGGCGGGTACTTCGTCAACCATTACTCGGCTGACCGCAAGGACCCTGTCGCCGCATCTTTCATCAGGACGTACAAGGCCCGCTACGGCGTTGTCCCCGATACGTTCGCAGCCCTGGCCTACGATGCCGCGGGCATCCTTCTCAAGGCGCTCGACGCCGCGAAGAGACCGCAGTCCGACGATATCATGAAGGTGCTTGCGCCGACAAAGGGCTACAGAGGCGCGACCGGGCTCATCGGTTTTTCCCGGAACGGGGATGCCGTGAAGTCGGCCGTGATCCTCAAGGTGGAGAAAAGCGGTTTTAAATACGTAACGACCGTCAATCCGTAAACGAAGGACGGACGGGCATTTCCCTTTCCCGGGAAAATGAACCAACACAATGGAACAAGCCAGCTATATACTGTCCCAGGTCATCAACGGCCTTCAGCTCGGCGCCGTGTATGCGCTCATTGCCCTCGGCTATACCATGGTATATGGCATTCTGAGGCTGATCAACTTTGCCCACGGGGACATTTTCATGCTCGGAGCGTTCATTGCCTATTTTCTTCTCTCCCGCTTCGGCATGCCGATCTACCTCGTCTTCCTGGCGACCATGGCCGTAACGGCGCTGGCCGGGTACCTCATGGAAAAGATCGCCTACAAGCCGCTCAGGAACGCCCCGAAGATCTCACTTCTCATCACCGCGGTCGGTGTGTCCCTTTTTCTTGAGTATTTCTGCAGCCTCAAGGCCGTCTTTACACCCGATTATATAGCCTTCCCCCGCCCCTTCGAGGTGGAAACCTACAATTTTTCACTCGGCGGGCTCGAGTTTTCGTTCACGAATATACAGGTGCTGATCTTCGCCATCACCTTCTCGGCGCTTGTGCTCCTGTACCTCCTCATTTACAGGACAAAACAGGGCAAGGCGATGCGGGCCGTGTCATACGACCGGGAAACAGCGGCGCTCATGGGGATCAACATAGACAACACCGTGTCCCTCACGTTCATGGTGGGGGCGGCGCTGGCGGGCATGGGCGGCATCCTCTATGCCATGGCCTATCCGCAGATCAATGTGTTCATGGGGATCATGCCGGGCATCAAGTCGTTCATCGCCGCGGTGCTGGGAGGCATCGGCATCATTCACGGCGCGGTCATCGGAGGGCTGATCGTCGGCACGTCCGAGGTCATCGTATCGGCCTTCCTGTCTTCGACGTACAGGGACGGGGTCATCTTCATCATCCTCCTCATCGTCCTTCTCGTCAAGCCGAGCGGCATCTTCGGGAAAAGGATCGACAAGGTATGAGGTTCTTCCTCGAATCAAAGAGGCACATCCTGCTCGCCCTCGTTATCTATGCCGCCTTAAGGCTCCTTTTCAGCCTGGGCATCGTCTCCGAATACATAGAGCAGGTCGTAATCTACGTTTTCATCGTGATCCTCGCCGCAACGGGCCTCAACGTCATCTACGGCTATACCGGGCAGTTCTCGCTCGGCCACGCGGCCTTTTACGGGATCGGCGCCTACACCTCCGCTTACCTCGCCAAAACGTCAGGCCTTGAAAGCATCTTCTTCTTTCCGGCCACGATACTTGCGGGGGGACTCATGGCAGCACTCGTCGCCTATGTTATCGGGATACCTATCTTGAGGCTCCGCGACGATTTCCTCGGCATCGCCACGCTCGGTTTCGGGATACTCGTGCGGGTGTTTTTCGACAATTCCGACAGGATCTCGGAGGTCCTGGGCGGCTCGCGCGGCTTCACGGGGATCGTAAAGCTCACGAACCTGGAGACGGCCTTTTTCGTGACCGTTTTTCTCCTTCTCGTCACAAGGAACCTCATAACGTCGCGCTATGGGCTTTTCTGGCGATGCATCAAGGAGGATGAGACGGCCAGTGCCTCGATCGGGATCAACACGGCCCGGATGAAGCTTATGGCCTTCGTGTACGGGTGTTTCCTCGCCGGGGTCGCGGGGGCCCTCTATGCCCATCTCTATACGTTCCTTCATCCCTCGAACTTTGATTTCCTCAGGTCGATCGATTTTTTGATCATCGTCATCCTGGGAGGGATGGGCAACATTGCCGGCACCATCTATGCGGGGTTCATCTGGGTGGGTTTCATCGAGGGCTTAAGGATAGCGCTGCCCGGTAACATCCTCGATCTCAGGTGGGTCTTCATTCCCCTTCTTCTCATCGCGCTCATGATGTGGCGGCCGTACGGTCTCATGACAAAAAAGAAGGGGTGAGCGGGACGGGTATGACGGCAGTGCTCGAAGTGGACAGGTTGACGAAGAGTTTCGGCGGTATTCAGGCCGTCGACGGTATCTCGTTCAAGGTCCCCCCGGGCGAAACGCTCGGTATCATCGGCCCGAACGGCGCCGGGAAAACGACCGTCTTCAACCTCATCACCCGCTTTTATACCCCGGACAGCGGGGACATACGGTTCATGGGAAGGTCCGTTACGCATCTTGCCCCGCACAGGCTGGCGCGCCTCGGGATCGGCAGGACATTTCAGAACCTGAGGCTCTTCAGGGAGCTCACCGTTGCCGAGAACATCACGTCCGCTTACTTGAGCGGCAACCGTTACAGCCCGTTTGCCGGGATCTTCCGGACCGACAGGCATTCCGTTGTCGAGAAAAAGGCGTGGCAAAAGGCATACACGCTCATGGATTTCCTCGGTCTTGCCGGAAAGGGGGACGCTCCCGCGGGAAGCCTTCCCTACGGTGAACAGCGCCGGCTGGAGCTGGCGAGGGCACTTGCGATAGAACCGAAACTGCTCCTCATAGACGAACCGGGGGCCGGTATGAACCCCCGGGAGATCCGGGACCTCGTTGAGACCTTGCGGGACGTGAAGAAAAGGTTCAACCTCACCATCATCATGATAGAACACCAGATGGGACTCGTGATGAACATCTCCGACCATATCCTCGTTATGGACTTCGGCGAAAAGATCATGCAGGGAACGCCCGCCGAGGTCAGGAGAGACGCGCGGGTCATCGAGGCGTACCTTGGCGAGGAGGGCCCGGCATGACGGACCCGTCCGGCACGGCAGCACCGGTCATCCTTGCCGTCAATGGCCTTTGCGTCTCTTACGGCATCATCCGGGCCCTCGACGATATCAACCTCGAGGTCCGCCACGGTGAGATCCTCTCTATCATCGGGGCCAACGGCGCCGGAAAATCGACGCTCCTGAAAAGCCTGACAGGTCTCGCCCGGCCCCTGTCAGGGACCATCTCTTTTAACGGCACCGATATAACGGCCGCGAGGACCGACCGCATCGTCAGAATGGGGATGAGCATGGTCCCCGAGGGCAGGCGGATATTCCCCGATCTGACGGTCAGGGAGAACCTGGAACTCGGCGGCTTCCCCGTGCCTGACAGGACCGTCCGCGGGGACATCCTCGATCTCATCATGACCACATTCCCCCGCCTGAAAGAGCGGATGAAGCAGCACGCCGGCACGCTCTCGGGCGGTGAACAGCAGATGCTCGCCATGGGCAGGGCGCTTATGTCCCACCCGAGGCTCCTGCTCCTCGACGAGCCGTCCATGGGCCTGTCGCCGATCATCACGCGCGAGATATTCTCGCTTATAACAAAGGTCAACAGCGAAAGAGCCATCACAATGATACTCGTCGAACAGAATGCGCATATGGCGCTGGAACATTCACACAGGGCATGCGTCCTGGAGAACGGGCGGATCACCCTCGTCGGGCCATCGGCCGACATCAAACACGATCCGCGGGTCATCGAGGCATACCTGGGGGTCTAAAGGCCTTCTGGGCATTCCCCTCTTTTCGTGGTATAACATTCAGGGTCAATGAAAAGGAATATCCCCACCATCTACGATCATGCATCACAGACGAAGATGTCCGCACGCCGGGTCATGGATTTCACGAACAGCGCCAATCCTCTCGGGCCATCTGCTCACGCCAGGGGAGCTATCAGGAAGAGCGTTAAAATGGTCGACAGGGCCATCGACGACAGGGCCCGTTACCTGACGCGGGCGATAGCCCGGCTCAGCAATGTGCCGGAGGAAAATATTCTCACGTCGGGCAGCTTCGAAGGGCTCCTCGCCGCGATCGTCCGGTCCTTCAATATCGGGTCGCTGCTTGCCTGCGCCCCGTATCCCTCGTATTACCGGAGGGCGGTCGAATACCCGGTCGATTTCCATTTTTTGGAACTCGGGGAGAGAGACCGTTTCAACCTCGACCTCAGGGCCTGGGAAAAGGCCCTGCCTCAATGCGGCGCCGCCGTTTTTTCCCACCCGTCGTTCATATCGGAAAGGCCGATCGCCCGTGACGATGTCCTGAGAATGATCGCTCATGCGGAAGACCGGGGAATGCTTCTCGTCATCGACGAGACACTTCTTAACTATTCGGGTTCGGTCTCGGCCGCAGGCGATATTGCCGGCCATCCGCGCTGTTTCGTTGTCTCTTCGATGACCGAGTATTATGCGCTTGAAGGGCTGCCCGTCGCATACTGCATCGGGGATGCCGCAGCGCTGCGCGCAGTCAGACAGCATGTCCCCGTAGACCCTCCTTCCACGCCAGCGGCTGCGGCTGCGGCTGCATCATTGCGCGACAGGGATTATCCCCGCCGGACACGCACATACCTTGCGGACGAGCATGCCTTTATCGAGGAAGGACTTGGCAAGATACCGGGGATATCCTTTTACACGACAGCATGCGGATCGTTCGTTATACAATTCGACCAGCCGCTGTCACGCACAGAAACATTTTCCCGGTACAACATTCTCGTGGATGCCATATCCTGTTCCTTGTTCTTTCCGGTCAAGAACCACAAATGGAACGCGCGCTACCTCAAGACCTTGAAAAACATTATGGGGGAACACACCAATGCAACATTCTAAGATTGCCTTCGTCGCCTTCATGGCAGCAATCCTTGTCGTCATGGCCGCCATCCTGCCATGCGGCGCCGCCGACCTGAGGATCCTCTATTTCAACGATTTCCACGGGTTCGCTGAAAGCTCACGGCGGATCGGCTCCGACGAACTTCAGGGGGGTATCGCGCACTTGAGCTTTCGTGCGGCGGAACTGAGAAAAGAGAAACCTTCCCTTCTGCTGGCAGCCGGGGATATGATCCAGGGCGACACATGGGCAAACCTTTTTGCGGGCAAGCCATCGATCGATGTGATGAACGCGATGGGCGTCGATGCCATGGTTGTGGGGAACCATGAATTTGATTTTGGAAAAACGGTGCTGGCAAAGAGGATAGCAGAGGCGAGGTTCCCCGTGCTCGGGGCAAACGTGACCGGCCTCGATGCCTTGAAGCCCTATGTTATACGGGAGGTCAACGGATTAAAGGTCGCCATTATCGGCGTCGTGACGGAAGAGACCCCGTCAGCCACGCACCCTTCCAACGTTGCCGGGCTTCAATTCCTGCCCGTTGCGAGGACAGTCCGGCAGTACGTCAGCGAGTTAAGGCACAGGGTGGACGTCATAGTCGTGCTTTCGCACATCGGTTACAACGCGGACATGGAGCTGGCCGGAGCAGTGAATGGCATCGACGTGATAGTCGGAGGGCATTCCCATACCAAGGCCGTGAAAGAGATCACAGTCGGCAAAACAGTTATCGTCCAGGCGTGGGAACACGGGCTGGTGCTGGGTGTGCTCGACCTGACCGTCGAATCCGGCAGGATCACGTCCGTTTCAGACAGGCTTGAAAGTATAACCCCTGCCCTGATGAAAAAGGACGAGAAAGTGGCGGCCATTGTCGAAAATTATGCGGGCCAGGTCCGGGAATCGATGGGAAAGGTCATAGGAGAGGCCCTGGTCGACCTTAATGCGGAAAACGCAAGGACCGGCGAATCGAACATGGGTAATTTTGTCGCAGACATCATCAGGAAAGAATCGGGGGCGCAGGCGGCGATAATAAACGGCGGCGGCCTTCGCACGAGCATCATGAAGGGGCCGGTCACGGTCGGGAATATTTACTCGGTCCTCCCTTTTAACAACTATATCCTTTCCATCCGCCTCACCGGTCAACAGATTCGGGACGCCCTGGAATACGGCGTATCGGGGATCGAGGCCAAAGAGGGGCGCTTTCCCCAGGTATCAGGCATCTCCTTCGCATATTCCCCCGCGCGGGAAGCGGGCAAGCGCATCGCGGCCATTCGGATCGCCGGGAAGCCGCTCGAGCTTACGCGGCACTATACCGTAGCCACCAATGATTTCCTGGCTGCAGGAGGCGACGGTTACCAGGTCTTCCGCGAGGCGATACGGCAGGCGCCCGATTTCGAGATCGTCGGCGGTACGATAAGAAGCAGCAATATCGTTTACAACGATGCCGGCAGGTGGTTGCGGGACGTTGTCGTGTCCGAGGTACAGAAAGAAAAGAAAATAACCTCCGCCGTCGAAGGAAGGATACGGACGGAAAGCAAATAAAAGACCAGGCCCCGGAAAATGAAGGTATTCGTCAATAACACGGAGGTCCACCTCGCCCCCGGCATGACCGTACGCCACGCGATCATAGCTGCCGGCCTCACCCAGGAGATCGCTGCCGGCAAAAAGGTGTTCGACGCCTGGGGCAACGAGGTCGGCCTCGACGGTGCGGTCTCTGAGAATTACAAAATATATATAAAAGATGCGTGATGCGTGATGGGTGATGGGTGATGGGTGATGGGATTTTCATCCGGGATTTCCTATCACCTATCTGGTAAGTGTCACGACATCGTAGACTAAAAAATGTGTCAGGACATCGCTTACACCTTTTTGTGCCGCCTCGTCGCAGACTGAATATATGACCGGTCCCAACACCGTCATCCCGGCGCCCTCTCGCCGTCATCCCGGTGCCGTAC
>CALMFJ010000049.1 GCA_937862865.1 uncultured Pseudomonadota bacterium | reverse complement strand
CCGGGATGACGGGCAGTGGTAGAAGCCTTACGCCTTACGCCTTACGCCTTACGCCGACAAAAAACCCCGCCTCCTTGCGGAAGCGGGGTTCGTTATGTCGTAAAGAGGTTATTTTGCTTCTTCTTTCTTCTCCTCTTTCTTCGGTGCGGCCTTCTTGGCTTTCTTGGCCGGCTTCTTCTCGTCTGCAGGCTTCTGCTCGCCGGCAGCTTCTTCTTTCTTCTCTTTCTTCGGTTTTGCTACTTTCCCTTTTACCGCTTTTGCCTTCTTGGCGGCTGCGATCTTGGTGACCGTCAGTTTGCCCTTCTTGTCATACTTCATGGCAATCTTGTCGCCAACGCCGATATTATCGGCGCTCTTGTAGCCCTTAAACTTGGCATCGCTGACGTCGAATGTCACGACTTCTTTGCCGCGCTCTACGCTGACCGTCTTATATACAGACTCTGTGACCGTCACTTTGCCGACAAAACCAGGGATTGGTTTTGGTTTCGGTTTTTCTGCAGGTTTTGCTGTATCTGCTGCCGGTTTTTCTTCCTTTGCCGGCTCAGCTTTTTCGGCGGCGGGTTTGGCTTTCTCGGGCGCTTTCTTCTCGGGCGCCGGTGCTTTCTCGGGCGCTTTCTTCTCTGCCGCCGGTGCCGGTTTTGCCTTTTCCTGCGCGAAACCGGTGCTGACAAAAGCTATGCCAATCAGCAAGACAAGTGCAAACAATAAAACCTTTTTCATAACCCCTTCCTCCTGTTTAGATTTTATAAATAATTTATGCTTAAATCTTTAAACTTTTGGCATCACCATGTCAAGAGCTTTTGTTTCAGGGCAGCGCTTCGAGCATACTTTTTTTCATCGTGGCCGGTATTGTTCTGCGCCATGATGTCGTACACGGTATATCGCCACTTTCACGCCAATCTTTAAGGTAACGGACGCACTTTTCATATTTTTGACACAGGCCCTAAAGGACATTAAACTATTTACACCATGCACCAATTCAGGCTTACCAGCGACTACGAGCCAAAAGGCGACCAGCCCGCTGCCATCAATACGATATCCGGCAATATTATCAAAGGTGTGCCGCACCAGGTCCTCCTCGGTGTAACGGGATCGGGCAAAACATTCACCATGGCAAATGTGGTCGAACGTGTCAACCGGCCGACACTCATCATTTCTCACAACAAGACACTTGCCGCCCAGCTTTATTCCGAGTTCAAGATGCTCTTTCCGGACAATGAGGTCCATTTCTTTGTGAGTTACTATGACTATTACCAGCCGGAGGCCTACATCCCCTCTACCGATACCTTTATCGAGAAGGACTCGTCGATCAACGAGGAGATCGACCGCTTGAGGCTTCTTGCGACCAATGCCCTTTTCGAGCGGGAAGACATCATTATTGTTGCCAGTGTTTCCTGCATTTACGGGCTCGGTTCGCCGGAGGCGTATTACGGCATGCTCCTGTCTGTTGAGGACGGGCAGTCCGTTGACCGCCAGGCGCTCTTGAAAAAACTCGTCCAGTGCCAGTATGAACGCAACGACATCGATTTCTACAGGGGCAGGTTCCGCGTCCGGGGCGGGACGATCGATGTCTACCCGCCGTACGAAGAGGAAAGGGCCTTCAGGATCATCCACGACGAGGACCGCATCGTGTCGATCTCGAGCTTCGACCCTCTGACAGGGAAACCCCTCGAAAGGCTGCGCCGGCTGACGATATTCCCGACGAGCCACTACGTCATGCCGAAGGAAACGATAGAGCGCGCCATCAGGTCCATCGGGGAAGAGCTCGACCGGCATCTTGTGTTCCTCAGGTCGCAGAACAGGCTCCTCGAAGCACAGCGGCTGGAGATGCGGACGAGGTACGACCTCGAGATGCTTGCCGAGCTCGGGTATTGTTCCGGGATCGAGAACTACTCACGCCACTTCACGGGCAGGGCGCCCGGTGAACCGCCGCCCACCCTGATGGATTACCTGCCGGCGAATGCTCTCATAATGATCGATGAAAGCCATGTTTCCGTACCGCAGCTGGCAGCGATGTACCGGGGGGACAGGTCACGCAAGACTACGCTCGTAGAGCACGGTTTCCGGCTTCCCTCGGCGCTCGACAACCGGCCGCTCATGTTCGAGGAATTTGAGGCGCGCGAAAAACAGGTCCTCTATATCTCGGCCACCCCCGCCCAATATGAACTGACAAAGGCGCGCGGGCACGTTGCCGAACAGATAATACGGCCTACCGGCCTCATGGACCCCGAGATCGTGCTGAAACCCGCGACCAGCCAGGTTGAATCCCTCATAGAGGAGGTCAGCCAGATCATTAAGAACAAGGAGCGCGTCCTCGTGACCACGCTCACGAAGCGTTTCGCCGAGGACCTCACCGACTTCCTCCTCGACAGGGGTATAAAGGCCAAGTACCTCCATTCCGACATCGATACCCTCGAGAGGGTCGCCATTGTCAGGGACCTCAGGATGGGAAAATTCGACGTACTTGTCGGGGTGAACCTCCTGCGTGAAGGCCTCGACCTGCCGGAGGTCTCCCTTGTTGCCATTCTCGACGCCGACAAAGAGGGCTTCCTGCGCTCCCAGACCTCCCTCATTCAAACGTGCGGGCGCGCCGCCCGCAACCTGAACGGCAAAGTGATCATGTTCGCCGACACGATAACGGATTCCATGCGCCGGGCGATAGACGAGACCGAGCGCAGACGTGCCGTCCAGCGGGAATATAATGAAAGGAACGGTATCACCCCCGAGGGGATCCGGAAATCGATAGTCGATGTCCTGTCTTCCATATATGAAAAAGATTACTACGAGGCCCCGGTTGACAGGTTCGATGCGAAGGCCCTGAAACCGAAACAGCTTTCCAAAATGGTCAGGAAGCTGAAAAGAGAGATCGCCGAGGCGGCGAAAAAATGGGATTTCGAGAAGGCGGCCCAGCTGCGGGACCGCCTTCTCACCCTTGAAAAGGCGGAGCTTGTGCTGTGATCGGGGAGCTCGTTCTCGACGGCCTGCCCGGGTCACCGGGCGTATATTTGTTTAAAGACGGCGCGGGCTGCATAATCTACGTCGGGAAGGCAAAGAATATCCGTGACCGTGTCAGGAGCTATTTTCGCAGCGATGTGAAGGACACGAAGACAAAATTGCTCGTAGAGAGCATACGGTCCATCGATTTTATCCTCACGGCGAACGAAAAAGAGGCGTTTCTCCTCGAAAACAACCTGATCAAGCAGCATGCCCCAAAGTACAATATCGTCCTGAAGGACGATAAATCCTATCTCTCCCTCAAGCTGACGGTAAAGGACGATTATCCCGGCCTTTTCCCGACACGAAAGATAGTGGACGACGGGTCGATATATTTCGGGCCCTACCCTCACGGCCGCGAGGTGAGGGACATCCTTAAATTGATGGAGCAGGTGTACCCCATCAGGAAATGCAAGGACTCCGTGTTCCGGAAAAGGAAAAGGGCATGCATCCTGTTTGAGATCGGGAAATGCCCGGGCCCCTGCGTTATGCGCGTCGACGCGGCCGAATACGCAAAGACGATCGAGCAGGTAAGGGATTTCCTCTCGGGCAGGGACGAGAAGGTCCTGAAGACGATCGAATCGGACATTGCCCGGAAGATCGCATCATGGGATTTCGAAGCGGCCCAGGTCCTCAAGGAACGCTACACGGCCATCAAGGGCATGATGGAGAAACAGAATGTTCATGAGCATTTCGGCAAGAACCGTGATGTCTGGGCCTTTTCGGAACGGGCGAAGGTCATCTCCATCGTTGTGCTGACCGTGCGGGCAGGGGTGCTCCTGTCACGGCGGCTTTACAAGGAAACTTTCTATGCGGAGGGCGCCGGTGAGACCCTGATGACGTTCCTGTTCCAGTACTATTCGGCACATCCGATCCCCGACGAGATAATCATATCGGAAGAGCCGGAGAACAGGGACGTCCTCGAAAGATATCTCACCGAAAAAAAGAGGGCGCCGGTAAGAATACTCGGGCCCGGCCACAGGGGGGCGCGGGATATGGTCCGCCTTGCCATCGAGAACCTCCACGAAACGGACACCCGGCCCCTCGACGAGGCTTTCAGGGACACGCTCCGGCTCAAGAACCCTCCCGGCCGCATCGAGGTCTACGATATCTCGCACATAGCCGGACAAAACCCTACCGGGGCCATGACCGTCTTCACGAATTTCAAGCCGTCAAAGGACCAGTACCGTGTATTCCATATCCGCGGCGGGGATACGCTTGACGACATTGCAATGATAACCGAGGTTTTAACCCGCAGGATCGGCAATCCGGAGCTCGGCCCCCTGCCCGACCTTTACATCATAGACGGGGGCAAAGGCCAGCTCGCCGCGGCGCACAAAGTGCTGCGGTCCCGCAACATCGAAGGGGACATCATATCCATCGCCAAAGGGGAAGGCCGCAAGCGGATGGAGGACGTCATCTATATCCCCGCCCGCAAGAACCACCTCGCCCTGCCGAAGGCCTCTGCCGTCTTCAAGCAAATAGTCAGAATGCGCGATGAAGCCCACCGCTTCGCCGTCTCGTCGCACAGGCAGTGGAGGAAGAAGGAAAACCTTAAAAAATAGTTCCCGGTTCTGCGTTCTGCGTTGTTTCATTCCCGGATGATACAGGGGAAGGTCGTCATTCCGGCTTGCCGGAATCTAGCGTCTTTGGTCTTTTTAACGTAGAACGTAGAACGGTTTTTACCGTAGAACGTGGAACGATTTATTTTGAAAGTACTTCCCCGATGATGGACAATGCGCTTTCACCTTTGAAGGGCTTGTCCAGAAAACCGTCGACATTGAGCTCTTTCAGTTTTTTTCTCTGCTCTTCGCTCATAAAGCCGCTCGATATGATGACCTTCATTGGGGTGGTGTCTTTTCTGATCCGGCGCAGGACCTCATCGCCTTTCATACCGGGCATGATCACATCGAGGATGATCAGATCGATCGCATCCCCGTGTTGCCGGTAGATGGTGAGCGCTTCCTCGCCATTTTCCGCCTCAAGGAGGCTTGCTCCCTTTGCCGCGAGACAACTCTTCAGAAGTTCCCGTATAAGCTGTTCATCGTCGACGATGAGGACCCTCTTCCCCGCGATTGCCTTTTCGGTTGATCCCGGCTGCGGCCCGCAGGCGGAAGCCGGCTGCTGCGATTGGACCGGAAGGTAAAGCTCGAAACAGGTCCCCTTCGCCGTTTCGCTTTTGATCTCGATGAAACCCCCGTGCTCCTTGATGACCTTATCCACGAGATAGAGGCCCATACCGAGATTGATGGCATCCCCCTTCGTGGAAAAGTAAGGTTCAAATATCTTGTGACGGAGTGTTTCGTCGATCCCTTTTCCTGTGTCCTCAATTTGAACACATATATACTCTGTACCGTACCTGGACGTCGCTACCCGCAGGGTCCCCTTGCCGTCCATTGCGTCCCGCGCGTTGATGAAGAGGTTGAGGAAAACGTTCTGAAGCTCAGCCTCGTCGCCTTTGACCGCAGGCAGCGCATTGTCAAACTCACGCACGATTTCGATACTGTGGAAGCTTTTATTGACCAGAAACAGCACGTCGTCAAGAAGCGGGTTGATCTCCATAAGACCGGCAGACCTTTTTTGCCTTCGTGAAAAGTTCAGCAAATGCTTCGTCAGTCCTGAAGCGCGCTGGGCGGAATTCTCTATCGCCTCCGCGTAGCGGCCGAGCTGCACGTCATTGACCATTTTTTTCATCAGGGCTGCGTACCCCAGGATCCCTGTCAGCATATTATTGAAGTCATGAGCTATGCCGCCCGCGAGCATACCCACGCTTTCGTTCCGCTTTCTTAAGAATTTTTCCTCTTCATGGGCCTTTGTCTCCACAACGTCCTTGAACACTATGGCCAGCCACTGACCGCCCTTGGTCTCGGGGACCACAAAGCTTTCGACCCTGTACATCCTGTAGCTCATGTCCGACCTGTAATTTATTTCCCCGCTGAATGGCTTGCGGTCTTTCACAAGGGCCTCGGGAAGGCCCGGTATCGCCCTGTCCGCACGTTCATGGAGAAAAAATCCTTTCCTCGTCTCGAAATGCTCTCTTGCTTTTTCGTTGGCATAGCCGATACACCCGTTCGGATCGACAAGTATGAGGGGATCAGGAAAAGACCCGAGGACAGTCTCGAACACAGTTGCATCCGAGGTCCGCACGAAAAGGGAGCCCCGCATCAATGCCCTGCCGTAAAACTCCCCGATAACTTCAAGTTCCCGTATCTGGGATTGGTTCAGGTCCACACGGTACCGCTTTCCGAGGATGATGTACGCCACGGTCTCCAGGTCACGCTGTACCATATAAATATAGAGCGTGCCGTAGTCCAGGCAGTCTTCTACGATTTTTGATTTTCCCGTCCACTGCTTGAGGCCCTTTATATCGTCGGGGTTGACAGGGCCGAACGTGTCGTCCACCGCATAGAAAGCCTGCCGGAGAGTCCCGTCGCCATTGACGA
The DNA here is from genome assembly GCA_937862865.1 of uncultured Pseudomonadota bacterium. Classification (GTDB taxonomy): domain Bacteria; phylum Desulfobacterota; class Syntrophorhabdia; order Syntrophorhabdales; family Syntrophorhabdaceae; genus Delta-02. The sequence goes on along the minus strand of CALMFJ010000049.1, from coordinate 27,362 downwards.
TTATCGTGCACATGTCGAAGAACGATTCTTCGATAAAAATCCGCGGGGCCTCGCTGATAAGAAGGTCTCTTCCCTCCAGCTCCATGATACGCATGATTATCGAATAATTGTCCACGGCCCTCAGATAGAAGTTCCATCCGGTCTTCATCGTTTCGGTACGGGCATTATTCCAGGTCATCGTATGTCCAGTTGCATGAATTTCATTATTTTTTTCACCTCGAACGCTATCGCATCGCGTTCCCTGTCGAGGATCATTCCTTCCGGCGAGATGCCTCCCGGTTCCTTCGTGAAAAAACGGTCCGATGCAGCGACAAGCCTTAAGAGCCCGTCGCCGGCATCCGGAAGTTGCTTGTGATGATTGCGGACAACCTTCGCAAAATCGGCCGGGAACTTCCATTTCACGGCGATGATATGGCCCGTCTCCTGGTGGTCTATCCCAAAGTGCTCCCTCTCGAGCGCAGCGAGGTCGGTACCCGGTTTTGCCTTGTCCTGCATTTCCTTGTACTCAGGGGAGAATGCGTAGAAGATTATCCTGCCGATATCGTGCAGGAGGGATGCGGTAAAAGCCTTTTGCGGGTCTTCGAGCATGAGGCGTTCCGATAGTACGCGGGCCGCGCATGCAACCTCGATCGAGTGCCTCCAGAGGCTCAAAAGGTCTTCCTCGTTGAGCTTGAGCAGTTTCATGATGCCGTCCATGAGAAGAATGCAGGTAACTATGGCGCGGACCTCTTCGAACCCGATGGTGAGCATTGCGCGCTGCAGGTTGAATATCTCGATCCCCCGGCTGTAGTACGCGGAATTGGCAATACTGATGATCTTCGAGGTAATGGCCTGATCATACCTGACAATATCCGAGAGGTCATTGAAGGATGAATTGCTGTTGTCGAGGACGCTGAACACCCTGTCGGCGATGGTATGGAGCGTCGGTATCATCTTGATCTCGCTCGCCCGGCTTATCAATTGCTCTCGCGGTATCGTGCTTGCATTGGGCATATACATATTGTTCGGACGTATGGACATTCCATTAAGTGTTTTCCTGTATTTTCAGCATGGCCCCGGGACGGCCAAAGAAGGGGGGTCAGCCGAATTCATGTTGACTTTCGGGGAGTTTTTGACTATTATGTTACAATTTTTCGGAGGTGTCTATCATGGCGTTAGGTCTCATCGGTAAGAAGCTCGGTATGTCGCAGATATTTGATGAACACGGGAATGTCATTCCTGTTACGGTCATAAAGGCAGGCCCCTGCTATGTCGTCCAGAAGAAAAGCGCTGAGAAAGAAGGCTACAACGCCGTACAGATCGGTTTTGACGAGGTCATCAAGGTCCAGCGCGTGAACAAACCCGAAGCGGGCCATTTCAAAAAGGCGGACCTCACGCCGACCAGGGTCTTGAAGGAATTCAAGGTCACTCCCGAGGACCTTGAGGCGAACGAGGTGGGCTCGATATTTTCCGTCGATATCTTCGAACCGGGCGATTTCGTCGACATTACAGGAACATCGAAGGGCAAGGGATTTGCCGGTGTTATGAAGCGTCACGGCTTCGGCGGCGCTCCTGCGACACACGGATCGCACGAAGCTTTCAGGCATGGCGGCTCGATAGGGCAGAACATGACCCCCGGCCGCACTATGAAAGGCAAGAAAATGCCCGGGCACATGGGCGCGAAGAAAGTGACCGTCCAGAGCCTCAAGATCGTCGACGTCCGCGGCGATGTCAACCTGCTCCTCATCGAGGGAGCGGTCCCGGGCCCCTCAAAGGGGTACGTCGTCATCAGGCGCGCCATCAAAAAACCGGCAAAATAAATAAAACATGTAAATTGACAGGCCCCGCTTTTGCGGGGCTTTTTTATGTGAACCGGCGATGGGCGATGGGCGATGGGCATAGCCTGACCATTAACGTTGGGCCCCGCCATTTTGTATTAGGTTTTTGGTATAATTTTACTATAGCCTATCGCCTATTGCCTATCGCCTGTCATCCATCACCCATCTTCTTGACTTTCCCCCCTTCCAGACGATACAGTATGGCATGTTCACATTGTCTGTAAAAGATTCATTCGCCGCCGCGCACCGGCTCGTGGGCTATAAGGGGAAGTGCGAGGAACTGCACGGGCATAACTTTACCGTTGAGGTTTCCATTGCCGGAGACGATCTGCAGGACGATGGGATGCTGTTGGATTTCACCATCCTCAGGGGCCATCTTCACGAGGTCCTCGACGTTCTCGACCACAAATATATCAATGACATACCATTTTTCTCCGGGCGCGCAAGCTCGGCCGAGAATATTGCCCTGTACGTTTTCTCGGAGATGGAGGAGCGCGTGGGCAATGACCGCGTGTCCTTAAAGAAGGTCACGGTATGGGAATCAGACAGGGCCAGCGCATCGTATGAACGATAAGACCGGAATGGCCGACGTCCAGAGCATGTACGACGGGCGCGAGATAGAGATCGACAAGGTGGGAGTGAAGAACGTCAAGTACCCGATCGTGGTCCTCGACAGGGCGAACGGCCATCAGAACACGATAGCCGCGATCGACATGTACGTCAACCTGCCCCATCATTACAAGGGCACGCACATGAGCCGCTTCGTCGAGATCCTCCACGAGTACAAGAACATGATCAACATGAAAAATTTCCCGGACCTGCTCAGGGAAATGAAATCAAGGCTCGACGCTGAGGCCGCGCACATGTCCGTCAGTTTTCCCTATTTTATCAAGAAGGAGGCCCCGGTATCGAAAACGCCAAGCTACATGGAATACCAGTGCGGCTTCCGGGGCTCAATGGACGCACACAATAGAATGACGGAATTCATCGTCTTCGTATCGGTGCCTATAAATACCCTGTGCCCCTGTTCCAAGGAGATCAGCGAGCACGGCGCCCACAATCAGCGGGGGATCACCCGGGTAGAGGTCAACACCCGGAGATTCTTCTGGATAGAAGACCTTATCGCGATCATCGAAAAAAGTGCCAGCAGCGACATATACTCGATCCTGAAAAGGGAGGATGAAAAATACGTAACCGAGCATGCGTTCGACAACCCGAAATTTGTCGAGGACGTCGTGCGGGATATTTCGGAAAAATTGTCGCAGGACGCAAATGTCCGGTGGTTTTCGATAGAAGCGGAGAACTTCGAGAGCATACACAATCACAGTGCGTATGCATATCTTGAAAGAGATAAAAAGGGAGGGAGCATATGAAAAAATTGATAGTTATCTGTTTCGTATTGTCCTTGATATGTGCGGGATGCGCGGCCTTTCAGCAGAAGCAGACGGCCTCCGATACCCCGGCGCCGTCCAAGCCGCAGGGATTTAACCAGCAATTTTACGGCTTCCCCGACGTGCCGGTCCCGAAAGAGGTCGACATCGTCAACGAGCGAAGCTTCGTGTACGAAACGCCGGCTTTCAAAGCGGGCGTTATCGTCTTCAGCGGGAACGTCGAGCCCGCATCGCTCGAGAATTACTTCAAGATCAATATGTCGAAGAACGGCTGGAGGTACATCAACAGCTTCCGGTACAAGGACACCGTGCTCAACTACGTGAAGGATGACAAGACATGTAATATCAAGATCTCCCGCGGAGCGTTCCAGACCGAGCTCGAAATCTGGGTAGGGCCCGCAGACAAAGGGTCCATAACAAGACCGGACCCCATGGATGGAAAGAAATAAACAGATCAACATACACACGATAGAGAGCATCTTTGAGATGGACATGATCAAGGGTGCTCTCGACGCAGAAGGAATATCGTACACGATAAAGGAACACCACGACACGGCATATGACGGCCTTTTTATTCTGCAAAAAGGATATGCGTCCCTTTTTGTGCATGAGGACGACAAGAACCGTGCCCTTGATATAGTAAAACGGATCCGTACCCTTCCCTATGTTGCATATTCAAAGGACGAATGACCCGTACCGCCTGATCGACGGAGTTAAATTCGCGTCCTTCACGGGCGGCGGCGGAAAGACAACCCTGACCGAACAGCTGGCGCGGTCCTGCACGGAACATCGAAAGACCGTGGCGATCGCCACAACGGCAAAGATCTTCGCCGTGGAACCGTTCGTCACGTTTGCGGACTGGAAAAAGAAGGGGCGCGGCGCGGCGTTTGTCCGCATAGGAAAGACGGTGGAGCACGGCAAGCTCACCGGCCTTACCCCCGATGAGGTAAAATCCCTGGGCGATGCATATGACGTCGTGCTCGTCGAGGCTGACGGCGCCAGGCAGTGCCCCCTCAAGTACCCGGCGGACTACGAGCCCGTCATCATGCCCTGTACCGAAAAAGTGTTCATCGTTGCCGGCATGGACGGGCTTTTCAAGCCGTTCGAGGAAGCCGTCTTCCGCAGCCGGCTATTCCGCGAGCGCACAGGCCTCACCCCCCGGCTCGTATACCCCGACATATTCCTGCGCCTCTTCTCGGACGACGCCCTCTTGAAAGGCACGGCCGGAATGGACCGGACCGTCGTCCTCAACAAATACGACACCTACTCCCACCGCCACATGGCCGCCGTACTCATGGCAAAAATAATGGAGCAGACGGGAATAGGCGAGGGGGTGATCGCGGCGGCAAAATATGGAATATACTATCGGCTAACGGCGAACGGCTAACGGCGAACGGTAAAAACCAAGAAAATTGGCCCTGCCTCGTCCTCGCAGTTTTTTGTCTTTTCCGTTAGCCGTTAGCCGTTAGCCGTTCGCCGATCTTTTTATCTTGCTTTTTCATTAATATAATCATATATTTATGCCTTATGGAAACCCCTGTTATGGTATCCGCGACGCTGGCAGAGATATACCTCGAGCAGGGGTACATCGACATGGCCGTCACGATATATACCGAGCTTGTGCGGCGGGAACCGGGCAATAAGGCCTATGCCGGCCGTCTTTCTTTCCTCAAGAAACAATGCAAGGCAGACGAGAAGAAAGGCGTTCTGAAGAATTTCAAAAAGCTATGGAAGCGATGAGCTACGAATCAGGCATAGAGCGTCTGCAGGAGCTCCTGAGGGAAATGGGGCTCGACGGCTGCGTTCTCAAGGGGATGGACAACATCTTCTACCTGACCGGTTTCAGAGGCTCGGAGGGCATGCTTCTGGTGACCCGGGGAGATGTCGTCCTCATCGTCGATTTCCGCTATATGACACATGCCCGGGAAGTGACGAACGGCATCCATATTGACGAGATGCGGCCCGGCTATGACGTTCTGTACACGTTATGCACGAAATACAAGATCTCCAAACTGGGCTTCGACGGGACGCATGTTCTTTACAATACATACAGCGCATGGGCGGAAGGCCTCCCCGGGGTCAGCCTTGTTTCCATGAATTCCTCCATCGAAGAGATACGCAAGAATAAGGAAGCCGGGGAAATTGCGGTGATGATGGATGCTATAACGATTGCCACCGAGGCCTTCGGCGATATTATGGGCGTCATTAAGCCCGGCTCGGTTGAAAAGGACATAGCGGATGAGCTCGATCATATCATGCGCAAACGGGGCGCTCAACGGCCGTCATTCGATACTATCGTCGCATCCGGCCCGCGTTCGGCCCTTCCCCACGCCGAACCGAGCGACAGGAAGCTCAAGAAGGGCGATACCGTTATCCTCGATTTCGGCGCGACCGTCAACGGTTACTGCAGCGACGAGACCGTGACCGTCTGCATCGGCGAGACCTCCGATCAACTGGCTGAGATATACACGATAGTCGATGACGCCCGGAAGCTGGGCATCGAAAAGGCAGCGGCAGGGACCCCGATCAGGCAGCTTGACAGCGTTGTCCGGGGATACATAGAGGAAAAAGGGTACGGTGATTATTTCCGCCACGGCGTCGGGCACGGCGTCGGGATCGCGGTCCACGAAGCACCGGCGATCAATACCCAGGCAAAGGGGCTCCTCGAGGACAACATGGTGATCACGATCGAGCCCGGCATCTACCTGCCGAATATCGGTGGCGTAAGGCTGGAAGATATGATACTAATAACGGGAGACACACCGCAGATCTTAACTCGCATTAGAAAAGATATAATGAAGGTTTAAAATAGTAAGGAGTTAGGAGTAAGGAGACAGAGAAAAATACAAGAGTTAAACAATAGACATTCTCAGATCTTTTGTTTTTACTCCTTGCTCCTCACTCCTTACCGCTTACTGGCCAGTTTTATTAGGAGGAAGCATATGATCGTCGATACAACGGAATTCAGGAAGGGCTTACGGATCATCCAGGACGGCGAGCCGTTCACGATCGTGGAATTTCAGCATGTCAAGCCCGGCAAGGGCGGCGCCTTTGTCAGGACCCGCTTGAAGAGCCTGATCACGGGCAATGTCCTCGACAAGACGTTCAGGTCGGGTGACAAGGCCGAAGTGCCCGACGTCGAAGAGAAACAGATGCAGTTCCTTTACAAGGAAGGAACGCAGTACCATTTCATGGATGAGGCCACGTACGATCAGATATTCATCGAAGAGGAAAACCTCGGGGACGCCAAAAACTACCTGAAGGAAAGCATGGTGATAACCGTCATTTTCTACAAGGGAAAAACCATCGGCGTCGACATACAGAACTTTGTCACCCTCAAGATCACCCAGTGTGAGCCGGGGATCAAGGGAGACACCGCCCAGAACGCCACGAAACCGGCCGTCCTCGAAACGGGACACACTGTGCAGGTCCCCCTTTTCGTTGAAGAGGGAGACAAGGTAAAAGTGGACACGAGAACGGGCCAATACATTGAGCGTGTGAAATAGGGCCTCATGTTGATAACGTTCGAAGGCATCGAGGGATGCGGCAAGACAACGCAGACAGGGCTTTTGGCCGATCACCTGGCCCGGCGTGGCTATTCCGTTGTCAGGACCCGAGAACCCGGAGGGACGCCATTCGGCGAAGCCATGCGCGAGCTTCTCCTGAAGAAGGACATGGATGTCGATCCCCTGTGCGAGCTCATGATCATCATGGCAATGAGGGCGCAGCACGTCGATGAGGTCATCCTGCCTGCCCTCAGGGACGGCAGGATCGTCCTGTGCGACCGTTTTTCCGATGCCACCTACGCATACCAGGGATCGGGAAGAAAGATAGATACGGCCACCATCGACACTCTCAACACCATGGTAACGAAAGGTATCCGGCCGAATCTCACGGTCCTCCTCGATATCCCGGTCGAAAAAGGTTTGAGGCGCAGGGCCGCCTCATCGGACATGGACAGGATAGAAGGGGAAGACCTGTCGTTTCATCAAAGGGTCCGGGCGGCGTATGAAAAGCTCGCGAAGGAGGACCCGAAACGGTTCTTCGTCGTCGATGCGAACCTCAAGATCGAAGCGCTCCACAACCTCATCAGGGCAAAGGTGGAAAACACACTGAAAAGCTATGGCATTTGAAAACATCATCGGACATGACAGGCAAAAGCGCTTCCTGAAGTACTTCCTGGAAAATAAGAACATTCCCCACGCCTTTTTATTTTGCGGGCAGGAAGGAATCGGCAAAAGGAAAATGGCCCTCGAGTTCGTGCGGCACCTCTTCTGTGAGACGCGCGACGCATGCGGCACATGCCGGCCGTGCCTCAAGCTGGAACGGGGAAGCCACCCCGACCTCGTTGTCATTCAGAACGAGGGTTCCATCGGGATAGATGATTCGCGCCTCATATCGAAGGAGATATCGGAACATCCCTTCGAAGCCGAAAAGAGGGCCATAATAATCGACAATGCGGAGACGATGACCACGGAAGCCGCAAACGCGCTCCTGAAAACGATCGAGGAGCCTCCACCCAACAATCACTTCTTTATCATTACGTCTTCAGAACGGGACATACCCATGACGATACGGTCCCGCTGCACCCGCGTGCCGTTCTCCCTTCTTTCGACGGCACAGCTTGAAAATTATTTCCATGATGCAAAGGACATTGGCCCCGAGAGGGCATCGCTTCTGTCCTCGATATCCTTCGGGAGCATCGGGGGCGGGCTCTTCTGGCTCGATGATGAAAATTTCTCCATAAGGCTGAAGCTTGCCCGGATCATATCGGGACAGACAACAGGGTTTGTCACGTCTTCCTCGGTCGCAGAAATGGCATCGCGCACCGACAGGACCGCGGCAATGCATCTCGCTTTTCTTCTTTCCTTTTTCCGGGACCTTTTTGTCCGGTACGAGACGGGCGATGCGTCGCGCATCGTCAATACCGACCTCGCCGGCGAGCTCGATGCGACACGGTACGACCCCGGCTGGGTGGAACGGTCCATAAAAAGAATACAGGAAAGCGTCCGTGTAATGAGGTATAATGTAAACCGATGGCTCATTTTTGAGAACCTTCTGATCCAGATTACAGGGAACAGGTAATGAAAAGTTGTTACGTTAATATAGACAGGCTGACCGGTATAGTTGAACTGGAGGCCACCGAAGACATAAAGGCCGGGGACGTAATTATCAGCGACCTCGAAAAAGGGACCTGCCTCGGCACCGTTGTTACGGAGCCGGCGGAGACCGGGAAGGCGAACCTGGCGAAGATCTCGCGAAAGGCCACGGAACAAGAGATCCGCGATCATCAGGCCCTGAAGGAAAAAGAGACCTACGCCTTCGATTTCTGCAGGAAGAAGATCCAGGAGATGTCGCTCCCGATGAAGCTCCTGTCAACCGAGTACCTCTTCGGCGGTTCGAAGCTCCTTTTCTATTTCATCTCCGAGAACCGCGTGGACTTCCGGGAACTGGTCAAGGAGCTGGCCAAAGAATTCAAGATCAGGATCGAGTTGAGGCAGGTCGGTGTCCGCGACGAAGCGAAGATCGTGGGAGGTCTCGGCAATTGCGGGAATGCCGTCTGCTGCAGGAGGTTCCTCAATAATTTTTCCATTGTGTCCATCAAGATGGTCAAAGAGCAGGGGCTGGCACTGAACCCGGCCAAGATCTCCGGTATCTGCGGCCGCCTCATGTGCTGCCTTGCCTATGAATATGAGACCTATCTCGCGCTGAAGCAGAACTTTCCCCGTATCGGCAAAAGGGTCAAAACACCGCAGGGCGAAGGAAAGGTCGTAAAGCATAACGCCCTGGCAGGAACTGTTTCGGTTCAGCTCGATGAGGGAAAAGAGGTGACCCTCCCCTTTAACGACGTGTCCCTGGTCGACCCTTCGAAAAATCCCCCGCCGCAAAACCCTGTCGATAAGCCGAAGAGACGGGACGGCGAGAAGCCCCAGGCGAGGGAGAAGCAGCAGGGCGCCCCGGAACGGAACAGGAACGGGAACAACAATCCCAGGCCGCACCGCCCGGGACAGGCCGATCGCACCGATCCCGATAAGGCGGGAAATAACGCCGCTGTCAGTCAAAAAAAGAACAATAACAGCAACTGATGATATGAAAGGTGCTTGAGATCAAATGGACAAAAAATACTACATAACCACGCCTATCTACTATATTAACGATGTTCCCCATATAGGGCACGCCTACACGACGATAGCAGGCGATATCATGGCCCGTTATAAAAGGCTGCAGGGTTATCGCGTCTTTTTTCTGACAGGGACGGACGAGCACGGGCAAAAGGTGGAGAAAGCGGCGGCGGCGGCGGGCATACACCCCCGCGAACATGCCGACCTGATGGTCAACCGGTTCATCGACCTCTGGCAAACGCTCAACATCACGCACACGGGATTCATACGGACGACCGAGGAACGCCACCGGAAGGTCGTCGAGCACATATTCCAGAAGGTCCGTGACAAGGGAGACATATACCTCGGCGAATACGAGGATTGGTACTGCGTCCCCTGCGAAGGCTACTACACCGAGCTGCAGCTCAAAGACGGCCTGTGCCCCGACTGCGGGAGAAAGCCGGAGAAGCTCAAGGAAGAAAGCTATTTCTTCCGTATGTCAAGATACACACAGCCCCTTCTCGACCTCCTCGAGCAGCACCGCGACTTCGTCATGCCCGACATCCGTTACAACGAGGTGGCGAGCTTCGTCAAAGGCGGACTGCGCGACCTTTCCGTAAGCAGGACCAGCTTCAACTGGGGCATCAAGGTACCATCCCACGAGAAGCATGTCGTCTACGTCTGGTTCGACGCCCTGACAAACTACCTGACGGGCATCGGTTTTCTCGAGAATGACGAGGAGTTCAACACCTTTTGGCCCTGCGACGTGCACCTCATCGGGAAGGACATCCTGCGGTTCCATGCGGTATACTGGCCGAGCTTCCTCATGTCGTACGGCCTCGAGCCGCCGAAACACGTGTTCGCGCACGGGTGGTGGACGCGCGACGGACAGAAGATGTCAAAAAGCATGGGAAATGTCATCGATCCCCATGAGGTTATGAACACGTATGGCGTCGATGAGTTCCGGTTCTTCCTTTTCAGGGAAGTGCCCTTCGGCCTCGACGGCGATTTTTCGAAACAGGCCATAGTCCACCGGATAAACGGCGACCTTGCCAACGACTTCGGCAACCTGACAAGCCGGACCGTCACGATGATCGGCAAATTCCTTAAAGGGAAGATCGAAACGCCGGAAAGGTCAGGCGGCATGGACGATACCGTTAAGGAAACGACAATGAGGCTTATCGGGGAATACCGGAAGGAAATGGACGTTCTTGCCTTTCACAAGGCGCTGGGCAATGTCTTCGAGATCATGGCCATCCTGAACAAGTATATCGATACCGAGGCACCGTGGAAACTTGCCAGGGAAAATGACGTGCGCGTCAAGACCGTGATGTTCAACCTCTGGAACGGCATCCGCATCGCCGCGATGCTCCTCAACCCCTTCATGCCCGTCAAATCGCAGGCGATCTGGAAGGCCCTCGGGATCGGCAAACAGATCGAAACGTCGAACTGGGACGAGGAGATGGGGTTCTATACCCCGTCGGACACGGCCGCGATCGACAAAATACCGCCGGTGTTTCCCCGTATTGAAGAAACCACGTAAACAAAGGGGCTTCACCCCGATTCAGGAGACGCTTGAAAAGGTCCTGAAAGGATTCAACATCAAAGATCTTGCATCGATCAAGATCTTTGCCGTCTGGGACCGCATAACAGGGGAAAAGCTCGCCGCCCACTGCCAGCCCGTCCGCATCAGCCGCGGAATACTCTACGTCGAAGTCGACGACCCCATATGGCTCGCACAGGTAAAGTACATGAAGGCGGACATACAGGCGAAGATTGCGGAAGCGCTGCAAAAAGAAGCGATAAAGGATGTACGGTTCTTTTTGAAGCAATAAAGACCGTAAGACGTGATCGTGAAAAGCGACCCCCGTCGTCATTCCGGCGCTTGACACCCGGATCCAAGGTTTGGTTTCTATCAGTTTTTCTCCGTTTCATTCTTGCGAAAGGACCCAGAAGAAAAACCTTGGATTCCGGCGTCAAGCGCCGGAATGACGAAAGATAAGGGCTGGATCCGTTGCACCTTACCACTTACGACTGACGATTAGTCTGTCTCTTTCCTTATTTGTTTCAGTGCTTCCCGGTACGGGATGTTCTTCTCGTCCGCAATTTTCTTAACATCGTCAAATTCTATATGAGTTTTAATAAGGCCGCCCGATCTGTCAAACCCTTTTTTTACGCGGACGGGCCCGAGTGAGGTCGTTATCGTTGTCTCTTCGCGCCGCAGGATGCGCCGTGAGCTTGTGCGCCAGCGCAGGCCGAAGGTGGTTGTCTCGGCGAATATCGTTTCAACGATAGTGTCGAACCGGGATGGATCCGCGGTCACGCTGACCCTCACGCCTGTTCTTCCTTTCTTCATTGACACCGGGAAATGAACGACATCGATGGCCCCGGCGGAGCGGATGCGTTCGATCACCGCGCCGAGATATTCCATCTCCATGTCGTCGATGTCCGTCTCGATCACGAGGGCCTCTTCGTCGGAAACCGGGCCGGCGGCCTCGCCAACAAAGATCCTGAGGACGTCCGGGCGCGATGACTCGTAGGTCCCCATGCCATAGCCCCTGCCAATTTCCCTGAACGGCGGCACCCTGCCCTGTTTCCGGGCATAATACGCGACGATGGCCGCCCCTGTCGGGGTCGTCAATTCAAGGTTCTCGGGATAGAAGATGAGTTCATGGCCCTTTAGGACCTCGAGAGTGACCGGCGGCGGGTTCGGGAGGACACCGTGCGATGTCGTGATCGTGCCGCTGCCGCAGGGGACGGGGCCGCAGTACACTGCATCCCCGCCGAAGGAGCGCATCCCGTACGCGACGGAAACGAGGTCGATGACCGTGTCGATGTGCGAGAGCTCGTGGAAGTGCACCTTGTCCCGCGAGACCCCGTGGACCTTTGCCTCCGCGCTCACGATCAGCGCGAGCATCCCGAGGGCGTCATCCTTCACGCTCTGTCCGGCATCGAGAGAAGTGATGATCTTCTCCATTTCCGCCACGGAGAAATGCCGGGAAGACCGTCCGATCTCGAGATGGACCCCGCTCAAAATGCCCCGGGTGAGGCGGACCGGTTTCATGGAGGGAATGCCGGGCACCTTGCTCAGGACCCTTTGCAAGCCATCAAACGGGACACCTGCATCGACAAGTGCACTTACCGTCATATCGCCGCTGATCCCGAAAACAGGGTCTATAAAGATTATCTTCATAACCGGTTTATCAGTGTTGCATAGTAGGCTGCGCCGAACCCGTTGTCGATGTTGAAGACCGCGACCGTGGAGCACGAATTGAGCATCGCGAGAAGGGCCGTCAGCCCCGAAAAACTCGCACCATACCCGACGCTTGTGGGAACGGCGATCACGGGGACCCCGACGATGCCCGCGATGATGGAGGGCAGCGCCCCCTCCATGCCGGCCGCTACAACGATAACCCGCGCGCGCCGCAATGTTTCCATGTTGTGAAAGAGGCGGTGGATCCCCGCCACGCCGACATCATACAGTTTTTCCGTATCGTTGCCGAAGAAGAGCGACGTCTGATACGCCTCCTCGGCAACCTTCGCATCGCTCGTCCCGGCGGATACGATGAGGACCATTCCCTTTCCTTCAGCCGGGCGCTCCTTGCGTATGGTGAAGCACCGCGCATCCGCGTGGTATTCGCCCCCGGGATATGCCCGTACGAGCTCTTCTCCATCACCGGCGCCGATCCGGGTGACGAGGACATCGAGGTCCTTCTGTCTGAAAGAACCGACGATGTCGAGCAGGTGCGAAAGGGACTTCCCTTCCCCGAAGACGACCTCCTGCACCCCTTTCCTTAAAAGCCGGTGATGGTCTATCTTGGAATGCCCGAGATCATCGTAGGGAACGTGCCTCAGGCCTTCATATGCATCTGCGACCGAAAGCTTCCCGTCGGCCACCGCGCTTAAGAGCTCGATAACCTTTTCATCGATCATCTGTCATCTCCGAATGCATGCTTGACCACCTTTACATTATCGCCGTCTATCCCGACCACGTCAAACCTGATCCTCCTGTCGAGGCAATGGTTGATCTTGAGATACATCTGCGCGGAGCGAATGATGTGGAGCTTTTTCCGGGAATCGATCGCCTCGAAGGATGTGCCGAAATTCCGTCCTGTCCGCCTTTTCACTTCGACAAAGACCAGAAAACCGCTCTCTTCCGCTATGATATCGATCTCGCCAAAACGGCTCTTGAAATTCCTCAGCAAGATCTTATAGCCCTCTTTTTTGAGGACGGCCGCCGCCCTGTCCTCCCCTTCCCTTCCTGCCAGTTTCCTGTTATCCACAATATTCCCTGACACCCCTGAAGGTCCTGCGATGGATGGGCGTGACGCCGAACTCCTTTATGGCTGCACGGTGCTCGCGGGTCGGATACCCTTTGTTCCTCTTGAAATTGTACGGGGGATAGATCCTGTCGTACTCGTCCATGGCGCGGTCACGGACGACCTTCGCCACGATCGAGGCGCTCGCCATGAAAAAGCATTTGCGGTCGCCGCGCACCACCGGCCGGGCCTGCGGGTAATTCGGCAGCCCCCGGTTGCCGTCGATGAGCAGGATATCGGGTTCCATGCCCGCGTCACGGAAGGCGCGTTCCATGGAAAGAATGGCTGCGTTGAGAATGTTCAGGGTGTCGATCTCCTCGTGGGTCGCCATGCCGATCCCGACGCTCAGCGCATTGTCCATGATCCACGAAAAAAGACCGACCCGCTCCCTGTCCGTCAGGAGCTTCGAGTCGGTCACACCATTTTTCGCCTCCGGCACTCTTTCCCAGATGACACAGGATGAAACGACCGGGCCTGCGAGCGGGCCCCGCCCGGCCTCGTCTATCCCTCCAACCAGGCCTGTCAGCCGGCAGGTCATATATTTTTTCTAATCCCTCTTCTCTTTGAGCTTTGCCGCTTTTCCTCTCAACTCTCTCAGGTAATACAGTTTTGAGCGCCTGATCTTGCTCTTCGAGACCCTCTCGATGCGGTCGATGAGCGGTGAGTGAACGGGAAAGGTCTTTTCCACGCCTACGCCATACGACACCTTGCGCACCGTGAATGTCGCACGGGTGTTGCCGCCCCTTTTGCGGATCACGACGCCTTCAAAAATCTGGATCCTCTCTTTGTCCCCTTCAAAAATCCGTGTATAGACCTTTACGTTATCGCCTATGCCGACCTCGGGGAGGTCGAGTCTCATATGTTCTTTCTCAAGCATATCGACCATCTCATTCATGGTTCCCTCCTCTTAGACTAAAAATCCTGTCCAGTATAATACCCAGTGCAACACGCAGGGAAAGATGATTATAATCGCCCGCGCCGCTGATGGGTTCAAGCATTCTGTCGCACCTTTCCACAACCTCTTCGGCAAGGCCCCAGCCTGTCCCAAAGAGTACAAGAGCGGGCCTCTGCCCCTCCTGAATAATGTCGTAGAAATCACCGCAGGACATCATTTTCCCTTCCCGCACCCGGGAAGACGTACCAACGACAAACGGCCCCGGACCATCGCCATAATCGCCGATCATCGTATCGATATCCTGCCTGATCCTCACTTTCTCGAGCGCCTTTCCCCGTTTCGGGTTGTATGTCGCCCCGTACCCGTGCACCCAGTGATGGACCAATTTTTCCGCAATCTCCCGCTGCCTCGCGAGAGGAGATACAATATAGCACAGGTCTATGCCAAAAGTCATGCATGTTCTTGCCATATCGTGTATTTCCAGGTTCGTCAGGCTCGTCGCCACGATATCGCCGCGTTTGTCGTACACGGGGTAATGGATAACCCCGACGCTCACGTTATTCAGGGATCTCCTCCATTATTTCACGCATGAAACGCCTGTCTTCCTCTGATGCCTCAAATCCCTCGATGAGGTCCGGCCGCTTGAGGAACGTCTTGCGGATCGACTCCTTGCGCCGCCATTTCCGTATCTCCTCATGGTTCCCCGAAAGCAGGACGGGCGGGACCGTGCGGTCCATGAATGTTTCCGGCCTCGTATACTGGGGATATTCCAGGAGCGGCTCCTTGAAGCTCTCGGAATGGACCGACGCGTCGTTCCCGAGGACACCCGGGATAAAGCGGGCGGCCGCGTCGATAACGACGAGGGACGGGAATTCTCCACCCGATGTGACGTAATCGCCGACCGATATCTCCTCGTCGATGTATTCGAGGACGCGCTCGTCGACCCCTTCGTACCTTCCGCAGACAAGGCAGATGTGCGGTGAGCGGGCGAAGCGCTCAGCGGTGAAGTGATCGAACCGGCGGCCCTGGGGCGTCAGCAGAACGACCTTTGCCTTCCCGCTCTTTTCCTTGACGTGCTCGATGGCCCTCGCGATAGGCTCGACCTTCATGACCATTCCCGGTCCCCCGCCGTAAGGCGTGTCGTCGCACGAACGGTGGGGATCGTCCGCAAAGTCCCGGATGTTGATGATGTCGAAACTGACGAGGCCCTTTTCGGCGGCCTTGCCCAGTATGCTCTCCCTGAGCGGTGACACGAACATGCCGGGAAAAAGCGTGAGTATCGAAAATTTCATTCGGCCAGACCTTCTATGCTCACTTCGACGGTGCCCCTGTCTATATTGACCGCAACGATGAAACCTTCCACCATCGGGATGAGGTATTCGCGCTGCCCTGCCACGTCGAGGATATCGCTTGCGCCGGTATGCAGGACGGACCTTACCCTGCCGAGCCGTGCGCCCTCGACGTTTATCACTTCGAGCCCGATCAGCTGGTAATCGTAATACTCGCCGCTATCTAACGGCCGGAGGTCGTCCTCCCGGACAAAAAGTTCTTTGCCCACCAGGAAGGAGACCTCCTCAATTGTTGAAAGCCCACGAAATGAGAGATAAAAAAAATTCTTTCTGTACTTCGCCCCTTGAGGCTTCAACTCTCTATGGCCGTCGCCTTGAAGGGCAAACAACGAGGTGTAGTCAAGAAATTCCTGCTTCACCTCGTTGTAGTAGTAAAACTTTACCTCACCCTTGAGACCGCTTGCCGACACCACACGGCCGACAGGGACCCATTTCATTATTCGATGATCTCGAGGACCGCTCTCTTTTTGACCTTTGTCGAAGCCGCGCTCAATATCGTCCTCATGGCCCGGGCAGTTCTGCCCTGCTTCCCGATGACTTTCCCAAGGTCATCTTTGGCAACATTCAGCTCGATAACCGACGTCTTTTCCCCCTCAATTTCGGAGACCCTTACAGAATCAGGATTGTCAACTAATGCCTTCGCAATGTACTCGATCAACTCTTTCAACACGATCCACCTCCGTAGGATTTAAGAAAGCTCCTTCAGAACCCCCTCTCTCTTGAACAGACTCTCAACGGTCCTCGTGGGCCTTACCCCTTTTTCGTACCACGTCTTGATTTTTTCTTTGTCGAGGCTTATCTGCGCCGGGTTCTTGAGCGGATCATAAAACCCGACCTTATCGATAAATCTCCCGTCCCTCGGGGAGCGCTCCTCAGCCACGACAATGCGGTAAAATGGTTTCTTCTTTGCTCCAAACCTCGACAATCTGAATTTTACAGCCAAAATCCCACCTCCTTATTTCATGAAAAGCTGTCTCTGGAGGCCCTTTGCGCCTCCCTTCGTAAATTTTTTCAGCAGTTTCTTTGTTTCCATGTATTTCTTGAGGAGATCGTTGACATCCTGGACCTGCGTGCCGCTCCCCTTCGATATGCGCAGCCGCCGGCTCCCGTCGATGATGTTGGGCTTCGCCCGTTCCTTCACCGTCATCGAATTGATGATCGCCTCCGTTTTCTTTATGTCCTTTTCCGCCTCCGCGAAATTTATTGCTCCTTTGAGCTTGCTCATCCCCGGTATCATGCCGATGATGGATTCGAGCGACCCCATCTTCTTCATCTGGCGTATCTGGTCACGGAAATCCTCGAGCGTGAACTCGTCCTTGCGGAACTTGCGTTCGAGCTCCCGGGCCTGCTTTTCGTCGTAAATGTCCTGGGCCTTTTCCACGAGGGAAACGACGTCGCCCATGCCGAGGATGCGCGAGGCCATCCTGTCGGGGAAGAACGGCTCGAGTGCGTCGAGCTTCTCACCGACGCCGATGAACTTGATCGGCTTGCCCGTTACGGCTTTTATCGATATTGCCGCACCACCGCGGGTATCGCCGTCGAGCTTTGTCAGGATGATGCCGTCTATTCCCAGCTTCTCGTTAAACACCCCGGCTATGCTCACGGCATCCTGGCCTGTCATCGCATCGAGGACGAGAAGGGTCTCCTTCGGGTTGAGCGCTTTTTTCTGCTCGACGAGTTCATTCACCATACCGTCGTCAATATGCAGCCGGCCGGCCGTGTCGATGATCAGCGTATCGTAGCCGTTGCGCATCGCGTAAATCCTGGCTTCTTTGCAGATCGTGACGGGGTCCTTGATGACATCCATCGTGAACGCCTCCACGTTGATCTGCTTTCCGAGCTTGACGAGCTGATCGATGGCCGCGGGGCGGTAAATGTCCGAAGGTACGAGCAGGGGTTTACGCCCCATCTTCCGGATAAGGATGGCAAGCTTTGCCGACGTCGTCGTCTTGCCGGAGCCCTGCAGGCCGATCAGCATGACCGGCACGGGCGGCGCGGCCGCTACGTCGAGGGGCTTGTTCGCACTGCCGAGGATTTCGCGAAGCTCATCGTAGACTATCTTGACGAACTGCTGGCCGGGCGTGATGCTGGAAAGCACCTCTTCGCCCATCGCCTTTTCCCTGACCTTTTCAAGGAAATCCTTTGCCACCTTAAAATTGACATCGGCTTCCAGCAACGCTACTCTGACTTCGCGCAGCGTTTCCTTGATGTTATTTTCGGTAAGCTTACCGTATCCCCGAACCTTCTTGAAGGTCGATTCAAATCTTTCCTGTAACTTTTCGAACATAATGTATGCGGGGTATATTCTAATGGAATTGACCCGGATAGTCAATGTTAATTAAGGGGTTACCCACCACAGAATACAATGTAATACAACCTGTACGTATATGCTCCGGGAAAATATAGATCATTTGGTGTACGATTTTTAACCGCTACAGCCCCGCCGCCCACAGTGTCAGACAGCATAGCACATAATATTCATTCATTATAGCAGTATAAAATACGGATTAACTGTCAGGGAAGAGCCAGATATTTTTCCGGGTTCTCTCGTATCGCCCGGTCGATGCGGCCATGGTCGATCCCGAGAGCCTTTAAGCGCTCTGCCGCCTGACTGATCGTCATTGAACCGCCGGCGAGCCTTCCCGTACCGTCCCTTCGCGCCTCGTCCCCGGTCTTTTCCGGCGACGTCCGCACCATGTCGGAGACTATGATGATCCGCCCGGGGTCCTTGGTCCTGAAGATAAATTCAATCAGCCGGTCGGACAGGTGGAACGGGTCGGCAATAACCTCGAGATATATGTCCTCGACCATAAGGGAAAAGCCGGCGATCCCCGGCTCCCGGTGGTGAATGCCGCGCATCGCGTTGAAAACGTGCGTAACGCCCCGCGCACCGGCCCTGTAACCGGCCTCCGCCTCGGCATACGTCGCGTTGGAATGCCCCATGCCGACGGCTATCCCCCTGCCAGACAGGAACCTGATCAATGCAGGGGCGCCGTCAAGTTCCGGCGCTATCGTGACCACCCTGATCACATCTTCGTACCCGTCGGCGATCCTCATGTAATTGTCGGTCGTCGGCCTGAGGAAGGACCCGGCATAGAGCGCGCCAGCCATGTCCGGATTGAGAAACGGCCCTTCGAGATGGATGCCGAGAACGGCGGCACTTTTCCCTTCGGCCCTCAGGGAGGCATCGCGCCGTTGACATTCGATCGCCGTCTTTATGGCCGCCATGTTTTGCCTCATGGTATCGACCGATGACGGATACACAGCCGGGACTATCGCGTCCACACCAGATGAACCGTGGAGCCGGGCTATCGCAAGGATATCATCCGGGTCCGCGGTCCGCGTATCGTATTTCCCGAAACCATGAGCATGGACGTCCGTTACACGCACCACGGACAATATCCCTGAATAGTTGGCATGGACCGATTATAACAGGTTTACCGTGAAAATAGTAACAGGACTGACGTGAGGGCTGATCCTTCCGGTCCCTCGTTCCGGCGTTCCGAGACTCCGTCACACTTACAATTTTCACGTCATTCCGGCGCAGTCTCTTTGCCGTCGGCGTGACAACCCCGGGGAATTGCGACCCGGCTTCCTTGCGGGTTAGATGACGTGCGGTGGGACATTGCGTTCGTTTTTGTGCTAGAATAACAGACTATGTGCGCACGAATATCGCTCGGGAGATGGACACAGGACGATATCGATCTTATGCTGGCCGCCGGAAAATGCCTCGACGATGTCGGAGAGCGCATCCAGTATATTTCCGGGAAATTCCTGGAGACGCCCTACCGGGAGTCAACGCTCATCGGCAGCTCGGACACGGATGAAGAATTCGTTGTCGATCTCTCGGGGATCGACTGCTTCACATTCCTCGATTATGTCGAGGCCCTGCGCCGCTCTTCCACATTTGCGGATTTCCTCGACAAACTGAGGGGGGTACGCTACAGGGCAGGTACCGTGTCCTATCAGATGCGCAACCACTTCTTTACCGACTGGCGCGAATACAGCGGCGGGTCCATAAAGGACATCACGAGGCACGTGGGCGGGGAAAGAGTGCGGGGATGCTTGAAATCTCTCAACCTCAGGTCCGACGGGACCCTTTTTCTCGACGGCCTTCCCGTTGTCGAGCGCATGATAGAGCACATCCCGGCCGCCCTGATCGACGGCGAGGTCCTCGATGCCCTGGATACGGGCGACTATATCGGAATATACACGGAAACTGACGGGCTCGACGTCTCCCACGTCGGGATAGCCATCAAGTATGATGACGGCATCTACCTGCGCCATGCCTCATCCGCAGGGCCGTGGCGTAAAGTGACAGACCGCCTGTTGGTAAATTATCTGACAGATAAACCCGGAATCGTGGTGCTAAGACCTCAGTCGTTCCTTCTCGAGATCTTCCACAGTACGACCTGATACTGAACGTATTGAAGGACCCGGCATGGACCGGGCCCTCTATTTTAATTTTAGGTTTTAGACTTTCGTTACGTTTGCAGCCTGAAGTCCCTTAGGACCTTTCACAACGTCAAAATTCACTTCCTGGCCTTCCGCAAGGGTTTTGAAACCTGAGTCCTGGATCGCTGAGTAGTGAACGAAAACGTCTACACCGTCATCCTGAGTTATAAAACCAAAACCCTTGGACTCGTTAAACCACTTCACAGTTCCTTTTGCCATATTGCTGAACCCCTCCTTAAAATATTTTTGAAGATTACGGAACTGCGTCGTGGATGTTCATGTACATGAGGAACTTCATCACTACTGACAGCGACTTCCGAAACTTCGTTGTCAGTATCCCACAGTATAAAAAACCTGTCAATGAAATTTATGAAAAAACTTTAATAAATCTTTATCGAGGGGAAAGTCCGTGAAAGGTAATGTAAAAACGGCCTACGATGCATCCGTGTCGAGCGAAAGAATATCCTTTTTCAGGTACAGCAAAAGTGCCAGTCCCGGCAGTGCGGCTATTACCGTGAACAGGAAAAAGACGGCCCATCCGACATAGGTCACGATATACCCCGACGTCGGGGATATCACGACGCGCCCCAGGACGGCGAGCGACGACAGGAGCGCGAACTGGGTCGCCGTGAACCTTTTGTTGCACAGTGCCATAACAAAGGCAACGAAGGCGGTCGAACCCATTCCCCCCGTGACGTTCTCGAAGGCGACCGCAACGATGGCCGCGGTATAGCTCTTCCCGATAACGGCGAGTACCATGAAGGAGAAGTTCGATAGTGTCTGGAGTATCCCGAACCACCACAGAGAACGGAAAAGGCCCATCTTGACCATGAGGGTCCCGCCGAAAAGGGCCCCGACGATCGTCGCGACGATGCCTATCAATTTATTGATGATCGCGAGCTCGCTCAGGGTAAAATGCACGCCGCGGATGAGGAAGGCCGTTGTCAGGGCCCCGGCGTACGCGTCTCCAAGTTTGTACAAAATAATAAAAAGCAAGAGTACGACGGCCGATTTTCGCGAAAAGAAATCCTTCAGAGGCCCCCACACCGCCTCACCCATGTTCTTTGGCGGAACGATCTTCCCGTCCGGTTCGCGCCCGGCGAAGGACCCCAGCATGCCGAGGATCATGAGGCACGCCATAAAAATATACGTTTTCTGCCACCCCACCCTGTCGGCCATCATGAGGGCCAGGGCGCCCGCAACCAGAAACGCTATCCTGTAGCCGAATATGAAAACGGCAACCCCGGTGCCCCTCTCATGTGCCGGCAGGACATCCGTCCGGTACGCATCGACGACGATATCCTGCGAGGCCGAAAAAAATGCGACACACAGGGCGATAATGCCGAGCGCAAAGGGCATGCTCTGAGGCGACATGAGGGCCATAACGGCAATGCCGGCAAGGAGGGCGACCTGTGTGCAGACGATCCAGCCCCTGCGCCTGCCGAGAAACGGCGGGACAAACCTGTCCATGAAGGGTGACCAGAGGAACTTCAGTGTATAGGGGAGGCCGACGATGGAAAAGATGCCGATCATCTTTATGTCGACGCCTGCCGTGGTCAGCCATGCCTGAAGCGTCCCCGACGTGAGCGGCAGCGGCAGGCCCGACGCAAAACCGAGAATGACCATGACGATCATGCGATAGCTGGCAAAGGCCTGCACGTAGGGTGAGTTCTTTATTTTCGTCAGTACCCCGCCGCCCTGGGAGACAGTATTCATCCGGTCTTTCTCTTTATTCACTATTCAATTTCGGGCAGGACATTCCGGGAAGGGTCCCCGTCGCACCGCTCAAAGCCCCGGTGCATCGCTTATCTCACGCGCCGCCGCGTGCTGCTACCGTCCTTTTTCCAAAAGCTCGATGAGCAGCCGGTTCGGCAACAGGAAAAAGGATATCTTTGTAACCCCTTCGCATGTGCGGTCCAGATTTTCGTCGTACGCGGGGCACATTGCCGGGCCGGAAACCATTTTGAAGCCGAGCCCTTCGAGTTCCTTCGAGGCTTTTTCTATATCATCCACTTCGAAACACAAATGGTGGAGACCTCCACCCGTTCTTTTCAGGAAGCCGGAGACAACCGACGTGTCATCGACCGGTTCAAGGACCTCGAGATAGACATCGTCATTTCCGCCGATCGGCACAAACGACGCATACACATTGTTGTTATGGTCCGCCACCGGACGCGTCATGTCGTCGAATCCTATAGCCTTCAGGACCCGGGCAAACTCTTCGATCTTTTCAACGACAAAGCCGATGTGTTCGAGCTTCACCTGTTCCGTCCTTTTTAAAGTTTATATTACCCGACAAGGGTTACGATTACCACAGGAAAAATGAAACAGGCGGGAAGGTACGGCAGTTGCCTGAATGGACCGCTTTGCCTTCCCGCCTGTTTTTAGAAACCTGCCCGGCCTGCTCTTACCGCCCGGCCCTCTTCGTCGATCATTTCCATTTTGAGCATGCGGAACCTGGTGACATTGAAGTCGTGCGCCGCGCATATCGGAAGATCGTTTGAATTCAGGAACCAATCACCCCTTTTCGGTTTCTTCACTTCGCCGGTGACAGTAAACCTTATTTCCCGTATCATTTTATTTGCCTCCTTTTTGCATGCCGGGCGCGTCAGTTCCCGAGGCGTCCCGCACCCCGATAAGTCAGAAGCAAATTCTTTGCTTCGAAGAAATAAAATCGATTTCCATCATTCGTCCCTTACTGGAGAAAGTATAGCGGGAAAATAAATGGCCCGAAATGATTCAGGTCACAGATACGGGAAAAAAATTGGGAGCTGTGTCACAATCCTTTTCTCTCCTTACGAGAGCACGGACAACACGGGCATAAACCACCCGCTGTCATCCCCGCCTGCCGGGGTATATTGACAATTCCGGTCCTTTTTACTATCCTTTCTGTAAGGCATGGTTTTACAGGCAGTAATAGCCTGAACAGGGGGTTGCAATGAAGTTAGCCACAAAGATCGTTATCTCAGCGCTTGTCATGCTCTCCGTGTCAAGCATGTGCTTCGCCGATCCTCCGGATCCGAAACCGCCTCAAGCGGCCGGGACGACTGTAGCTGCGCCCCGCTAGGCAGACGGAAGACCTTACAGGCGTTGAATATTGTGAGACGGTTTTCTTTTGTTCTGCTGCTGGCATTGTCGCTGACGGCATCCGTAAATGTGTGTTTTGCAGATAAAGGACGAGACCCCCCTGACCCGCCCGCCGTGCCGACTATCATAGACGGGGACCACGCGAACGCGATACCTGAAGACCGTGTTCCTGTGCCGCCTTGAGGACAGGCCGGAACGGTGCTTGTCCGACGGCAGCGAGTGACGCGCGGCGCCTGACACGCGGTTGATGTAAGGCTTCCTGAATATATCAAACAGAGGGTCCCTGATAGTATGATCACATTCAGACATGTATCTTCCCTTTTCGCTGTCGCCCTGTTTTTCTTCCTCATTGTCGCCGGCCATGTCCATTCCGCCGGAGCGGCGCCCCTCACAGACGAGGATATGCGCATATCCGATGCGCTTTTCAGCGCGCATAAAGAGGGCAGCAGCTTCTGGACAGTGTTCGCGGACAATGAAGAAAAAATAAAGGCCCCCGTTTTGGAAAAGGTGCTGGACCGGGCCATTGGCAATCGCGATGATACACTGGTGGATATGGTCCTCGAGGGCGCGCGGAAAAAAAACGACGAAAAGGCACTGACAGAAATGATGCTTCGCGCCGCCGGCTATTTCCTCTTCACTGCCCGGCCGGACCGTGCCCTCAAGCTTTACGATGATTCCATGCCGCTTGCCCGCCGGTCGGAGAGCGATATTCTCATGGCCCGCGCCTACGAAGGGAACGGCGATGCCGCGTTCTACCAGGGCAACCCGACGAATGCGCTCCTCATGTATAACAGGGCCGCGGAGATATACTCCCGGAGCGGGCCGAACATTTTGAGGGGGGTCATTACCCGGAAGACGGCCGACGTCTACAGTCAGATGGGCGAAGGCAAGACAGCACAAAAGCTTCTCGAGACATCACGGCGGATAATTTCGCGGGAGGGCTCCCCCGTTGAAGAAGGGCACGTCTATCTCAGCATGGCATACGCCGCCATGAGGCTGCGGGACTACAAGACAGCCCTCGGCGCACTCGAGCTTGCGCTCGCCCGGTATAAAAGCGCCGCGTACCAGGCCGGAGAGGCGGACGTGTACCGCGCTTTCGGGGATATAGACCTCAAGACCGGGGAAAGCGACGAGGCCGCCGGGCAGTACGGGAATGCACTTACCCTTTACAGGAAAACGGGCGTTGTCGTCGGGGAGGCGTACACGCTCAAGGGGCTTGCGGACATCGCCTACTTTACCGGCAAGAATGACGAAGCGCTCGAGACATACCAGAAGGCGCTCGAATTGTTCAGATCTGCCGATTATCCTCTCGGGCAGGCGGACACGTTGCGGCGCATCGGCCAGCTCCAGCTTCGCAGGGGCAACCTGAGCGCGGTATCCGAGGCGTACGAAACCGCCCTTCCCCTGTACCGGAAGCTGAAGGAGCCTGTCGGCCAGGCGGACATCTATAAGGGCCTTGGTGATATCGGGTATTATAACCGGAATTTTTCGCGGGCCCTTGAGATGTACGATAAGGCCCTGCCTCTGTATGTTGAGGCAAACGAGCCCCTTGGCCAGGGCAATGTACAGCGCTCGCTCGGGGACATCTATTTTTACGCGGGTGATTACCCGCGCGCCATGCAGTATTATGAGAATGCACTGCGACTGTATGTGAAGGCCAATTCCCCCCTCGGTCAGGCAAACACATACCGGACAATGGGCGAAACATACCTCCGGCTCAAAAAGACCGACCATGCCCTCGCGATGTTCAATTCGGCGATGGCCCTTTACAAGAAAACGCGCGAACCTATCGGGCAGGGCGACATCTACAAGACGCTCGGTGAAATATATCTCGCACGGGGAAACAGGGTGGGGGCCCTCGATATGTTCCGGGAGGCCCTGCGCCTCCTCACGGCCGCAAATTCGCTCGTCGACATGGGGCATGCCTACCAGGGGATCGGCGATGTCTTCTTTTCGGCGTCCGACCTGGAAAAAGCAGACGAGAACTACAACCTGGCCCTCGATCTCTACGGCCAGATGCAGGATGCAGAGTCTCAGGGCTTGACCCTCTTGAAAAAAGCTTCTGTCTCGGGCCGGAGGGACGATGTGAAGGAGACGATACGCCTGTATGATGAGGGGCTTGCAAAATTTGAACAGGTACGCGCCCGGGCGGCATTTTCGGAGCTTAAAAGAAGCTACATGGAAAAAGTGTACGGCCATTACGAAGACGCCGCACTGTATATGCTTGAAAAAGAAGAGGGCGAAAAGGCTTTCCAGTACATTGAGGCAATGAAGGCGAGGATGTTCCTCGACCAGCTCGCAGAGGCGAGAGTTGACCTCGAAAAAGGCATCGACCCTGAAGTGAAGAAGGAACGCGATCAGCTGGAAAACAAGGCCCTGATGCTCAAGAAGCGGCTCGCCGAAGAGAACCAGGCAAAGTACCCGGACAAGAAGCTTGTCGAAGAGCTCAGGAATAATTTGAGCGCGGCGCAGGAAAAGCTCGACGCCCTGACGCGCGAGATACGTTACAAAAACCCGCTCTACGCGTCGGTAGAGTACCCCCGGCCGATCTCCGCAAAGGCCCTCCAGGACAATGTCCTGCAAGACAATGAGGCCCTGCTTGAATATTTCCTGACCAAGAAGCGTGTCTACTGCCTCGTGATCGGGAAAAGCGGGTTTCATATCGTCACGCTTCCGGCGAAATATGAGGACATTACAGCCCGCGTGCAGAAAATGCTCGCGAACATCCGGGCATACCAGCAGGGCGAGCGCCTTCGTGAAAACCTCGCGCGGGACCTGTATGACCTGCTCGTGAAGCCGGTCGAGGAGCATATAGAAGGAAAGACGCTTATAATTGCCCCCCAGGGGATTCTGGCGTATCTCCCGTTTGAGGCTCTCGTAACGGAAAAGAACGGCGAAAAGATATTCATGGTCGAAAAATATCCCATGACATACATTCAGTCGGGTACCGTCCTCGGTGTGCTCAGGAGTCAGCACAGCACCGACAATACGCAGGGCGGGTTCGTCGGTTTCGGGGATCCCGTTTACGATTTTCAGGAATACCTCAAGGAAACCGATGCCGCCGGGAAGGAGTCGGCAACCGGTGAGGGCAAGGAAGGCGAACGGATCTCCGACCGGAAGGCGAAACCGGCCGGAGGAGATCCGTCGCCGGGCGCCGTGTTCGTCAAGGACCTGTACCTGCGGTCCGGCGGTACGCTCACGCGTCTTAAGGGTACGGCCGAGGAGATCGAGGCGATAGACTCCCTGTATGATAAAACCGGCGCCAGGCACCAGAAATATCTCAGGATCAACGCCAGTGAAGAAAAAGCCAAATCCCCTGAAATGGCCCGGTATTCGTACATTCACTTTTCCACGCACGGGATCCTGCAGCCCGGTTTCCAGGCGATCGCCTTGAGCCAGATACCGTCCGACAGGGAAGACGGTTTCCTGACCCTGGGTGAGATCATGAACACCCGCTTCAACGCGCGGCTCGTGGTCCTCTCGGCGTGCGAAACAGGCCTCGGGGACGTAAGCAATGCCGAAGGG
This sequence comes from uncultured Pseudomonadota bacterium, assembly GCA_937862865.1. Classification (GTDB taxonomy): domain Bacteria; phylum Desulfobacterota; class Syntrophorhabdia; order Syntrophorhabdales; family Syntrophorhabdaceae; genus Delta-02. Next base: position 423 of record CALMFJ010000049.1, on the reverse strand, counting down.
GTGACCGGCCTCACGCGTGCGGTCATGTACGCCGGCAGCCCGGCGGCCCTCGTGAGCCTCTGGTCCGTTGCCGACGAACCGACCCGCGACCTCATGACCCTGTTCTACGAAGGATTGATAGACAAGAACCTGTCCAAGATCGATGCCCTCCGCACGGCAAAGATCGCCCTGCTGAAAGACAAAAAAACCGGATTCAACCACCCGTTCTTCTGGTCGGCGTTCGTGCTGTACGGGGAATGAGGACGGCTAACGGCTAACGGAAAAAAACGCATCATCCGGATAATAGTCCAACAAAAAAACCGGAATCTTCCTTCCGGTTTTTTTTACCTTAAATTTTAGTCGCGGGATTCTTGCCGTTAGCCGTTAGCCGCCTATTTGTATATCCCGCACCCGATATACACATCTCCTCCCACCCGCTGGCAG
>CALMFJ010000048.1 GCA_937862865.1 uncultured Pseudomonadota bacterium | reverse complement strand
TAGAGGTGGCCTCGTGAAGAAGAAATCAATTGACATCGAACACAGTTGCTTGGATTCCGGCTTTCGCCGGAATGACGACAGGAGGTAGAAGCCGTTAGCCGTTAGCCGTTCGCTCTTTCAGAAATTCGTTCAGTGCCTGCGCCGTACCCACGGGCTGATAGCATGTCGCGCCGGCGCAGGGGACTACGACGTTGTCGCCGGTGTCGCTGTAGACGATGACCGAATAGGGGTAATATGCGGCGCGGGCCGCTCCGGCTATGTCGGACGCCGGGCCCGTGTGGACCTCGAGCTTGAGCATCCGGAAAAAGGCCTCCAACGCAGAGAAAAAGTACCCTCCGTGAACGGACATGGCATCAGCGGCGGGTATGAAGGCCTTGAGGACGTCTTCCGCATACGAGCGATAGGCTTCCTCGCCGGAAATTGCCGCGAGCTTGAGGAGCACGACCACGGCGAGCGCGTTCGGCGAAGGGCGGGGCACGTCTTCGATGCCCTTCAGGCGAAGCCCGATGACCTCGCCCTGCGTATCGAAGAATCCCGATCCGTCCGTGTCCCAGAAGCGTTCGAGGCAGATATCGAAGAATCGCTCCGCATCATGGAAATAGCGGTCTTCGCCCGTCGCCTCATAGGCGCTGATAAGCGCGTCGCACAGGTACACGTAGTCCTCGAGCAGGGCCTCTACGCCCTCGGAATGGTACAGTTCACCGTCTCGTACATTGACCGACAGCACCCTGTCGAGGGCAGCCATGGCCTTCTCGAGCACGCGCCGGTCGCCGAATGTCCTCCACGCCCTGCAGTAGGCGGATATCATCATGCCGTTGAGCGAGGTGTACAGCGCGGCGTCGATGTACGGTTTTTGCCTCTTTTCCCGCTCTGCGAGAAGTTTCTGTTTCCCGGAACCTACCAGAGCTCCCAGTTCGGACACCTGTTTCCCGGTTTTCATGGCAATATCTTCGATGTTCTCGACAACTGACAGGACGACCTTGTCCGGGGCATGGTGCACGGCATTCCGGGGGTTGAACAAATGACGGGAAAGCACTTCGAACTCTTCCCCTGACAATACCGTTTCCAGTTCGTCACGGCCCCACGTAAAGTAGCCGCCCTCATCGTCCGGCGTCACGTCTGCGTCCATGCTGGCATAGAAGCCGCCGGCCGGGCCGGACAACTCTTTGTCAACAAAGCGGATTATGCCTTCCGCCACCTCTTTGAAATACGCATCGCCGAAGGCCCGGTAGGCGTCGCAATAATTCCTGAGCAGCCAGGCATTGTCGTCCGTCATCTTCTCAAAATGGGGCACGCCCCAGGCCTCGTCTGTCGAGTAACGGTGGAAACCGCCGCCTATCTGGTCATGGAAGCCGCCCGATGACATGGCATATAGCGTTCTCCTCAAGGCGAACGCTATATCCTCGTTCCCGGAGAACAGGTACCGGCCAAGGAGGAATTCGAGCGCTCCCGGCATCGGGAATTTCGGTGCAGACCCGAAACCGCCGTGCGCTTTATCAACGGACATCAGCATCCGTTCCGCCGCACTGTCGATCAAGTCCACGGAAAGGTCCCCCCTCGGTGTGCCATCCCGCTTCAGGGCGTCGATCAAGGCAGCAGCCTGCTCTTCGATCTCGTCCCTGCGCTCCTTATAATAACGGCTTATAGCGAGGAGGATCGTAGGGAAAGACGGCATGCCGAACCTTTCAACGGGCGGGAAGTATGTTCCGCCAAAGAACGGTTTTTTATCGGGCGTAAGAAAGACACTGAGCGGCCACCCCCCGCCGCGTCCCATTGCCGCGACCGCCTGCTGGTACCGGCGGTCAATGTCCGGGCGTTCGTCGCGGTCAAGCTTGACGGAGATGAATCTGTCGTTCAGGACCCGGGCGATCTCTTCATCCTCAAAGCTCTCTTTGGCCATGACGTGGCACCAGTGGCACCAGATCGCACCGGAGCTCAAGAATACCGGCTTGTTCTCCCGAGCGGCCTTTTCGAATGCCTCTTCCGACCACGGATGCCAGTCGACCTTCTGTTCCGCCGCATGCCTGAGATACGCCGACCTCTCATTAGCCAATCTATTCACGATGCTCTCCTTCGGGCAATAAGGTACGCCACGGTACAATATCAGCATGAAAAGGGGGGATGTCAATGATGGACGGCGGACGGCTAACGGCTAACGGCTAACGGCTAACGGCTAACGGCTAACGGCTAACGGCTAACAAGGCAAAGCTCTCCCTATATTTTGTGTAAACAAAACTCTGCCGACAAGAAGTTTTTGTAAGTTGTTTTTTCCGTTAGCCGTTAGCCGTTCCGTGCTCCGTAGGAGCACAGCGGTTCCGCTTCCCGGTAATCACCTGTCGCCTCGTACGCGCGGGCGCGGCAGCCGCCGCAGATGCGGATGTAGCGGCAGCCGCCGCATTTTCCGCGATAGGATGAGAGGTCGCGGAGGTCGCGGTATATTTCGGATTCTTCCCAGACCTTCTTCACGCCGTCCCGGCGCACATCGCCGCAATCGATCTCGAGGTAGCCGCACGGCTGTGCCTGTCCCCGGTGGGAGATGAACATGAAGCTTTTCCCCGCGAGACATCCGGCACTCTGGGGGGTACCGCCGTCTTCGGCCACTATCCGGTAATAATGCGGAGCGCACGTGACCTTGATCTCGAGTTCGTTCTTCGTTTCGATCCGGCGCAGATGATGAAGGACCTCTTCGTAATCGCCGGCCGACAACTCCTTCCCCTTGAGTTCCTTGCCCCTCCCTACCGGGACGAGGAGAAAAACATGCCACGCAACGGCGCCGATCGATCTGGCGAGAGAGTATATGTCGTCTAACTCGTTGACGTTAAGCGCGGTAACCGTCGTATTTATCTGGAAGGGCAGGCCGGTCTTCAAAAGGATGCCGGCGGCATTCGTGACGGCATCAAACGACCCGGCAACCCCCCGGAAGGAATCATGGCTCTGCCCGTCCCTGCCGTCGACGCTGAGGCTTACCCTCCTTATGCCCGCATCCTTCAGTCTCAGGGCGGTATCCTCATCGACGAGGGTCCCGTTGACGGCTATCACCATCCGCAGGCCTTTTTTCTCTCCGTATTCTACGATATCGAACAGGTCGGGCCGCATGAGGGGCTCACCCCCGGTGAGTATCACCGTCGGGGTGGAAAAACTGACGATCTCGTCGATGATCTTTCTGCACTCGCCGGTCGACAGCTCGCCTTCATGCGGACCGTTGGCGGCAGACGCGCGGCAATGGACACAGGCAAGGTTGCAGCTGCGCGTGAGCTCCCACGCCACCATCCTCAGAGGGTATGTTCTTTCGCCCATCTGCACAGGTCTTTCGCAAAGTATGTGATGATGATATCGGCACCCGCACGGCGGATGCTTGTCGTTGATTCGAGGACCGCCCTTTTGTAGTCGAGCCAGCCCTTTTGGACGGCGAGCTGTATCATTGCGTACTCACCGCTGACACTGTATCCGGCGATGGGCACATCGAAGCGCTCTTTCGCGTCCCGCACAATGTCGAGATAGAACAGTGCCGGTTTCACCATGATGATATCGGCGCCTTCTTCGATATCGAGCTCGATCTCCCTCATGGCTTCGCGCGCGTTCGGCGGGTCCATCTGGTAGGACCTGCGGTCACCGAACTGCGGCGCCGATTCCGCAGCATCCCGGAACGGGCCGTAAAGGCACGACGCGTACTTGGCCGAATATGCCATGATCGGGATGTTGTAATCCCCGTGAAGGTCGAGGATCTCCCGGACGGCATGTATCCTCCCGTCCATCATATCGGACGGGGCGACCATGTCGGCCCCCGCGAGGACGTGCGACAGGGCGCTCCGGGCGAGCAGTTTCACCGATTCATCGTTGTCGACGTAGCCGTCCTTTATAACGCCGCAATGGCCGTGACTCGTGTACTCGCACATGCACACGTCTGTAATGACGAGGATATCGTCCCCGAAACGGCTTTTGACGCCCCGTACCGCCCGCTGGACGATCCCGTTCTTATCGTACGCCCCGCTGCCGGCCTCATCCTTTTTTTGAGGTATCCCGAACACGAGGATGGCCTTGACGCCGGCATTGAGGGCGGCTTCGACCTCGTCGAGGGCACCATCGGGGGAAAACTGGCTGATGCCCGGCATGGAGTCAACAGGTATCTCCCGCTCATCCATCTCCTTGATAAAAACAGGGTAGACGAGGGCATCCGGCGAGATAGCGGTCTCGCGCACCATGCCCCTTAAAAGCTCGTTCTTCCTCAGCCTTCTCGGGCGATGGATGGGATAATCCATAGGTATCCTCCTTAAAGGACGTGCAGCCGGTCTTTGCTTACGCTATTTCATCATCGGTCAGGTAGCATTGCGGGTCGTGCCCCCACAGGTCGCCCGTCGCCGCCTCGGCCCGGACGCGGAAATTGCCGGCACAGACATCGAGCCACCTGCACCCGGTACAGCGGCCGTGCACATGTTTCTTTTTTTCCTTGAGCTTTGCCATGACCGGGTCAGCAAGGTCCGTCCAGATGGCGCTGAAAGGCCGCTCCCGGACATTGCCGAAACTCAGGTGCCGCCAGAACTGATCGGCGTGGACATTGCCCTTTTCATCGATGCAGGCAATGCCGACACCGGAAGAATTGCCCTCGTTCATCCTGAGAAGTTCGAGCACCCCGGAAGCCCTTTGCGGGTCCTCGTTCAGGAGCCTCAGGTAGATGAACGGCCCGTCGGCGTGGTTGTCCACGGTCAGCACCTCGGGGGAAAAACCCCTGTCAAACAGGGACTTCGTCCGGTCCATGATCAAGTTCACGGCCCGTCGGCTTTCCTCGTGCGAGAGGTCCTCCTCGATAAGCTTCGATCCCCGGCCCGCATAGACGAGGTGATAGAAACAGATCCGCTGTATATTCTCCTTCTCCAGCAGGTCGAAGACCTTCGGTATCTCATCGACATTCCTCTTGTTGATGGTAAAGCGCAGCCCGACCTTGATCCCCGCTTCCCGGGCGTTCCGGATGCCTTCGATCGCCTTCGCGAAAGCCCCGGGGACCCCCCGGAAGGCGTCATTGACCTCGCTTAAGCCGTCAAGGCTCACCCCGATGTACGACAGGCTGCAGCGTGCAAATATGCGCGCTCTTTCGGGCGTGATCAGCGTCCCGTTCGTCGAGATAACGGCCCGCAAGCCATTTTTCACGGCGTAGTCGATGAGGTCGGGAAGGTCCTCCCGCAATAAAGGCTCCCCCCCGGAGAACAGGATCACCGGAGACCCGAAAGACGCCAGGTCATCGATGAGCGCCCTGCCCTCATCCGTCGACAGCTCATCCCCCCTGTAATCTTCGCCCTCCGCGAACGCATAGCAGTGGACACAGCGGAGGTTGCACCTCTTCGTCATATTCCAGACAACAACAGGTTTCTTGTCGTGCGAGAACTGCAGAAGATGCGAGGGAAGCCGGGAAGATTCCCTGCCGTAGCGCAGCGGGTCGGACGCCTCGACGGCACCGCAATACAGTTTCGATATGCCTATCATAACCGTCATATTGTGAGCTTAAAACACCCAAAAGTCAACGGTGTATGCCCCGCGCAAACCGTCCCTAATGATTGAATTGGGATATTTTCTGTGATATGCTGGAGGCTGTTCGGGGCGTGGCGCAGCATGGTTTAGCGCGCTTGCCTTGGGAGCAAGAGGTCGCTGGTTCAAATCCAGTCGCCCCGACCATAAAAGATCGTTCTAC
>CALMFJ010000047.1 GCA_937862865.1 uncultured Pseudomonadota bacterium | reverse complement strand
TCCCGCAATCTCTCCTCAAATTCCCTTGCCAGCGCGTCGTGTTCCACGGTTATCATTTCCAGTTCATCGAAGAGGCTGTCGATCTGTTTTTTTGTTTCGTGGATGGACATCGAAAGGTCCATGATCGCCTTTCCGTCTCCCCGTTGGGAGGCGGCGACGAGGGATTCGTTATCACGGGTGAGCTGTCTTTCCGCTGAGGTGATCGCCGACTCTATTTCGTTGATCCGGGCCTTCAGGGGTGACATCACCCGGGAGCGCTCGTTGATGATATCGGCGCGGACCCTTTTGGATTCTTTTTTCAGGGCGCTCTTTGCCGGGGCCCCTTCCCTGCCGGCCTCACCCCCCTCCCGCTCAGCCTCGTCCTCCCAGCCGACCCGCGAAAGGAAATCTTCATAGCTTCCCTCGAAAACGTCTACCCTGTTCCCGTCGAACACGATGAGCCGTTCCGCCACGGCGTCGAGTATCATCTCGCTGTGCGTTACGATGATGACGGCCCCGTCGAAGCTGTTGAGCGCCTCAATGAGCGAGTCGATCGATTCCATGTCGAGATGATTGGTCGGCTCGTCAAGGAGCAGGAGGTTCGCGGGCTCGGCGATGATCTTGCCGAGGAGCACCCGGCTTCTCTCGCCGCCCGACAACACCCCTATCTTCTTCAGGGCCCTGTCGCCGTCGAACATCATCGCCCCGCAGATGTTCCGGACGGCGGTTTTGCTGCGGGAGGGTTCGACACTCCATATTTCATCCTCGATCGTTATGTTCGGGTCGAGCCGGTCGACATTCATCTGCCCGAAATATCCCTGCTTCATGTTCTGGCTGTACGTGACCGTCCCGGTGACGGGCTTCAACACCCCGGCCAGAACATTGAGAAGCGTCGTCTTGCCCTTGCCGTTCTTGCCGATGACCCCTATCCGGTCGCGCTTTTTTATCGCCAGGTTAAGGCCGCGGATGAGGTCGGGGCCTTGCGGGTAGGAAAACCCCACGCCGTCAGCCTCGAGGAGCCACCGGCCCGGAAAAGGAGCGGCGTTGAAGGAAAACTCGAGATTTTCGAGGGTTGAAAGCTTTTCCATCTTCTCCTTTTTCTGGAGCTGGCGTATCCGCGACTGGACGGAACGTGCCCGCGTCGCCTGGGCGCGGAACCTGTTGATGAAGAGCTCTATCTCCTTGCGCTTTTTTTCCTCGTTGATGCGGGTCTGTTCATAGACCTCCTCTTCCTCGATGATCTGTTCGTACAGCTTGTGTGTCGACCCCGCTATCTTGCGCATCCTCATCCGGTGGATGGCCATCGTGTGGGTCGTCACGGAGTCCATGAAATCACGGTCGTGCGTGATCAGGACCATCTCCCCCTTCCACCCTTTGAGGAACTGGACGAGCCACCGGATCGAAACGATGTCCAGGTAGTTTGTCGGCTCGTCGAGCAGCAGCATCCTGGGTTCGGAGATGAGGACCCTCGCCAGGTTGAGCCGCACCTGGAAGCCTCCGCTTAAGTTTCGCGGGTCGCTGTCGAGGTCGGCCTCCGTGAATCCAAGCCCTGCGAGAACGGTCCTGGCCTTGTATGTCTCGTCCCGCCCGTCATCGCGGACCGGAAGGCCGGCCGACGCCTCTGCGAGCACCGAGCCCGAAGCAAACGCAATATGCTGGGACAGGTGCCGGATCTCATAGCCCCGGGGGATGATTATCTCGCCCGAATCCGGCCCCTCCTCCCCCAGTATCATCCTGAAAAGGGTTGTCTTGCCCGTACCGTTGCGCCCGACAAGCCCGAGGCGCTCACCGGTCCCGACGGTAAAGCTCGCCTCCCTGAAAAGCGTCTGGGTGCCGTAGGCTTTGGAAAGGTTGTTTACGATCAACATGGTCTCGATGCCGAAGTCTTCTTAAAGGAGCATAATCATATCCCACCATCGCCGCAAACTCAAACCATTATTTTCTTGAAACGCAGGCCCGGTTAGAGGGCCGGAAGCCCGGGAAAGAACAGGTTGGGTATGATCGACACAAGAGGGATGATGACAAACCCCGATATCATTATGACGATAAAGTACATCAGGAGCTGGTCCCGGGGGGTTTCCATCACGACGGGAAGCCCGAGGTACAAAAGAACAAGGCCCCAGAGAGCTACGAAGACCCATATAAACCCGATATACGGTAATAATATCAGGACTTCACCCAGCCAGGCGGGTATTACGGAAAATACTGCCAGACTGGCAGCAAGGTCAAAGTCCTTCCGTGAACGGAAGGAAGGGGCGAGGGCAAAGACCAAGGATGCGAGGGCGAACACCCCGGCAAGGCTCAGCACATAATACAGGCACGCGTGGACCAGCCCGACCGCGACCGGGACCCGGAAACGAAGGCCCAGCAAAGCCGTACCTATGACGGACATCTTTATGAACTGCACCGCGGCCGGCACTATTGCCAGTGTCAGGGCATACGTGACGAAAAGTTTTTTCGCCGGAAGCTTTTCATTCTTTATTTCCGTCCACCCCGTGCCCGGTTTGAGAATAACATCAGCGATCCGCTGCCGGGAAAGGCTCATCCCGTATCCCCGGGAACGCCGAAAGAAACAGGAACGGAAAAACAAAACTCCCCTGTCGTCTGGAAATCCATCATGTCTGCGGCTTAGTTCTGGATCTGTTTTTCAGCTATATCCCCTATTACGGGAAGTTTGTACAGTTCACCCTGATATGCTTTCATCATGAGAACTATCCAGAGGATCAATCCCAGTAAGCTCAGCAATATGCTGATGACCCATCCGATATAAGGGACAAAGCCGAGAATGATCTGCGCCACGAAGAGGCCGCCGGATACAAAGATCGATTGCATGGCATGAAACCTCACGAATTTGCTTTCTTTTTCGATGACCATGAACACGATCCCCGTAACAAAACCAACAAGATAACAAAGGAGCCCTTCCACGTTCGGTTGCATCCCGGTTGATGTTTTTTCGGTGACGTTTGGACTCATGCTGCCCTCCCTGGCTTTTTTGGATTATCTATGGGATTCTAATAATTGTCAGGAAGAATGACAAGCAGAAAATGATCCTTTCGGCTGATCTTCTCATCCTTGCATAAAACCTTACCCGGCCTATTTCCTGCGCGCGAAGAAACCGGCGCTCATGACCATGATTGCGCAGGCCGTGACAGGCCACAACGGGTGGACCACTTTGTGAAGGCCAAAGATAAATGAAGCCGCGACGATAACGACCGTCCCCAGGAGCACCGCGAACGCGAAAGCGCTCCTGATCCCGGGCAGGAACCACCCCGCGAAGACAATGTAGACGATCGAGCTCAAGAAAACTGCAAGCCATGTGACCTCGCGCAAGATCTCCCTCACGAAGAACCCGAGGACGAGTGACAGGCCGCCTATCGCGAGCGTGGTCAGGCGCGATACAAAAAGGACCCGCCTGTCATTTTCGATCTTGAACAGGGGCGCGAGGTACCCCTTCACCGCGAGCGTCGTTGCCCCCATGAGGAACGGGGAACCGGAGCTCATGAGCGGCGCCCACATGCTTATGAGAAAGAAGACTCCGACAAAGGGAGGAACGATCGCAAGAAGCGACGGCAGGGCGGCAAGCGAATTTATCCCCGGAAAGCGGTATTTCGCTATTATCCCGCACAATGCCGCCATGATGACGACCGGTATGGCGATCAGGTTCCCTATGATTATCCCCTTCCTTCCCTCACCCGGCGTCTTCGCGGATGCCGCCGTGTTAATAACAGGCTGGGCGAGGACGCCGAGGGTGAAGTTGATGAAGCACCAGCTTAAGGCCTGGGACGCCCCGAGATCGCCGAAGACCGTATAGTAATGGCCGGACTGCGCCATCGCCTCAAGGCCCCCGGTCGAAAAAATAACGTAGATACCCCCCAGAAAGATGCCGAAGACGATCGCGCAGATGTGGATCAGGTTGGTATACGCCGTCGCGACAAACCCTCCCATGACATTGTACAGCGTGAAAACGATCGCGGTGAGGGCCATGCCCTGATTATAGGAGATCGCGCGGTTCGTGAGAACGGACAGGATAGCGCCCCCTCCGACGATCTGCATCGTAACGATCCAGATCGAGAAGACGAGTTGAAGGATGCCGGCAAGTCTCGTCGTTTTGCGGTCGTACAGGCCCCCGACGACGTCGAGGATCGAATACGTCTTCTTCCCGCCCAGCACCCGCGCTAGCAGCGCCGCGGTCACGAACATGGCGATCCAGATCCCGGCCTGGAACCACAATGCGGACAGGCCATGGATAAAAGACCCCTGCGCCATGCCGACAATGGAAACCCCGCCTATCCATGTGCCGGCGATGAGGACCGCGATAAACGGGACGGAAAGGCCGCGCGACGCGACAAGGTACGCATCGGACGACCGTGACCTGCGCGTGACGAGGATCCCCGTCATCCAGAGGATCGCGATATACGCCGCTATTGCGATAAGATAGAGCGCGTTCATGACCTGTACGGCTTCACGGTTTATTTTTTACTGAAAAACTCGTCCAATCTCTGCTTAAACAGGGGTTTGGACGCGAATTCGGCGACATACCGGCGTTCCCGGTCAAGATGTGTCTCGAGGCCGAAGAAAAGGCACCGGTTGACGAGGTCCTTGTAATTGGCGATGGTTTCCATCGGCAGGGCCCGCAATGAACGGAGAAGCTTGTCGAGTTCACCGTCAATTTCCGTATCGTCGCAGACGATATTGACGAGACCGAGGGATTTCGCCTCGTCCATGGTAATATTCCGGGACAGGAGGTACATCTCGCCGAAGAGCTTCGCGCCGACGATACGGGGAAGAAAGATGCTGCCGCCCCCGTCGGGCGTAAGCCCTATCCGCCGGTAACCCATGTTCATGATGGTCTTTTTCGTCGCGATCGACAGGTCGCAGGCGAGCGCGAGCCCGACCCCCGCACCGACGGCAACCCCCTCCACGACGGCGATGACGACGGACGGGATGTTGCGTATAGCCTTGATGCTTTCGTTCAAGACACCAGCCTCCGCATCGATGAGCGCCTCGGCATCTTCGGCCTCCCGGAAGGCCATGATGTCACCGCCCGAACAAAAGGCCCCGCCCGAGCCCCTTATAACGACAAAGGGTGTTTTCTCCCGGGCGGCGTTCTTCATCGCTTCGTAAAGACCGGCCAGAAGGTCGTAATCCATCGCATTTTTCCTGTCCGGCCTGTTCAGCGTGATCGTAAAAACATCGTCTTTCACAGATTCCAGCACAACGGGCATAAAAAACCTCCTGAAAAGATGGGCGATAGGCTATAGGCAATGGGTGACAGGCAAAAAACCAGGGAATTAAGGTTTTCCTATTGCCCATCGCCCATCGCCCATCGCCTGTATTCCTAAGTCTTCCCCATCCGGGCACGTTTTTCAAGCTAAAATCATGCCGCACGCCCCTTAATTATTGCAAACAATTCACCTTTTTGACCAGATGGTTAACAGTGTCCTGCGGGGAGGGTGCAAGGGCGGCGCCAGCGCAGCCGTACTTCCTTAATATTAAGACTTTTTGTCTTGACATAGATACTGTCTCAAAGATAATATTAAGTTTATAAAATTTTTCACAATTGAAGTATCTTGAAGAAGTCTTTGGTTGTACAAAATGACGAAAAGGAGAGGCCGTTATGAAGTTAGAGGGCAAGAACGCAATTGTAACGGGCGGTGGAAGAGGCGTGGGGCGGGCGATCAGCGTCGCATTCGCACAGGAGGGGGCGAATGTCGTTGTTAACTATGCCGGGAACCAGAAAGCCGCGGATGAGGTCGTCGAGATCATCAAGGGAATGGGAAGAAAGGCAGTCGCCGTGAAAGGCGATGTCGGAACGGAAGCGGATGCGCAGAAGATCGTCGAGACCTGCGCCGAGGCATTCGGCTCCGTCCATATCATCATAAACAACGCCGGGATTTCCAAGCCGTCGATGATGCATAAGATGAGCGTCGAGACCTGGGACGAGGTCGTCAACGTTCAGATGAGGGGCCCGTGGCTCATGGCCAAGGCCGCATCGAAGTATTTCATGCAGCAGAGCTACGGACGCATCGTCAACGTCACATCGGTCGCCGGTGTGGTCGGCACGATCGGCCAGATCAACTACAGCGCCGCCAAGGGCGGGGTCATCTCCATGACCAAATCAATGGCGAGAGAACTTGCAAAATTCAATGTCACGGCCAATGTCATCTCCCTCGGTATTGTAACGACAGAAATGACCCATACAATATCGACCGATGAGAAACTGAAAGAGATCTATACAAAGCGTATCCTTCTCGGAAGATATGCGGACCCGGAAGATGTCGCACCGGCGTTCGTATTTTTTGCTTCCGATGATGCCCGCTATATCACGGGCCAGCTTCTGTGCGTCGACGGCGGTTACGGAATGACGTAAGATTCAAGGAGGTGTGCAGTTTTCACTCAAATATATAAGGAGGTATTGTAATGGGAGAAGTGCCGAAAACAATAAAACAGTGGCAGATGGTCCAACCGACCGTGTTTAACAGAGAGACCAAGGAAACCACGCCGGGCAAGCTGGAGATCGCGGAAGTCCCGGTCCCCGAACTGAAGGCCGGCGAAGTTCTCGTCGAGATCGCCGGGTGCGGCGTATGCCACACCGACCTTGGCTATTTCTATGATGGCGTACCGACCGTCAGCAAACCCCCGCTGGCCCTCGGACACGAAATTGCCGGTACCGTTATCGCGGGCGATCCGGCATGGGTCGGGAAAGAAGTTATCATCCCGGCCGTTATGCCATGCCGTCAGTGCGACCTGTGCAAGACCGGCAGGGGCAACAGGTGCCTTTTCCAGAAGATGCCCGGCAACTCGATCGGCTACTGGGGCGGCTTTGCAAGCCATATCGTCGTCCCCTCAGTCGACCTCTGCCTTGTCCGGGACAAAAAAGGCTATAAACTGGAACAGCTGGCAGTCGTTGCCGACGCCGTTACGACCCCGTACCAGGCAAGTAAGAGAGCAGACGTACAGCCCGGCGATAATTGCATAGTCATCGGCGCGACCGGCGGCGTGGGCGTCTACATGGCCCAGACCCTGAAAGCGCTCGGCGCGAAGACCGTTATCGGCATCGCCCGGAACCCCGACAAGCTGAAAAGGGCCCTCGACTATGGTTGCGACATGACGATCTCAACACTCGACAAGACGAACAAAGACGTAGTCGGCGAGTGGAGGAATTACTGCAAGGCCAACGGCCTTCCCAACACATCATGGAAGATATTTGAAGTTACCGGTTCCAAGGCCGGTCAGGAACTTGCCCTCGACCTTCTGTCCTTCGTCGGCAAACTCATCCTCGTCGGCTTCGGCATGGCGAAGAGCGAATACATGTTCTCGAAACTGATGGCCTTCGACGCCGAAGTCATCGGCACATGGGGCTGTCTGCCCGAGTATTACCCGATCGTGCTCGACATGGTCCTCAGCAAGAAGATCCAGATCGACCCGTTCGTTGAAGTACGGCCGATGAGCACCATCGCGGCAACATTTGACGAGATCCACAAAGCAGGCTCGCCTGCGAAACGCGTTGTCCTGACACCTGATTTTTAGGGTTCATCACAAAAACTTTAGGAGGAATAGTATGGGATTAGAATGGGTACCAAGAGAAAATGGATTGAAAGACCACAACAGGCACTCGACACAGTGGTGGGGAACTGAAGCCCCCTGCGTGGTGTACGAAAGAAAGCCCCTGACAGACCCGAAGGGCAATGTGATCCCCGGCCTGTACGTAGCATGGATCAGGCTCAACAACCCGGGACAGTACAACTCCTACACGACCGAGATGGTCAAGGGCGTCATTGCCGGCTTCGAGAACTCCTCCACAGACCGTGAAGTGGTCGGCGTTGTCTTCACAGGCACCGGCCCGAACGCATTCTGCACCGGCGGCAACACGAAAGAATATTCAGAATATTACAGCAAGAGGCCGGAAGAATACGGCTCATACATGGAACTCTTCAACAACATGGTCGACAGCATCCTTATGTGCAAGAAACCGGTTGTTTGCCGCGTAAACGGCATGAGGGTTGCGGGCGGCCAGGAGATCGGCCTTGCATGCGACATCGCGATCGCATCAGACCTTGCGATCTTCGGTCAGGCAGGCCCGAGGCATGGTTCAGCCCCTGTCGGCGGCGCCTCCGACTTCCTCCCGTGGTACCTCAGTGCAGAAGATGCAATGTGGAACTGCGTAAGCTGCGAGATGTGGTCAGCATACAAGATGAAAGCCAAGAACCTCATCTCCAAGGCAATCCCCGTCCTGAAAGACGACAAGGGCGCCTGGGTACGGAACCCGCAGGTCATCACCGATTCGTATGTTAAAGACGGCGAGATCGTGTACGGCGAACCGAAGTCAGGCCAGGAAGCAAAAGACGCCAGGGCATGGGTACAGGAAAAACTGAAAAACAACGACTACGACTTCGCACTTCTCGATGCAGAGACCAACAGGATCATGTGGGTCTTCGCCAACCTCTTCCCGGGATGCCTGATGAAATCCATCGACGGTATCCGCCAGAAAAAGAAATTCTTCTGGGACCAGATCAAGAACGACCACAGGTACTGGCTGGCCACCAACATGATGGGCGAGGCATACCTCGGATTCGGCGCGTTCAACACGAAGAGGATCACCGGTATGGACACCATCGACTTCATCAAGAACCGCCAGCTCATCGCACAGGGCGCTCTCAACAGCGACGAGTACATGGAACAGGTGCTCGGCAAACCGCAGGCGAAGTAATAAGCCGGCATACGATAGGGGGGAGTCACTCCCCCCTATTTTTTTTGAATAAGGAGGTACCACAATGGCCTTTACACACATCACGTTTGAAAAAAAGAACAAGGTCGCCACGATCACGCTCAATGAGCCGGTATCGAACTGGCTGACGATCCTCATGATGAGGGAAATCGTCGAAGCGATCATGGATGTCAAGAAGGACCCGACGATCCAGCTCCTCGTCTTCGATCATGCCGGGGAAAAGGCGTTTTGCGACGGCGTTGACGTTGCCGACCATACGGAAGACAAGGTCCTCGATATGATCGAGATCTTCCACCGCATGTTCAGGGTCATGGAAGAGCTTGACTGCACAACCGTGGCGCTCGTCAACGGCAGGTCGCTCGGCGGCGGATGCGAGCTCATGAGCTTCTGCGATATCGTCATCGCGTCCGAGAAGGCGAAGATCGGCCAGCCCGAGATCGCTGTCGGCGTATTCCCCCCGATCGCCGCGGCGTGGTTCCCGAAGATCATCGGTCTCAAGAACACATACGAGCTGCTCCTCACCGGCAAGATCATCGGCGCGCAGGAAGCGAAGCAGATGGGCCTTGTCAATGTTGTGCTCCCTGTCGAGAATTTCAAGGCGGAAGCCGAGAAGTTCATGCAGGGCTTCTTAAACCAGAGCCGGCCGGTGGCCATGTGGACCAAACGCGCCATCAAGGCGGGGCTCAACGTCAATTTCCTCGAAGCCTTGAGAATGTCGGAAATCATTTATCTCGATGGGTGCATGAAGACTGAGGATGCAAACGAAGGCATCAGCGCATTCATGGAGAAGAGAAAGGCAGTATGGAAGGATAAGTGAGCGGAGTGCATGAAATATACGCCCCGTGAAGAGATCGATCAGAGACTTCAGGCACTAAAGGTTTTAATGGAGA